>REBS01000075.1 GCA_007692605.1 Gemmatimonadales bacterium
AAACGCGTAGCGCTCGCCCATGACGGCCATGAAGGCGTCCAGGTCCCCGGGATCGCCCGCCTCCTCGGCGTCATCCGCACGAACGCGTTCCCACCCGCGTCGGGCAGCCTCGAGGTAGAGGTCCTCGTCGACTTCCATGAGCTGTTCAATGAACGCGGTGTAGCCCTCCCAGAAGGCCGGGACCTCGTCGAAGCCCGATGCGCCGGACAGATACCGTCCGCCGAGCCACCCACCGGGCGGCACGACATCGAGATCCCTCTCGACCCGCACCGAATCCAGGAGCGACTCGAGTTCGGCCGACACCGCGGCCTGCAACTGCGCGGCGGCCAGTTCTTCGGCCGATTCCGGATCCTCACCCTCTTCTCCCGCCCATCCGGGGGACCCGTCGGGAAGCGGAAACGCAGGAAGACCGGGAACGGGGTCCGAGACCCCCGAGGCCACCTCGGGCCCGGTCGCACGAAATGGATCGGAGGGGTCCTCTCCGCCCGGTGTGAGCATGAAGACGGCGATCAGAAGGATCACGGCTCCTGCGGCGGCCACCCCGACGATCATGCCCTTGCGGCGATCCTTGAGCCGATGTCGGGAACGACTCCGCCCGTCGCGGCGAGGGGGGGGCGGGCGCGAGCGGATTTCCCCCGGCGGGGCCGCATCCTTGTCGAGGACGCGCGTGTCCCACTCCGAGACATCGTCCGCCTCCTCGACGTCCCGTTCGAGGCTCGGTGCCGGTCCCGTGGACTCGTATCCGGACGCCTTCGAGGCGAGGGGCTCGATGCCCTTGAGCTGCTTGCGGGGCCGGTCCTCGAGGGGGGGAGGAGTCGGCGGCGGGGTCTCTTCGCTCGGGTCCCGATCAGGGCGCGGAGCCTGCGACAGCATCCACTCGTGCAATGGACTGCTGTCGAGACCCTCTCCGGTTGCGGCTACCTCTTCGTCCTCGTCGTCTTCCTCCTCGCCCCCCGCACCCTGCATGCTACGGGGAAGGTGCATCTCGAACGGGTCCGGGGTCAGCGGCAACTCCTCGAGATCCGGTCCGATCGGCGTGTCCTCGTCTTCGAGTTCCAGCGTTTCGGAGTCGGGGCCGAGATCCTTCTCGGCGGACGATTCGGAGGGGGCTTCCGGTGGAGATTCCGTCCCGGCTTCGCGAGGAGGCGGGACCGGTTCGAGAGCATCGAATCCTTCGGGGAGCCGCCCTTCCCGTCGGAGTTCGTCGACGATGAACTGGAAGACGGGAAGGTCCCCGGCGCGACCCCACCGACCCGTCCCTGCGTCGAAGAGCGAGGTGTCGGGAGACAGGGACCCCTCCTCCACCCTCTGGGAGAGCGCCTCGATCGATGCGAGCTCGTGCTCCTCTCCGGATTCGTCCCGATACCGGAACCGCCCCGTAGCCGTCACCGCTTCGCACAGCCCGGTCGAAGCCGGGCGCCCGGGGCGGCGAACGAAGGACTCGATCCGGGCAGCGCCACGCCGACCGACCGGGAACCGCTGGGGCCTCGCATGGCTTTTCCTCGCACAGATCGAAACATAGCTTCACTCCTGCGTCTGGCGGCGATCGCTTTCGGTTGGGCACCATCATACGACCACGGGGTGCGTTTGAGAACCATACACCGCTCCGTCCACAGGGGACAAGGGTCCGAACTCGGGCCGAAGGGACGTTCATGAGCTACACGACTCGTCATCGCATCGCACGGGGTGTCCGCCGTGCCACGGTGCTCCTGCTCTCCATGCTGGCGTCTACCGCCTGCGACACCGCCGACTCGGACGCCCGCCAGGTGGTATATCGGGCGATCGACGTGCACGGGGGCGAGAACTTCGAGCGGGTGCACATCGAGTTCGGCTTCAGGGATCACACCTTCCTGGTGTACCGGGATGGGGGAGAGTTCCGGTATGAGCGGATTGGGGTCGACGACGAAGGCCGTGCCACCCGTGACCTCATGGACAACGAGGGCACCCGGGCCTGGGTCGACGGAGAGCCGGTCGAGCTGGATCCGGACGTCCGCACCTCTCTCGAGACCGCGGTCAACTCGGTCGTCTACTTTGCCTTCCTCCCCTTCCGACTCGACGATCCGGCGGTCATCCTTCGAGATCTGGGTGAGGCAGAGATCGAGGGTCGCGCTCAGAGGAAGATCGAGGTGACCTTCCGCCAGGATGGCGGAGGCCGCGACTGGGAGGACCGTTTCATCTACTGGTTCGACACGGAGCACGGAACGCTCGACTACCTGGCCTACCTCTACCATACGGGAGAGGGGGGCACCCGATTCCGTCGGGCGGTGAACCGCAGGACTGTGGGGGGTATACTCATTCAGGACTATGAGAACTACACCGCCGATCCGCAGATCACCGACGTGGCCGACTACGATCGCTGGTTCGAGGAAGGCCGACTCACGCTCGTTTCCGAAATCCGACTGGAGGATGTCGATGTCTCTGCACCCTGACCTTCCGATCCACCCGCACCGGGGGGTCCGAAGTCGCTCTGCCCCCACACTCGCCGTGGCCCTCGTCCCCCTCCTGCTTCTCCTGGTGGGAGTGACCGCCTGCGGCGCCGACGAAGACGCCCAGTGGGCCGAGGAGACGGTCTCTGCTCCCGAAGCTCCTGCCGACCCGATGGACGGGCTCCAGCTCACCATCGGTCTGGAGCGGGTGGAGTACCAGCCGGGAGAGACCGTGACCCTGACCCTTCAGCTCTCGAACCGCGGGACCGAGCCCCGGACCCTGAACTTCCGGACCGCTCAGCTCTTCGACGTGATCCTCATCAACGAAGCAGGCGACGAGGTCACCCGCTGGAGCCATGAACGGTCCTTCGCCCAGATGATCACCGAGAAGCAGATCGCTCCCGGCGAGGAGGGCGAGGTCTGGGAGGCTGAGATCGAGGCGCCGGAGGAGCCGGGTTCCTATACCATCGAGGCCGTGATCCTCCCCGCCGAGGGTGAGCTCCGAATGTCCGTTCCCGTCCAGGTCACCGAGGACCGCTGACTCGGGTGGGCTCCCCCCGGGCTATACGGCGACCAGCCCCGAGACTTCCCGCCCGATGGCGAGGGTGGCCTCGGCGAGCGCATCAATGTCGTCGGGGCCCGTGCGGTGGTTGCAGATGCAGACCCGCAGGGCGAACTGGTCCCCGACGCGGGTGGGCGAGGGCACTGCGAGCCCACGCTCGTGAAGCTCGGTCAGAATCTCGCGGTTCAGACGATCCAGTTCGGCGGGGGTGGCCGTATCGTCTCGGAATCGGAAACAGACCACGTTGAGCGTCACGGGTGCCATCAACTCCAGCTCCGCTTCGGCCTCGACCCGGTCCCCGAGGTGGGTGGCCTGGTCGCAGGCTCGCTCCACCATCTGCCCGAGGCGCTCGATCCCGTAGTGCCGGAGGGTGAACCAGACCTTCAGTGCGCGGAAGCCCCGACTCAGTTCGGGACCGAAGTCGCAGAACCACGGCTCACCGCTCGCCGCTCCCCTCTCCTGTGAGGTCAGATAATCCCGCCGGGACTCGAAGGTCGCCCGGTGCAGCTCTCCGTCGCGGATCAGGACGCATCCCGCGTCGTACGGCACCTGCAGCCACTTGTGGAAGTCGAAGGCCAGGGAGTCGACGCGGTCGATCCCCTCGAGCATGGGCGCGAATCGGGATGAAAGCTGCGCGGCCGCGCCGAAGGCGCCATCGACGTGAAGCCAGAGGTCGTGGCGATCCGCGACCCTCCTGAGCGCCAGCAGGTCGTCGAACCCCCCGGTGTTGACCGAGCCGACCGTGGCCACGACGGCGAAGGGGTGGTGTCCGGCTTCGAGGTCCTCTCGGACCGCGCGCTCCAGCTGCTCGGGATCCAGGCCCCCGTCGTCGTCGACCGGAATCTCGCGAAGCGCATCGCTTCCCAACCCGAGAAGCTCGAAGGCCTTGGCGATCGAGTTGTGGGCCTCGGCCGACGTGTATCCGACGAGCCGCGACGGGTCCTGGATCCCATCGACGCGGTCGCGGCCCCCGGTCGCACGATGGCGGGCGACCGCAAGCCCCACCACGGTCGCCATCGAGGTACCGCTCAACAGGATGCCTCCGGAGCCCGCCGGGAACCCGAAGAGCTCGCGGGCCCAGTCCAGAACCTGCCGTTCGACCAGCACCGGTGCCTGCGCACGCCCCCCGAGATTCGCGTTCATCGTCGCGGCCAGAAAGCCCGCCAGCGCCCCGATCGGGGTGCCGGCACCGTGAACCCATCCGAAGAAGCGGGGATGGGTGTTGCCCAGGCTGTAGGGGAGCACCGTCTCGAGAAAGTCCGCGTAAATGGCCTCCTCGGTCTCCCCCCCGGGTGCCAGTGGCCTGGCCAGGGCCTGTTCGATCTCGTCGGGGATCTCACGCCACGCCGGTTCCTCGTCGCGGTGTCGAAGCCAGTCCACCATGTCGTCCACCGCACGGTGCGAGAGCGCCCGAAAGGCCTCCCAGTCCTGAGGATCGAGGGATCGTTCGGAACGAGGTCGATCGGAAGTGGGCACGAAGGGTCCGAGTGCTGAATGGGCAAGGGCGAGCGCAGCGGTTCTCCTCGCGGGTTCCCTACGGAAATCCCGCGTTTCCGCGGTCACTGATCAGGCATTCCCGTCATGGGTCCGGACGCTCGGCGCGGGAAAAACTACCGTAAGTGGGAGCCGAGGACTACCCGTCGCGGGCCGCACCTGGCGGGCGGACCCTTCTCGATGTCACCGGCGTAGGAACCCTTGCATTCCTCAACTCAAAGCGGAGTTCCGACCCTGATGAACCCTTCTGCACGCACCGCCTCGGAGACGCGCACCATGGCCGCCATGGCCGCCATGGTCCTGGTCATCGTATCGCTGGGGGCCGGAGTGGCAGCTCCGACCTCGGCCGATTCCCTCGCCCCGCCCCACCTGGAGCTCCTGCGCTCGGAGCCGATGGCGGATTCCACGATCGTCGAATCCCCCACCGAGATCCGCCTCTTCTTCTCCGAGGCGCCGGTGATGCGCGGAACCTCGGTTCGTCTGGCCGATGCCGCCGAGGAGCTGGTGCCGACCGGTGAAGCCACCGCCGACGAGAGCGACCCGCGGCAGGTATACATCGAGCTGGCCGAAGAGGGCATCATTCCCGGCGACTATACGGTGCACTGGCGGGTGATCGCCCAGGACGGTCATTCTCAGCGCGGCGACTTCAACTTCCGGCTCCAGCCGGAGTAGCCGGACCCGGGATCCTCCAGCCGGAGTAGCCGGACCCGGGATCCTCCAGCCGGAGTAGCCAGGGCCGCCATCCGCCCCCCAGACTCCAGCCTGGGTGGCCCATGTCCGCCACCCGGACGCCCCTCAGCCCCAACCCGGGTCGGCCCGGGGGCTTCGCGGCGTTTCGGTTCCCGGAAATCGCACAAACGTCCCCGAAAACTCCTCGAAAGCGGGATTTCCGGTCATTATTACCGGAAATCGCTCATGGTGGGTCGGGCCGTGAGGACCCATGGGATGTTTCCGGCGATTATCGCCGGAAATCGCTCAAACGCCGCTTCTCCGACCGCGTTTGTTCTCTTTCCGGTCACGATCCACGTTCTGGTCCGTGGCCGGTGAGGGCGGTCGGTGGCGGGTGAGGGCCCCGGGTTTCGCATAAAGGGCTGTGTGGTTTCGTCCCTTAATCGAACCGAGGTCGCCCGATGAACCGTCCCCGTGCTCCCCGTCCCTCCCGAACAACCCCGACCCGGTGGTCGATCGCCCTTCCGGGCACTCTGATGCTGGCCGGGGCCACCCTCCTGTTCACCCCGATCTCGGCGCTCGCGCAGGTCTGCCTGGGAAGCCCGAACGCACCGGGACAGTTCTCGCTGACCGGCGACGCGAACATCACTGAACGCACGAACGACTTCGGGGTCGGGGTCGAGGCGAACGTCCCCGGACCTCTCGGCCTTCGGGCAGGGGTCTCGCTCGAAGAGGACGCCTCCGACGAGCGGGTGGCCCGCTTCGAGGGGCGGGTCTCGTACGACATCCGCTCGAATGGCCTGAGCATCTGCCCGGTCACCGGAGCCGACTACACGTCGCGGTCGGTCAACGAGATCTCGACCACCCGGATCCGGATCCCCCTGGGACTCTCGGTCGGCGGCCGGATCGCCCTCTCCGATGACGGGCCGGCGCTCATCCCATCAGCTCGTGCCGGGATCGCGCACCGCCGCTTCACCCAGGAGTCGATCACCGAGACCGACAACTCCCTGTTCGTGATCGGCGGGGGCACGATCTCGGTCGACGAGTTCTTCGTGCGCGGAGAGGCCGGGCTCGACTCCGCCGACGACGTCGACCCCTTCTTCAGCGTGAGTATCGGCGTTCGCTTCTGACCGCTGGCGACCGAGTATCCGCCCCCCGACCGATCAGCGCCGGTCGGGCGGGGGGTGGCCGGTCGTCTCCCAGGGGCGGCGCTCGAAGTAGTCCTTCGCGAGTTCCCGGACCTTCGGGGTCAGAAGAATCACGGCCAGAAGGTTCGGAATGATGACGAGCCCCAGGAAGACATCTCCGATCGTCCAGGCCACCGTGAGCGGGACCACGGCACCCATGAAGTGCATGCCCACGAAGGCGATCTTGTAGGGGAGTACCGCCCGGGACCCGAAGAGGTAGAAGGCGCATCGGTCCCCGTAATAGCTCCACGCGATCGCCGTCGAGATCGCGAAGAGGAGGACCGTCAGGATCACGATGTACTGGCCCCAGTCTCCCGGAAGGCCCCGCTGGAAGGCGGCCATGGTTAGGGGTGCGCCATTCAGCGGCGCGTTGCCGAAGAGCGAGCCGTGCTGGGTCCCGTCGTCGGCTACCGCCCGGTTCTCGCCCGGAAGGATCACGCCGGTGAACAGAAGGGTCTGTGCCTCGTCGGTGTAGAAGGTGTCGATCGCAACCTCGTGCCATGCGAGACGACGAGCGCCGGGTCCGG
Source organism: Gemmatimonadales bacterium (assembly GCA_007692605.1). Classification (GTDB taxonomy): domain Bacteria; phylum Gemmatimonadota; class Gemmatimonadetes; order Longimicrobiales; family Gaopeijiaceae; genus SLBA01. The sequence goes on from REBS01000075.1 coordinate 6,866, forward strand.
TGTCGACCGGCACCCCCTCGACGACCTCGATCTCGTCGGGCGCACCCACGTAGAAGTCGAAGCGCCCCCCATCGAGCTCTTCGAGGAAGCTCATGTGCCCGCCCGTGAAGGTGAGCTCGGTCTCGAAGCGGTCGCCCCAGGCACCGGTCATGATGATCACGAGCGCGGTCATGGTGCAGACCAGGATCGTGTCGATGAACGGCTCGAGGAGTGCCACCACCCCTTCCGAGACCGGTTCGTCGGTCTTCGCGGCCGCATGGGCGATCGGCGCAGAGCCCATCCCCGCCTCGTTCGAGAACAGACCCCGGCGGGCTCCCCACATGAGGGTCACCAGGAAGGCGCCCACCCCCACCCCGGCCACCCCGGCGCTGGGATTGAAGGCCTCGGTCACGATCAGGGCGAGAGACGGCAGGACCTGGTCGTAGTTCATCACGATGATCACCATCGCTCCCGCCACGTATACGGTGGCCATGGCGGGGGCGAGGATCCCGGTCACCTTCCCGATCCGCGAGATCCCCCCGAGGATCACCGCCGCCACGACCCCGGCGGTGATCAGCCCGCTGATCCAGATCGGGACGCTGAACTCGTCGCGCATCACGTCGGCGACGGTGTTGGCCTGGATCCCGTTTCCGGTCAGGAAGGCCGCCAGCCCGAGACCCACGGCGAAGAGAACGGCCAGGGGTTTCCAGCGCTTGCCGAGTCCCCGCTCGATGTAGTACATGGGGCCACCCGAGACCGTACCCTCCCACACCGGGTGATCGGGGCCCCGCTCCTTCACGTCGCGGTACTCCTGGGCGAGGGTGACCTCGGCGAACTTGGTGGCCATCCCGAAAATCGCGGTCATCCACATCCAGAAGAGGGCTCCCGGGCCGCCCCAGTGCAGCGCGATCGCGACGCCGGCGATGTTTCCGATCCCGACCGTCGCCGACAGCGCCGTCGACAGCGCCTGAAAGTGGGTGACGTCCCCCGGCTCGTCGGGGTCGTCGTATCGGCCCGTGGCGACCGCTACTCCGTGTCCCAGACGTCGGACCTGGATGAAGCCCAGTCGAAGGGTGAAGTAGAGTCCGGCTCCGAGCAGAAGGATGACCACGAAGGGAATCGTCTCTTCGCCGAGATCAATCCCCGAGGCCCAGACCCACCCCTCCAATGTTTCCGCAACTTGCCGCAGCGTCTCCATGTCGTTCCCATCTCAAGTCACAGGAATGGCACGAACTAGCATTGGAAAGCCGGGAGTCGGACGCAACCGGGGTGGCGGGTCGTCTCCCCCCCGGACGCCCTCCGACTCACCCGAAGAATAGCCACCAGAGGAGTGCGAGGAGCAGCGCCCAGAGGAGCATCAGGGTGACGATCAGAGCGAGCAGGAAGACCAGCGGTCGCTTCACCCATCGCCGGATGAAGCGCTGCGCCTTCTCTTCGGCGTCGGCCCGGGTGGTCGGGGGCAGGCGACCCACGACCTGACTGAGGCCCCACGGCACGATCACCAGGTCGTCGAGCAGCCCCAGGACGGGCACCACGATGGGGATGAGGTCGACCGGACTGGCCAGGTAGAGCAGGAAGAAGGCGCCGGCCAGGCGAAGCCGGAGGGGCGTCTCGGGATGCCGGATCGCGTAGGCCACGACGATGATCTCGCGCCGGAAGCGAAGAAACCGGCCCCGGAGCGCCGCCCCGATCCCCTTCATCCCCCGGACCCGGCGACCGGCCTTCGGGCCACGAAGAGCCCGTAGCGCATCGCGCCCACCCGGTAGGCGAGCCAGATCCGGAAGACCGAGCGGGCGAACCCCCGGCTTCGCACGGCCGGGTCCCGCAGGAGGCGCCGCGCGGCAGGGTCCGTCGCCAGGGCCGAGGCCACCCGCCGCGCACAGACCGTCCAGGTCCGGCGCACCGCCCCCGACCAGTCCTGAAACGCCAGCAGCTCCAGCCCGGCCCCTGAGATGAGCTCGCGGGTCTCGGCCGCGGACCCCATTCCCGGAAGCTCCCCTTCGCGACAGATGGGCTCCAGGAGCCAGCGTCGCGCCGCCCGCCCCGGGGCGTCCCCGGTGAGCCAGGCGCAGACCACCAGTCGCCCCCCCGGCCGCAGCGTGCGAGTCGCCTCGGCGAAGAAGGCGGCCTGATCAGGCATGTGGGTCAGGCACTCGATGGCGATGACCGTGTCGAAGGAGCCATCGGAAAAGTCGTTTCGCAGCCAGTTCCCCTGGAGCACCTCGAGCGAGGCGCCCGGGGGCAGCGTCCCGGGCGTCCGAGCACGGGCGACCTTCACCTGCGCGGCCGACAGAGTCAGCGCACGGACCCGGGCGCCCCGCTCGACCGCCAGCTTCCGGGCCGTCGCACCGTACCCGCATCCGACGTCGCAGACCTCGGTGCCGGCCCCGATTTCACCCAGGTCGGCCACCCGGTCGACGAGCCGCTCCGTGGCGACCGCCGGGTCCTCCCTTCGATGCTCGAAGAGTCCGTGGTGCAGGTGCTCCCCCCAGAGCGCCCGGTAGAACCGATCGAGCTCGTCGTAGTGACGCGCGACGTCGGACGGACCGGCCGGGGTGAGACCTGGCGTGATCACGGACGCACCGGGGGGGCCGGCATCCTACCGAACACTCCCCCAGACCCCGCGGACTCCGAGCTGGAGTGAGCGGCCCGGCCCCGGCTCGAAGAAGCGACCTCCGAAGGCGTTCACGACCACCGATGCCGTGTGCCCTCGATCCAGAAGATTCGTCACGGCCACCCACGGGGCGAAACTCACCGCACCGCCGCCGGGTGCCCAGTCGGGCGCGGCGACCCTCAGGTCCCATAGGAGGTGGGACGGCGCCTCGGCCGTATTCAGGTCATTGACCGGAACGGCGTGCAGGTAGTTGCCCGAGATCTCGAACCGTGCGTTGTCGGGGGTCCACGCAGCCAGGATCCGGGCCCGATGGGGAGCGACCCCGGGAACCCGGTTCCCATCGAAGCTCTCGGACTCGGTCGCGTAGCTCCGGAATCGGGCATCGGTCCACGAGTACGTGAACTCCGTGCGGAAGAGCCCCGGCACCGGCTGGGTGGCCAGGGTGGCCTCGACCCCCTGGTGATAGGACGATCCCGCGTTCCGGAAGAAGGTGCGACCCGGCGCCTGCGGGACTTCGAAGGGCACGAGCTCGTTTTCCAGGTTCGTGCGGTAGCCGGTGAGTTCCCAGCTGACGCTTCCGTTCAGCCGACCCCGCAGCCCGACCTCACCCGAAATCCCCCGCATGGGCTCGAGATCGGGGTTGAATCCCCCGGCTCCATCGGGCCGGTTGGCAAGCTCGGTGGTCGAAGGCGTCTCGAAGAAGGTGCTCGCCGAAGCGAACAGGTCGGTCCGGTCACCCATGCTCAGGTGCACCCCCAGTGAGGGGCTCACCGCATCCATGGTCCGCTGTCCGGTCCCGTCGGCCTCGTCGCCGGAGCGGGGGAATCGGTCCACCGCCTCGAAGGCGTGTCGGTCCCACCGAATGCCGGCCAGTACTTCACCCCGGCCGGGCAGGGGCGCCGTACCCTGAACGAAGAGGGCCACCCCGCGCACGGTCTCTTCCTGGTCGAGCCTCAGGTCGCCCCGGCTGCCCTGCTGGTTCTGGAAGTTCAGGCGATCATCCCACTGCTGGTCGGCCTCGATTCCGGCGACCCAATGAAGCGTCCCACCCCCCAGGACATGATTGCGGCCCACCTGCGCCCGAAGGCCGAGGGCGTCGCGGTCCAGGTCGATGATGTCGGACGGGATCGGGTTGATCACATGGCGTCCGATCCAGAACCCGGAGAGCTCGGTCTGCCAGCCCAGGGGGGCGCCGACCCAGCGCACCCCCGCCTGCTGCTGGCTCACCTCTTTGCCGGCCCGTTGAACCGTGTTGAATCCCCAGGCGGGCCGCGTCTCCAGTCCTCGCTGCTCCTCGGGCAGCGAGCCCGGGTTCTCGGCGTCGAGCTCCACCGCGTTCAGCGTGAGCGACAGCTCGCCACCCGCGAGGGGATGCAGGACCCGGGCGTTGAAGCCCAGGCGCTCCGAACTGCCGTACGTGCCCTCGGCACCTTCACCCGGGCGGGAGCGGTATCCGTCCCAGTTGAGCGACGAGAGTGTGACCAGATAGCCGGTCTCGCCAACCGTCCCGGATGCCGTGGCCTGCCCCCGCTGGAGACCGTGGCTGCCCCCGACCGTCTCGACCTCGACCCGCACCGGGGTCTGCGACGGGGCACGGGTCTGGAAGGAGAGCACCCCCCCGGACGCGTTCCCATACATCGCTGACGCCGGTCCACGGATGGCCTCGACCCGTCCGAGCGACCCGATGTCCAGGTGGTCGAGCGTCGACTGGCCATCCGGCAGCGTGGCAGGAATCCCATCGACGATCACGCGAACCCCGCGAACCCCGAACTGGGCTCTCGCCCCGAACCCGCGGATCGCGATCCGCTCGCCCACCGCCGGATTGAATCGGTTCTGCACCTGAACGCCGGGAAGCCCCTGGAGGGCCTCCTCGAGAAAGGCACCGCTGCGGGCCCGCCGAAGCTCCTCTTCACCCCGAACCGAGACCGCGAGGGGCGCATCGGCGAGCTGTACCGGCGTGCGCAAAACGGTGACCTCGACCGGATCGATCCGGATCGTGTCGGGAAGCGGCGGGTCCTGCGCGCTCGCCACCGAGGGAACACCGATCATCAGAAGGCACAACACGGACAGGGCCATCGGTCGCATATGCTATCAACTCCCCGGTAATAGTTCCGGAAATCAGGGATCTCGAAGGGCTCGGTTGCTATCAACCCCGATCCCGCTCGAAAAGCTCCCCTGCGTCCGGATCCCCCGAAATATGGCTCGTACGCGGGTTGCGTCCGCGGAGTTGATCCCTGCCGCACCGCCTCGAGCGGCCATCTTCGGGGCGGGCGGACGTTCGCGGGGGAACGGGCGTGGCTTCGCCGGGGGACGGCCGGGGCTTCGCAGTAGCGCGGGCGGGCGTTCGCCGAGGGGAGCGGGCGGACGTTCGCGGGGAAACGGCCGGGGCTTGGCAGTAGCGCGGGCGGGCGTTCGCGGCAGTGAACCGTTTCTTTACACTAGACGGCCCGTTTTCGGACGCTTGCGCTCTGTGTCACCGTATAGACCGCTGAGTCCACAATCGCCGATTCTGGCGAACAACGATGGAGGACTTTGTCTCCCATACGACGCGTTACTCTACAACCGTCCCGCGGAGACCTCTGAGTGTGGACTTTCGCGTCCGATCCGCGGCGAAGCGGGGCAACTGGCACGGGGCGGGCCGGGGGGCAGGGAACAGGACGGCTGGCACGGGGCGGGCCGGCACGGCGGAACCCATGGCGAACCCCATGGATTCCTGTAGGCAGAGGCCCCAGGTCGCGCCCTTGACCCCGTCCCAGGAACACTCATGACCCGCAGGTCCGACGATCCCCACGGCAAACTCCCCGTGCACCCGTCCCCCATGCACCCGTCCCCCACGCATCCGCCCGCCGGATCACCCGCCGGTCCGCCTCCTGGCCCGGCCCCTGGACGCCCACCAGTCACCTCCCTCCTCTGGGCCGCCTGGGCCACCGTCCTGGTCCTTGCGGGGTGCCAGGACCTGACCACCCAGTCCGACTCCCAGGCCCCCCCGCGCGACTTTAGCGGACTCCAGTGCAGCCTGCCCTCGTCGCAGATCTTCGACGGCGGGGTCGGCGCGGACGGAATCCCGTCGCTTCAGGACCCGGGCTTCGTGCCGGCGAACCATCCCTCGGTGGGCTTCCTCGAGCTCTCGCACCCCTTCCCCGACGTCCGGGTCATCGGGATCGAACACGACGGCCAGGCGTACGCCGTCCCCCATAACATCCTCTGGTGGCACGAGATCGCGAACATCGACTTCGATTCCGAAACCCGTGTTGCCGTCACCTACTGCCCGCTCACCGGGTCGGCGCTCACCTTCGACCGCGAGGTGATCCGGGGCGGCACCCTGGGCGTGTCCGGGCTCATCTTCCAGAACAACCTGATGATGTTCGACCGGACCGGAAACACGCTCTTCCCGCAGATGATGCGGACCGCGCGCTGCGGCAGCCAGGACGGCCTGAAGCTCCCCATGGTCCCCACGATCGAGATGAACTGGTCGGAGTGGGTCGAACTCCACCCCGGCACCCTGGTCCTGAGCGGAAACACCGGATTCGCCCGCGACTACACCCGGTACCCCTACGGCAACTACGAGGAAAACAGCGAATTCCTCTTCCCGGTCAATTCGCTCGACGACCGGCGTCCCGCCAAGGAACGCATCCTCGGCTACCCGATCGACGGCTCCTCTCCCAGCCAGCCGATGGGCGGGGTCGCCCTCCCCTTCGGTGAACTGGATCGGGCCGCCGCACCCCACGCCGGGGTCGCCGCGATCCCCGTCGACCTCGAGGGCGACAAATCGATCGTCCTGTGGAGCCGGGCCGCGCAGGGCGGCGCCTTCTTCCGTCCCGTCACCGACGAGGGAGTGAGCGTGCGCATCGAGGCGTCCGACGGCGCCTTCATCGATGCGGAGACTGGCAGCGAGTGGAGTCTGGACGGCCGGGCGATCGACGGCCCCCTCGCGGGCCAGTCGCTGGTCCGCATGCCGAACGGGTACGTCGCTTTCTGGTTCGCCTGGGAGGCCTTTCACCCCGAGACCGACCTCTGGCTCCACTCCGAATCCCTCCCGGCCCGGAGTGCCGCGCTGTCCGGAGGCTGACGGGGGCGCCACCGGAGCAACACCCGAGCGCCAACGGCGCACCACCTCCGGACGCCACCCCCGCCACCACCCGGCCCCGCGCCTCCCATTTGCCGCGCAGCCTGTCAGGACGCACTTTGGGGCCACGACCCTCTACCAGATTCCGGTCAGCCTCGGGAGGCCCCTTGCTCGATCGACGCTCATTTCTGGGAGGGCTGGCCGGCGCCGGGATGGCGGCCGGACTCGCCCCCCTTCACGCCGCGGCGCGCTCCGCGGCGGGATCGCTCGACCCATGGGGCATCGAGCCGGTCATGGAGGCCTTCGCGGGCGACGACCGCCCCCCGTCCGAGGCCGCCCTCGACGAGCCCCTGTGGCGAGAGGTCCAGTCGGCGTTTCGGGTCGACCGCTCCCTCGTGAACCTGAACAACGGCGGGGTCAGCCCGGCCCCGGGGGTGGTGCAGGACGCCATGGCCCGATACCTGGCCTTCTCGAACGAGGCCCCGGTCCGCACGATGTGGCGCGTCCTGGAGCCCCAGAAGGAGGGAATCCGGCAGCGCCTCGCCCGCAACTTCGGGTGTGACCCGGAAGAGATGGCGATCACCCGCAACGCCTCGGAAGGGCTGCAGATCTGCCAGTTCGGCTTCGATCTGGAGCCGGGAGACCAGGTGCTGACGACCGACCAGGACTACCCCCGCATGCTCACCACCTTCGAGCAGCGGGCGCGCCGCGAGGGGATCGAGCTCGTCACCTTCCCGATCCCCGTGCCGGCCGAGGACCCCGACGAGATCGTGCGGCGCTTCGAAGAGCGGATCACCGACCGCACCCGGCTCATCCTGATGTGCCACATGATCAACATCACCGGCCAGATCCTGCCGGTGAAGCCGGTCGTCGAGATGGCCCGGGCCCGGGGGATTCCCGTGATCGTCGATGGCGCGCACGCCTATGCCCACTTCGACTTCGACCACGCCGACCTGGGCTGCGACTACTACGCCACCTCGCTGCACAAGTGGCTCTTCGCCCCCTTCGGCACGGGCTTCCTGCACGTGCGCAGGGAACGCATCGAAGACCTCTGGCCCCTCATGGCCTCCCCGGAATCGCTCGACGGCGACATCCGGAAGTTCGAGGAGATCGGCACCCACCCCGCCCCGAACTACCTGGCGATCGGGGCGGCGCTCACCTTCCACGAGGGGATCGGCGCGGCCCGCAAGGAGGCCCGGCTCGTGTACCTGCGTGACCGATGGGCCCGCGAGCTGTTGGCCGAGAATCGGGTCCGCCTGCACACCAGCCTGGAGCCCGGATTCGCCGCGGGCATCGCCACCGTCGAGATCGACGGACTGCCCCCCGCGGAGCTCGCGGGCTGGCTCTGGGACCGGCACCGGATCATCGTGACCCCGATCGGACATCCCGACTGCCCCGGCCTGCGCATCAGCCCGTCGGTCTACACGACCACCGAAGAGCTCGACCGTTTCGTCGACGCCATGCACCATGCGATCCGCCACGGAATCGCCTGACCCCATCACTTTACAGGAGACTGCACCCGATGTCGAAACCCACCGGTTATTCCCGCCGCGACTTCATCAAGACCGGCTCCGCAGCCGCCGGACTGGGGCTCGCCGCCCCCGCGGCACTCGCCGGCGCCTTTCCCGAGGCCCCCGCCGTGATCGCCCGACGCAGTCGCCCCGCCGTCGTATCTTCGGGCAACGGCCACCAGTACCGGCACGACGGGGACCTCACCTGCGTCGAGACCGTCTTTCAGCGCATGACCGCTGGCGACGACATCCTGGACTCGGTGATCGCCGGGGTGCGCATCAACGAGCTCGACCCGGGAGACACCAGCGTGGGCTACGGGGGCCTGCCCAACGGAGACGGCGTGGTGCAGCTCGACGCATCGGTCATGCACGGCCCCATGAAGAGGGCCGGGAGCGTGGCGTGTCTCGAGGGCGTCCGGACCCCGGCGGCGGTCGCTCGCGCCGTGATGCACGAGACCGACCACCACCTCCTGGTCGGACCCGACGCCCAGCGCTTCGCCCGGAACATGGGATTCACGATCGAAGACGACCTGAACAGCGACGTCTCGCGCGCCCGCTGGCTCGACTGGCGCCGGCGCACCGACCCGTCGCGCTGGCCGGGCGAGGACGACCCGCAGCGGATCGGCTTCCTGAGCGGGATGGAGATGGTCGAAGAGGGCCTCATCGACCCCGAACACTACTGGGGCACGATCAACTGCAACGCCGTCAATGCCGCCGGTGAGATCGCGGGGTGCACCACGACGAGTGGGCTCGCATGGAAGATTCCGGGGCGGGTCGGCGATTCACCGATCCTGGGCGCCGGACTCTACGTAGACGGCGAGGTGGGCGCGGCGGGATCCACCGGGCGGGGCGAGGCGAACCTCTACAACCTCACGTCCTTTCTGATCGTCGAGAACCTGCGGCGCGGGATGACCCCGCTCGACGCGGGGATGGACGCGATCCGCCGGATCCAGCAGAACACGATCGAGCCGCGCCTGCTCAACGAGCAGGGAGAGCCGAATTTCGGGATCCGCTTCTATATCCTGAACGCGGCGGGGGAGCACGCGGGCGTCACCCTGCGGGGCGGGGGCAACTACGCCATCTGCACCGAGAACGGCCCCGAGATGGTGCCCTTCGAGTCGCTGCTCTGATCGATGGGTCAGAGGGCGCGGGGTCGCCCGCGCCCTCTGCCGGTGAGCGGCGGCCGCGGGCGACCCCGCTTCAGCGGCCCCGGCCGCCCGAACTGCGGCCCCGGCGTTCCTCGTTCTTCTTGGCCCGCTCGCGCTCGTCCTTGCGGCGGGCGCGGTGCTTGGCCAGCCGCTCCGAGACCGGAACCTCGAAGCGCTCGTCCGCCTTCGCCGAATAGTCGAAGTCGGCGAGGGTCCGCCGCGGGAGCGACCGTCCGAGCGCGCGCTCGATGTCGCGGACCCCGCCCTCCTCGTCGGGAGCCACGAAGGTGTAGGCCTCGCCGCTGGCACCGGCGCGGGCGGTCCGCCCGATCCGATGGATGTAGTCCTCGGGAGCCCCCGGGACGTCGAAGTTGACCACGTGGTCGAGCTCGACCACGTCGATCCCCCGCGCCAGGATGTCGGTGGCCGCCAGCACGTCGTAGCGACCGTCACGGAATCCGGCCAGGGCCTCGGTGCGCTGCTTCTGGCTCCGGTTTCCGTGGATCTCGGCCGCCGCGATTCCGCGCTGGCCGAGCTTTTTCGACAGGCGCTTCGCCCGGTGCTTCGTGCGGCAGAAGACGATTACGTTGCCGACTTCCTCACGGCGCAGGAGCTCGGCCAGAAGGTCGACCTTGAGCTCGGCCGGAACCGGGTAGAGCGCCTGGGTGATCGCCGACGGAGGCGCCTGCTTCGTCTGGGCCTCGACCCGCACGGGATTGCGGAGCATCTCGCTCGCGAGCTTGGCGATCGGTCCCGGCATGGTCGCCGAAAAGAGGAGCGTCTGACGGGGTCCCTTCGGCAGGTGCCGCAGGATCTTTCGGATCTCGGGCAGAAAGCCCATGTCGAGCATCCGGTCGGCCTCGTCGAGCACGACCACCTCGATTCCGGGCAGGCGGGCGTAGTCGTACTGGAAGTGATCCAGGAGTCGACCCGGGGTCGCCACGACGACGTCCACCCCCCTGCGCAGCGCCTTCTCCTGGGGTTTGGCCCCCACGCCGCCGAAGATCGCGATCGCCTTGAGTCCCGTCCCCTTCGACAGGTCGTCGAAGTGCTCGACGATCTGCGCCGCCAGCTCGCGGGTCGGCGTCACGATCAGCGCCCGCGTCCCCTGCCCCGGCGTGGAGAGAAGCCGCTGGAGGATCGGCAGGAGGAAGGCCGCCGTCTTCCCGCTCCCGGTCATTGCGGTCGCGAGCACGTCCTTCCCCTCGAGGCCGGGCGGGATCGCAGCGCCCTGGATGGGCGTCGGGGATTCGAATCCCATCCCCCGGATCGCCGAGAGCAGACGCTCGTCGAGGTTGAACGAGGTGAAGCTCAGATTGGAGTCGGGGGACGAATCAGACGATGTATGCGAAGAGGTCGAGGACGCATTGGAGCGCCCATTGGTGCCGGTCATCAAAATCGATATCCTGCCTAGGGGGGAAAGGAAAAGGCTAACGGGACCCGCCCCCAGACTCAATCCCCACCCCCGGTGAGAAGGAAGCGACCATGGAAGATCTCGGCGTTCGGATTATCCTGTGGGTCCAGGAGTTCCGCACCCCCGCCCTCGACATGCTGGCGCGGGGGCTCAGCTTCCTGGGCGACGAGCCCTTCTACCTCCTGCTGATCCCGGTCCTCTACTGGGCCGTGGATCGCTCCACGGGGCTTCGCCTCACGATCCTCTTCCTGGTCTCGGCCTGGCTGAACGCCCTGCTCAAGGGCTGGGTCGACCTGCCCCGCCCATCACCCGCCGACGTCGCGGTCCTGATCCCGGAAGACGGCGGTGGGGTCCCCAGCGGTCACGCTCAGCACGCGGTGGTCGTGTGGGGATACCTGCTCTGGGTGATCCGCGAGTGGGGCCGATCCGACTCCGTCGCACGCGTCCGCCGGATGACCCGATGGGCCCTGCCCGCGGCGATCGCGCTGATCCTCCTGATCGGAGTCAGCCGGATCTACCTGGGCGTCCACTTCCCACACGACGTCGTGGTCGGGTGGGGGGTCGGGGCGATCTACCTCGCTGCGTGGATCCTGGCCGTCGAGCGTTTCGGGGAGGCCTTCAGGGGCGCCCTCTCGAAGGCCGTTCCGGTCGGGGTCTTCGCGCCCTTCGCCCTGCTGTGGATCTACCGCGGACACACGGCGCTCCCGGCGGCCGCAACCCTTCTGGGCGCGGGCATCGGCGCCTGGTTCGAGCGTCGCCACCTTCGCTTCGACAGCTCGGGCACCCTTCGCCGGAGACTCCTGCGACTTCTGGCGGGACTTCCGGTGGCAGCGGCGATCTGGCTCGGCCTGCGCGGGGTCTCCTGGCCATCGGAAGATCTCGCTCGAACGCTCCGCTACTCCCTCCTCGGCTTCTGGCTGACCGCCGGGGCGCCCTTCCTCTTCGTCCGGACCGGCCTCGCCGGCCGGGAGCAGCCTCAGCTGGATTCGGCGGATCCCGCACTCGCCACCGACGGAAACGCCGGCAGATAGATCGTGAAGGTCGTGCCCTCACCGGGCGCGGTGCGCACATCGATCGTGCCACCCGCCTGGGTCACGATCCCATAGACCGTGGCGAGCCCCATCCCCGTCCCACGCTCCTGATCCTTCGTCGTGAAGAAGGGCTCGAAGATCCTCGCGACGGTCTCGGAGTCCATCCCATGGCCGGTATCCTCGATCTCGAGCACGACGTAGGTCCCCGGGGAAAGCTCGAGCCGCTCGGTCCGGCGTCCCTCCGAAACCGAGCGCATCCCGGTGCGGAGGGTCAGGACCCCCCCCTCGACCATCGCGTCTCTGGCGTTGATCGTCATGTTCAGGAGGAGCTGCTCCAGGTGCACCGGGCTGAGCTTCACGGGCTCCAGCCGCCGGGTCAACTCCACCCTGCATTCGATCATGCTCGGCAGAAGTCGCGTGATCAGGGAGTGCGCAGCCTCGACGGCCTCGTTCACATCGATCACCCGCTGCTCCATGACCCGGCTGCGGCTGAAGGTCAGCAGCTGACGCGTGAGTCCGGCCGCGGTGCCACTCGTCCGCACGATCTCGGCGATCGATTCCATGATCGCCGGATCCGGGGTCCCCTGTGAGCGCAGATCCGCCTCGAGGATCTGGGCGTGGCCAAGGACCACGGTCAGAAGATTGTTGAAGTCGTGCGCGACCCCCCCGGCGAGCTGTCCCATCGCCTCCATCTTTCGGGCGCGCGCAAGCCGCTCCTCGAGCACATGCCGGTCCGTGACATCGGTGGCCGTAACGAGGATCTGCTCTCCGGGGTCCCCTGCGGTTCGAACCGGGGTGGCCGCCAGGAGGAGGTATCGACGGATCCCCCCGGCGCCGCGCGCCGGAATCACCCGGGGATCGCGGGATTCCGTCAGTTCCAACGGCTCGACAGACAGGAAGTCTCGAACGCTGCGTCCCTCCATCTCCTTCGGATCCGGATAGCCGAGGGCGCGCGCGAAGGCCTCGTTCACCTCCATGACGCTCCCGTCATCGGCGGCCAGGAGAACGCCCACGACGTTGCGCTCGAAGAGCTCGCGGTAGCGCGTCTCGGAGCGGCGCAGGGCCTCGTCCCGGCGTTTGATCTGGCGCAGGAAGAAGCGGGTTCCGAGCACTCCGGCCACCAGCAACGAAACGGTCAGGAGGGTCAATGCCGCGAAGAGCGCCTGTTCGACCTGGGCGGCGCCTTCATTGAACGTCCGGCTGAAGTCCTCTTCGAGCTCCGTCAGGCGTTCGTCGACCTCGCCGATCTCACCCAGAAGCCCCAGAACCCGAAGGCTGTCCGGAATGTCGCGCTTGAGCTCCACATGAAGGGATTCGGCGAGCGCCACCAGCTCCTCGATCGCCCGATCCCCCTCGTCCCAGACCTCGATCGAGCGATCGACGAACCCGATGTTGCGCCCCCATCGAAATACCCGCGCCATGGGTGTGATCGCCGCATCGGGGATCTGCCCCCGAAGAAATCCCTCGCGTACGACCGACATGTCGGGGTCCGGGCGCTCCAGCTCCTCCCGGGCCTGTCGATCGCCGCGCGTGATCTCGATCTCCTCCCGAAAAGCCCGATGGAATCGCGCGTCCCCCGTGAAGGCGTACTGCTGGAGTGCGATCACCGAGCGCTTCTGCGCCTTCGACCAGAGCCCTTCGCCGAGAACATACCCCCGGATACCGGACAGCCCGTAGATCCCCAGGAAGCTCAAGCCCAGAAGCAGCAGGAGGAGGAGTCCGAACACCGAGGCGAAAGCGACCACCCAGCGGGAAAACAGGGGCGGCGTGGGAGACCTTCGGGAACCCGGCATCAAGTCGGACCTCCGATCTGAGAATGCTGCCCACACTCTCTCGGGAGGACGCAGCGAGCGTCCGAAGTGGGCATTTCCCTCGAGGGGTCGAGGGGCCGCATCGGACAAAGTAGCCCAACCGGTGAGCCCCGCAACCCAACCAGAAAAGCCGGAAGGCCTTCCTCAGCCCTCCCAGCCGAGGGACCACTCGCAGAAGGCGTCGCCTTCGTGCACGCAGCGGACGTGGCGTACGCTCGGCTCCCCTCCGCGCGCCAGGATCAGGGCCCGGGCCAGTCCCCCGGTCTGTCGTCGGCAGAAGAGGGGGTCCGAATCCCCGAAATCCACGAGCCTCAGGAGCGCCTTCCCCTCGTCGTGCCAGACCACCTCCATCCGACCCGACCGGTAGAAGAGGCGAAAGAGGGAGACCCGCTGCGTCAGGAACTCGAGCGGCGAGGGCTTTCCCACGATCCCCCCGTACTGCTGGGTCCCGGCCGACTCGATCGAGAAGGCCCCGGCCCGCTCGGCCCACTCGGGGTCCTCCGGTCCGAGCCTCCGGTCCACCGCCCGCCACAGATCGAAGAGCCGCTCCATGGCGATCTCGTCGCTCGGCCCGGCATCACGGAGCTGCTCCGCCGTATCCGGAGACAGGCCGTCGAGGATCGCCGTGACCTGGTCCTCTCCGAGCTCGGTCCGAACGAAGTCGAGCGTTGCCCGGGCCACACCCCCGCGGGCCGTGCGCTCCTCGACCCGGGTCATCGGGCGCTCCGGTCGAGGAAGAACTCCATCATGATGCGACTCGCCTCCGGCCCCGCCGGATCCGTGTACGTCCCCTCTTCGGAGCCTCCGGACCAGGCATGACCCAGCTCGGCGAGCCGCCACATCTCGAAGTGGATCTCGCCGGCGATGCCCTTCAGCACCCGGACCCGAACTCCGGGGCCGGCGCCCTCCCGGGCCGGATTCAGCTCCTCGACGGTGGGCATCCCGGTGAGCTCGGCCAGGAGCCGGGACCACTGCAGGGCGAACCAGTCGGCGTTGCGGGCAGACACCACCTCGTCCCGCTCCCCGTGCATCACCAGGAGCGGGACCGGGCGGGCCCGGTCTCCCATCGCGTCGATCATCGCGTCGGCCAGATCACGGGTGGGAGTCTCGGCCTCTCCCCCCATCACTTCGCGCGCCTCGGGCAGCCCCCGGGCCGCGCCGAAGGGGACCCCCGAATGAACGGCAACCCCCGAGATCCGTTCCGGGTAGGTCGCGGCGAGCGTCGCGGCCAGCGCGCCTCCCGCCGAGATGCCCGCCACGAAGACGCGCTCGGGATCCAGCCCCCGCTCGCGGACGGTCTCTTCGATCATCCCGGCGATCAGAGCCGGCTCGCCTGCGCCCCTGCGCTGATGCCCGGGCTCGAACCAATTCCAGCAACGGGTGGCGTTCGCCGCGGTGGGCTGCTCCGGATAGAGGACGGCCACCCCCCGCTCCCGGGCCAGCTGGTCCATGCGGGTACCCCGAGCCATGTCGTCGGCGTCCTGCGTGCACCCGTGCAGGAGCACCAGAAGGGGCGCCCTCGGCTCGCCGGGCTCCTCCCCCGGATCCGACAGGACGGTCATTCCCGCGCGCCCCGTCGGCGGGGGTGCCGTCACCGCCTCGGGAGGCGGAAGGTAGAGGCGCCAGGCGCGGTCCCCGTGCGGCGACCGGAAGGTGCCGCGGATCACCTCGCCGGCGGAACGATCGACATCGGGCCGAAGCTCCCCGTTCTCAGGACTCTGGCCACGCATCACGCGCTCCCCATCGGCCGGTGGCAGCTCTCCCCCCACACCGCTCAGGGTGATCAGAAGAAGAAGAAGGCTTCCAAACTTGATCATGACGATCCTCCCGCCCGGGAGGGACTCCCCGACCCGAAGGCCGGGGAGCCGCACTCCCGGAATGTACCGTGCCTTGAAACCGGCGCGTCCTCAGAGCTCCCATCGGGCGCCGATGAGGAAGATGGATCCGAGCGCCGGCATGTTCACCATCTGAATGTACGACTGATCGATCCCGCACGAGCGCTCCGCGCCCGCCGACTCACCCCCGCAGGCGAAGAGATTCTGCGCGGTGGCGTTCAGGTGCAGGCCCGTGCCGGGCACCTGGTAGCGGAGCGTCAGGTCGAGCGCCGTGTGGGTCGGGATCTTCCCCTGGTTGATCCCCGACTGAAAGTTGTACCCGTTCACGTAGCGAAGGGTGGCGCCCCCTCCGAAGCCGTTGAACTCCCGGCCTTCGATTCCGAGCGACCACTTCGTGCTCGGAGAGTTCAGCGCCGTGGCCTCCTGGGCCGGCCCACCCTCGGCCGGATCGCTCGAGAGCCCCACGTACGAGAAGGTGCTCTTCACGTCCACCCGCGGATTCACGATGAAGGTACCGCCGAAGTCCAGGCCGCGGATATCGGCCTCTCCGAGGTTCCAGTAGGTGAGAGGAATCTGCGGTCCCCCATCCTCATTGGTGACCGGCTGGCCCTCGAGCTCTCCGCTCGCCCAGAACGCCGTGGTCGGCTCGGCGCTGAAGATCGTGGCACCGAAGGGGTTCGCGAACACGGTCAGCGGGCTCATGAAGTCCTTGTACGAACCCACGTAGCCGGCCACGTCGACCAGGAAGCGATCGCCCAGCACGCCGCGGTATCCGAGCTCCCAGGTCTGGTTGGACTCCGGGGTGAGCGGGTCGAGTCGCGCCACCTCGCCGCCATCGGCATCGCGAATGATGAAGCCGTCGGTATTGTGGAAGACGCCGACGAAGGGCACGAAGTCGGGGATCCAGAAGTTGGTCTGCAGGATCGTGGGCGACTTGAAGGCCCGGTTGTAGGTGAAGCGCACGGCCTGGTCGGCGCTCGGAGACCAGACCACCCCGGCCTTCGGGCTGAACTGCGTGTCATAGTTCTCGTGATCGTCGACCCGAGCGGCCAGGACCAGGCGCAGCTCCGGGGTGATCGGGGTCTCGACCTGACCGTACACGCCGAGCTGGCTGATGATCACGTCCTCGCCGGTGAGCCGGTCGGTCAGCCACTGCCGGTCGCTCGAGACCGCGTCGCGGCGGTACTGGGCACCCCAGGTGATCTCGCTCCCGCGGAGCGCCCCGAGGGTGAACTGGTTCTGGACCTCGGCGGCGAGCAGACGGCCGTCCGAGGGCCAGTCGGAGCCCAGGCGGATCTCGTCGTCACTCGGATCCGGGTTGGCGGCACGGTTCTCGGTGAAGCGGTTCAGGGCGTAGGAGTCGCCCGACTGCGACTGCGTCCGGTAGAGATTGAAGAACCAGCCGGGGGTCGTGAAGCGCGCCTGCAGGTAGTTGTAGGTCCAGTCGTCGAACTGGTTGCGGCCGACGTTCGTCTGCCCGACGCCGTTGAGCTGGCTCGCCCCCGCACCGAGCTCGACCCGGCTCTCGTCCATGTAGTAGACGAGTGATCCCTGGCCACGAATGGCCTGGTTCTGCCAGTCGACTCCGCTGTCGGCGTCGCGATCGAAGCTCCCGCCCGTTCCCACCTCCCAGAGCGGGTTCTCGGCGTCGCCGTAGTTCAGGCGGTTCTCGAAGTCATTCACACTGTGGTACTCGGCGGTCACCTTGTAGCCCAGGTTGTCGGCGACCCCGGCGTGCCGGACCTGCACGTTCTGATAGCTGCGCGAGCCGGCCGTCACCATCGCCGAGGTTCCGGGGAAGTCCCGGGGGTCCTTGGACTCCAGGCTAATCACACCGCTCGAGGCATCGGGGCCGTAGAGGGCGGATCCCGGTCCCACCAGCACCTCCATCCCGGCCAGGTCGAGCTGCGGGATCGGGGTGAACTGGCCCAGGGGGAGGCCGCTCTCGGGAAGCACGGCGATCCGGCCGTCCTCCATCATGAGCATCCGGTTGTTGAACGACGAGTTGAAGCCGCGCGCGTTGACCGCGACCCCGGTCACCCCGACCTGGATGAAGTCGAGGCCCTTCACCTGCTTGAGCGCGTTGGCGAAGCTCCCGCCGGGATGGCCCATGATCTCGTCGGTGCCGACCCGCGTGACCGTGGCCGGGGCCTCGGTCTGCCGCTGCGCGCGACGTCCGGGCGAGACCACGATCCCCGTGAGCGCGATCGGGAGGATCTCGAGCGTCACGTCGACCCGCGTCTCCTGCCCGGCGGTCACCTGTACATCGTCGATCCGGATCTCGCGAAAGCCGAGCTGGAAGGCCTGGAGCTGCCAGGTGCCCGCCGGGACCGAGGCGAACCGGTAGCTTCCCTGGGCGTCGGTCGCCTGCCGGAGCCCGGTGCCCGGGATCGTGACCTGGGCGCCGGATACCGGTGCACCCTCCGGCGTCACCACCGTGCCCACGACGCTTCCGGTCTGCTGGGCCTCGGCGGGTCCGGTCGGGATCGCGACGCTGACCATCAGCGCCAGCCCCAGAATCAGAATGTTGATTCGAGTACGCATTGCTGTCTCCTCATTCATCGGAGTGCCACGTTTTCCGTCCGGGCGATCTCCCGGCGCGGTGCTGGTACGTATTAGCATCGCCGCCAGTCCGGCGACGTCGTTGTGGGAGGCCGAGTTCCGGCGGGCCTCCCCTTCCGCCGGTCAGGGAGGGTCCCTCGGCCATTCCTCGGTGTGCTGATGCGTCTTCATACCTGGACCTCGGCTTCGCCGGTGACCACCTCGGTCCCGTCCTGGGTCGTGCAGACCGTCTCGAGGCGAGCCCGGCGCCGCTCGGGGTCGAGCTCGCGCACGGTCACCCGGGCGGTCACGGTGTCACCGATCCGCACGGGCGCGGTGAATCGGAGCGTCTGGCCCACGTAGATCGTCCCCGGGCCCGGCAGCCGGGTCCCCAGGACGGTCGAGATGAGCGAGGCCGAGAGCATCCCGTGTGCGACCCGCCCCTTGAAGCGGGACTCCGACGCGGCCACCTCGTCGATGTGCGCCGGGTTCATGTCGCCGGTCACTCCGGCGAAGAGGATCACGTCGGCCTCGGTGACGGTCTTGCTGAAGTGCGCACTCTGGCCCACCTCGAGCGCTTCGAATCGTGCGGTGTCGGTCATCGTCAGGCCTCCATCACGACCCGGATGTCCGGGTCCAGGGTGTCTGCCGCCGTCTCGCGGGTCACCCACGAGACGCCGAAGAACATCAGGATCGAAAGGACGAGGGAGAGACCGGAGACGGTGACTCCCACGGGAAAGGAGTAGAGCTCGAAGAAGGCGAAGGTCTCGAAGACGAGGGTGATCGAGAGCCCGGTGCCGATCGAGGCGATCGCCCCGGCCCGCGTGGCCCCCTTCCAGTTGAGCCCGATCGCCAGCGCGGGCACGAGGGTCGAGGCGAACAGCCCCCATCCGAACACCCCCAGGAAGGCCACGAGCATCCCGGAGTACTGGGCCAGGAGGGCGGCCGCCACCGAGATGATCACGGTGCAGATGCGCCCCCAGAGGAGCTCGTTCTTGATCCGCTTGCCCAGCGAGATCGGGATGTCGTGCATCATCGCCGCGGCCCCGATGTTCATGAAGGAGTTCACGGTGCTCATGATCGCCGCCGCCACCCCCGAGAAGACGAGCGCGGCCAGAAACAGGGGGGTGTAGTTCAGCAGGAAGATCGGGGTGGCGTTGTCGGGGTTCGTGAGGGGGGCGAGCGCACCCTCGACGGTCAGCGCCTTCACCGAGACCCCGACCCCGAAGTACAGGAGCATCGCCACGATCAGCGCGAAGGTCGTGACCAGGGGGTACCAGCGCAGCTTCCGCGGGTCGCGGAGCATGTAGAACTTGTGGATCACGTGCGGCTGCCCGAGCGATCCCATCCCGAAGACGAAGAAGAAGGAGAGCGCGGCGATCGGGGTCAGGTGCCCCCAGGGACCGAGGAAGCCGGGGTCCGCCGCCAGAATGGTCTCCGAGATCCCCGAAAGCCCTCCCCCGGCCTGCAGGGTGAAGAGGAAGACAAGCACCGAGGCAACCGCCATGAGCGAGCCCTGGAAGACGTCGGTGTAGATCCCGGCCACGATCCCACCGCCCACCGCGTACGCCATGGTGATCCCCATCCCCAGCCAGATCCCCCACCCCACCCCGATCCCGAAGACCGCGTCGATCACCAGTCCCAGCGCCAGGATGTTGGTGGCCATGTATCCGATCACCGCCACCAGGATCGAGACCCCGGCCAGCCCCTGCGCCAGGGGAGACCGATACCGGGCCCCGATCGCGTCCGGCAGGGTGATCGTGTGGCGGACCTCGGCCATCAGGCGGAGCCGCTTGGCCAGCACCCAGGCGCCCATCGCGTTGGTGAGCGCCGCGGGCAGGATGATGAACATCGCCCCGAGCCCGATCGAGTAGACGAGCCCGGGCCCCCCGATGAAGGCGAACCCCGAGAGGGTGGCCGACATGACCGAGAGCGAGAGCGCGATCAGCCCGATCCCCTTGCCCGCCACGAAGAAGTCGCCCGCCGTGCGCGTGCGACGGGTGGCCCACGCTCCGATCACCGTCACGATCACGAAGTAGCCGATCGCGACCCAGACGATCGTGGGCTCGACCACGTGGGGCAGCTCCTCGACCTGCGCCGTCACCGAGCTCGGCACGATCCCGGTCGAGAGGAGTCCGAGGAGGCTCATTTCGGCATCTCTCCCCGCGCCCGCAGCGCCTCGTCGCGCACCCGCTCGAGGTCGCCCTCACCCAGCGTCAGCTCGTCGAAGGTCCAGGCATATGCGACCGGCACCAGGAAGAAGGGGAGGAACCCGATGACGTACATGATCACCGCGGCCCGGGGGGGCAGCCCCAGCCAGAGCGTCGGGTCACCCGGATCGGCGGGGGGCAGGGCGAGCACGAGGCCGAAGCCCCCCATCACGATCACCAGGACCATCGAGAAGGGGATCCAGAGGCGCCCGATGCTTCCACCCCGCGCGGCGCCCACGGCCATCGTCGCCACCATGATCACCGAGGTCCCCACCATGAAGAGCCAGGGCGCCCATCCCGGGGTTCCCCCCGGCAGGAAGGCCGATGCGTAGGCGACCCCGATGGCGATCGACGACGCCACGATCAACAGGAGCGCCCAGCGGTGCATGTCGGGGCCCGCCGGCTGCGGGGGCTGCGAGGGCTGCGCGGACTGCGCTTCGTCGCTCATCGCGTCTCCTCGTTGGTGGGGGCGGGGGCTGACGCGGACGATTCGGACGATTCGGGGGATTCGGGGGACCCGGACGTCGGGGCCTCCGGCGCCGCCGCCGCATAGATCGCCTCGATGGCCTCCCGGTGCCGCTCGGCCACCACGGCGCGCCGCACCTTGAGCGTCGGGGTCAGCTCCCCCCGCTCCACCGTCCACTCCTCGGCGAGCAGGTGGTGGCGCCGCACCTGCTCGGTGCGCGAGAGATCCCGATTGACCCGGGCCACCGCGCGGTCGACCCGCTCGAGCACTCGCGGATGCCCCACGAGGGCCTCCCAGTCACCCTCGATCCCTTCGGACCCAGCCCAGTCCTCGACTTCGCTCCGGTTCAGGACGAGGAGCGCCGAGACGAACTTCCGCCCCTCGCCCACGAGCATCGCCTGGGCGATCCAGGGATCCCGCACGAACCGGGTCTCGATCGGCAGCGGGGCCACCTTCTTTCCCGTCGAGAGCGCCAGGAGCTCCTTCTTGCGCCCGGTCACATGCAGGAATCCGGCATCGTCGAGCCGCCCCAGGTCCCCCGTCAGGAGCCAGTTCCCATCGGGGGTGAAGGCGCGATGGGTCTCGTCGGGCCGGTTCAGGTAGCCCGAGAAGGTCAGCGGCCCCCGGCGCAGGAGGATCTCGCCGTCGGTGGCGATCCTCAGCTCCGTGCCCGGCATCGGGGGACCGGCGCTCGCCAGGTCGTGGCGCTCGGGCCGATTCATCGTCGCACACAGGTGTTCGGTGAGGCCGTACGCGCCGAGCACCCGCACCCCCACCTCCTCGAGCGCCTCGGATACCTCGGGGTCGAGCGTCGCCCCCCCCGAGGTCGCCACGCGCAAGCGCCGCCCGAAGTAGTGGGGCACCCGCTCCGCCGGATCGCCCCCGGTGGCGGCGTGCTCCCGAAGCCCCTCCACGGCCTTCTCGAAGAAGCGCGGAAGCCCCCCGAACACGGTCGGATCATGGGCGCGCGCGGCCTCCCAGACCCGCCGGTGATCCTCGACCAGGACCGCCTCGATCCCCGTCAGGATCCGCGTGTAGAGCCCGAAGACCCGCTCCGCCGCATGACAGTACGGCAGAAAAGAGAGCGTCACATCACCCTCGCGCAGCCCCAGCGCCTCGCGAATCGAGGCGGCCGAGGCCAGCAGGTAGCGGTGCGAGAGCCGGGCCCCCTTCGGCTCGCCCGTCGACCCCGAGGTATAGATGAGGAGGGCGTCGTCGCCGAGCCCGGCCCCGGAGCCGGGCCACCGCTCCGGACTCTCGCCCGTCGACTCCCCGAGACCGGGCGAATCGACCTCGGACTCGTCGAGCACCTCCCGCAGCCGGGGCAGCACGCCGGTCAGCTCGCGCAGGAACTCGACCCGCTCCCCGAGGTCGGCCACGGCGAGAACGACCCCGGCGTCGGCCAGCAGCGTGCGGCTCTGGGCGGGAGCGCTCGAGGGATACAGTCCCACCGGAACCGCCCCCGCCATCAGCGCCCCCAGGTCCGCGATCGGCCAGAGGGGTCGACTCCCCGCCCAGATCGCCACCCGGTCCCCGGGCTCCACCCCCTCGGCCCGCAACCGTCGGGCGAAGGCCTCGGAGCGCCGGGCCCACTCGCCCCAGCTCAGCACCCGGCCCTCGGGAAAAGTGCGCAGGGCGGGCGCTTCGGGGTGGCGCGCGACCCTGCGCCGGAAGAGCTCGACGACATTGGGTTGCCCCGCGCTGAGCGCCGTCATGCGGCCTCCTCGCCCTCGAAGGGGCCCCAGTGCAGCGCGGTCGCGGCCCAGCTGTAGCCGGTCCCCGCCGAGAGCGCCACGGAGAGCATCCCCTCTCGCAGCCGCCCCATCGCCTCGCCCTCGGCGAGCGCGATGATGGGGTCGACCGCCGAGATGTGCCCGTAGCGATCCAGGTAGAGCGAGTTCTCTTCCGCCAGCCCCAGCTCGCCCAGGATCGCCTCGAAGATCGACCGCTTGGTGTGCAGGGTAGCCAGAAACTCCAGCTCCTCCGGCTCCCGACCACTCCGCCGGATCGCCTCGCGGGCCACCCCGAGGAAGCGCTCCATCGAGACCGCGTCGAGCCCCTCCTTCATCGATTCCAGGTCGTGCACGTCGAGGCTGTGGAGGCCGTCGCGGACCGTCGCCTCCGACGTGGGCATCCGGCTCCCCCCGGCAGGCACCCGGACATGCTCCGAGAAACTCCCGTCGGTACGGAAGGCCGAGCGGAGGATGACATTGCGCGGCCAGTCCCGCCGGAGCACCACGGCCGCCGCCCCGTCGCCGAAGTTGAACATGAAGCGGGCGCTGCGGTTGGTGTAGTCCAGGAGCTCGGCCTCGCGCGACGCGGCGGCGAGCACGACGGTCCGGAGCGCCGGATCGGCGTGCATGATGTCGGCGGCGACCCGAAGGGCGACCGGCGCCCCAGCCGAGACCGCCGCGATCTCGAAGGCGAAGGCCCGCTCCGCTCCGATCAGGTGCTGGATCCGGGGCGCGGCCAGCCAGACCGGATAGTCCTTGTGCGGGCTTCCGAAGTAGAGCACGGCGTCGATCTCGGACGGATCCAGCGGCGCTCCGAGTCGACCGCCCGCATCCTCGATGGCGGCCAGGGCGGCGCGGGCGGCCAGGTCACTCACCTGATCTGCGGGGCCCCCGACCCGCTTTTCGTGCAGCCCCATCCGGTCGCGGACCACCTCGACGGGGATCCCGGAGCGGCTCGCGAGCTGTTCGGCCGTCATCACCCCCTCGGGGAAGGCGGTCCCCAGCCCGGCGATCCCGATCATGAGGCCTCCCCGGGCTGGCCGAAGGTCCGCTCCAGGAGGGGTCGGTCGGGCTTGCCGATCGAGGTGCGCGGGATCGCATCGACGAAGGCGAAGTCGGCGGGCACCTTGAAGCGGGCGAGGCGGGGCCCCAGAAAGTCGCGCAGCTCGTCGGCGGTGACCGCCCCGGACTCGCGAGGAGCCACGATCGCGACGGGCACCTCGTTCCACTTCGGGTGCGGCCGTCCGATCACGCAGACTTCGGCCACCTCCGGGTGCTCCAGGATCGCCTGCTCCACCTCGGCGGGATAGATGTTCTCGCCCCCGCTCTTCAGCATCTGCTTTTTGCGGCCCGCGATGAAGGTGAAGCCCTCGGCGTCCCACGAGGCCAGATCGCCCGTGCGAAACCAGCCCCCCTCGAAGGCCTCCTCGGTCTCCTGCGGACGCCCCCAGTACTCGCGAAAGAGGTTGGGGCCCTGCAGGACGATCTCGCCCACCTCACCGGGGGCCACATCCTCTCCCGCGGGCCCCACGATCCGGGCGTCGAGGCTGAACGAGGGCTTGCCCGCGAACCCCGGCGCCGACGCGGCCCGGTCGAGCTGGTCGAGTTCGGTGAGAAAGGCGGTCGGCGCGGTCTCGGTGAGCCCGTACCCCCCGGCGAAGGGCACCCCCTTCTCACGAAACCGCTCGACGATCTCGAGCGGGCAGGCGTCGCCCCCGTTGTACATGAAGCGCAGCGAGCCCAGCTCCGCCTCGGCCCAGTCGGGAGAGTTGACCAGCATCGTGTGGATCGCCGGCACCCCGAGCATGACGTTCACCCCCTCGTCGCGGATCACCGCCAGCGTCTCCTCGGGATCGAAGCCCCGGGGCATGATCACCCGACCCCCGGCCAGGAGGGTCGGCAGGGTGAACAGCCCGATCCCCCCCACATGCATGAGGGGCAGGATCGTGAGCGAGGTATCGCGCCAGGTCAGCCCCACGGCCAGGATATCGTTGATGGCGTTCCAGAAGAGATTCCGGTGCGTCAGGAGTGCGCCCTTGGGGCGGCCGGTGGTGCCCGAAGTGTAGACCATCAGGACGGGATCGTCGTCGCCCGGGAGCTGCGCCATGGGGGTCGGGCGGTGCGGCCGGTCGCCCGCGCCCTCCGACGCCGAGTCCGCGAGCGCCTCGTACTCGCCGGGCACTCCGATCACCCGGCACCCGGCGTTCTCGGAGAGGGCCTCGCCGAGCTCCTCCTGTTCGGGGCCCACGAAGACCACCTCGACCCCGGCATCCGACGTCTGGAAGGCCAGCTCGGCGGCCGTGAGCCGCCAGTTCAGCGGCACGGCGATCGCGCCCAGCCGGCCCGCCGCGAAGAGGAGGTCCAGGAAGCGCGCGTCGTTCCACATCAGGATCCCGAACCGGTCCCCCGCCCCGACGCCCGTGCTCTCGAGCACGGCGACCGCCCGCTCGACCCCCGCAGCCATCTCCCGATAGCTGCGGCTCCCCTCGGGGGTGACGAGCGCGGTCCGGTCGGGGTGCATGAGGGCGGCCTTCTCCATCCAGTAGCCGATCCCGGGAATGTGGCGGGCGCGGGCGTCGCTCATGGGGCCTCCCGGAGATTCCAGATCATCGCCAGCGAGCCCATGGCCAGCCCGGCGCCCGATCCGGTGAGGACGAGAAGCTCGCCGGGTCGGATCCGCTCCGACCGGACTGCGTCGTCGAGGGCCATGGGCAGGCAGGCCGATCCGGTGTAGCCCCACTTGTCCATGATGGTGGGCGCCTTCTCCATGGGCTCGTCCAGCACCCTCATGACCTCGCGGATCGTCGAGAGGTTGACCTGGGTCCAGAGCCAGTGGTCGACCTCGGGGACCGTGCGATCGATCCGGCCCAGGACCTCGCGGACGATCGCCGGCCACCCCTCGAGATTCACCTCGGGCGGATACTTCTTCACGAAGTGCAGTCGATTGCGGTAGCCCTCGGCGAGCACCTCGGGGGTGATGGGCTCCGCGGTGCCCCCCGCGAAGACGCCGAGCCCGTCGGAAAGGGACCCGTCGGCGCGAAACTCCGAGGCCAGGATCCCCGGCTCCGGGCTGCGCCCGACCACCACCGCCCCGGCCCCGTCGGCGAAGATCGTCACCGTCTTCTTGTCGGTCGGGTCCACGAACTTCGTCATCGCGTACGCGGCGACCACCAGGATCCGGTTCAGCCGGGGCTCGGCCACCAGGTACTTGGCGGCCAGGTCGAGGGCGGTGACGAAGCCGGTGCACGCCGCGTTCACGTCGAAGGTGCCCGTCGTGTACGGAAGCCCGAGCCGTCCGTGCAGCACCGAGGCCGTCGGGGGCGAGATGTACTCGGGGGTGTCGGTCGAGACCACCAGGAGGTCGATCTCGTCGGGCCCCACTCCGGCCGCCTCCATCGCCCGGCGGGCCGCCGGCTCGGCCAGGTCGGCGACCGACTCGTCGGGGCCGCACCACCGGCGCTCCCGGATCCCGAGCGTGCCCGAGACGAACTCGTCGATCTCCTCGCCCAGGCTGCGCGAGAGCTCGGCATTCGTGACCACGCGCTCGGGCACGAAGCTGCCGGTGCCGAGAATCGTCGGGTGCGTCGCGGATCGGCTCATCACGGCTCCCGTCGGGGCGGAGGTGCGGTGGTCTGGCGCGAGACGAACTCGACCTCGAGCGGCTTGCCCGAGAGCGCGCCCGTGTCCCGGCCGTCCAGGGTCAGCAGGAGGAGCCGCGCCGCCCGGGCCCCGAGCCCCCGGGCCGGCACCATGACCGTGGTCAGTTCGGGGGTCACGTAGCGCGCCATCTCGATGTCGTCGCAGCCCACGATCGAAAGCTCCGAGGGCACCCGCACCCCGGCCGCCGCGCACGCCTTGAGCGCGCCGAGCGCCATCAGGTCGTTCGCGCAGAAGAGTCCGGTCGGGGGCACCTCGAGGGCCAGGAGGGCCGCCATCGCGCGGTCGCCTCCCGCCACCGAGGCGGGTGCCCTGCGCAGGAGGGGAGAGGTGATGGCGCAGCCCGCCTCGCGGAGCGCCTGCACGAAGCCTCGCTCGCGCATGCGGAAGGTGTACGAGGGATCGGCCGGGCCCATGAAGGCCAGCGAGCGGTGACCCAGCGAGAGCAGGTGCTCGGCCGCCTTCCGTCCCGCCCCGGTCGCATCGCTCGCGACGCCGGGGTATCGGCCGGTGGGCTCGTCGACCACCACGACGTTCGCGTCGGCGAGGGCCTCGTCGGGCATCGTCTCGACCGGCACCCCGGCCAGGATCACCCCGTCGACCTGCCGCTCGCGCAGACGCATCACGTGCTCCGCCGCGGGGATCTGCCCGCTGTCGGCCAGGAGGACCCCGTAGCCGGCCTCGCCCGCCACCCGTTCGGCGCCACTGACGACCTCCGTGAAAAATGGATTGTCGAGCTCCGGGACCACGATGCCGAGCGCGAAGGAGCGGCGCTGGACCAGTCCGCGGGCCAGGAGGTTGGGGCGATACCCGAGCTCCCGGGCCGCCTCGATCACCCGCTCGCGCGTCTCGTCGGCGATCCGCGCTTTCGGATTTCCGCTCAGCACCAGCGAGACCGTCGACTGCGAGACGCCCGCGTGCGCGGCCACGTCATGGCCCGTCACGCGTCGGCGGCCCCCCGAAGGGCCTTGCGGGTCAGAATCCTTCGAGCGGTTGCTCATACGTATCACCAAATACGTATTAGCAATCGGAATGTCAAGTTTTGGTAACGGGGCACTCGAACGAGGAGTGTCTTCAGCCGACTTCAGCCGCACTCGGCAAAGCCCAGCCCTGCGAACACAAGGGGAGCGGGAGGGGATCCCGCAGTACTACCAGAGCGAGAGGGTACGGAAGTACCCGAAGGTCACGGCGGCGCCGGCGGGGAGGTTCTGTCCGCGGATCGGCACGCGGGCGCCCACGTAGGCGTCGCCGCCCTGCACCTCGATGCCGACCCTCGGGAGGAGCTGCACCATCTCGCGCCGCGCGGTCTCGAGGAGGAGCCCGTCGATCATCCATGGGTCCGAGCTCAGCCCCTCTCCCGCGAGTTGTGCGCTGATCGTGCCGAAGTCGGCACCGAGGGCGGCGTACCAGAACCATTCGTTGCCGGGCCGCCGCCGGGCTTCGAAGTTCGGGTCCCGCCAACGGTGCCCGATCCACCCCGCAACCCAGTAGGGCCGAGGGTACAGGGAATGGCCCAGCTCGAGCATGAGCTCCAGGTCGCGCTGGCCTTCGCCCAGGGGAATGATCTCGGCGTCGACATCGAAGTCTCCCCCGGCCAGCTTGACGCCCCCACGAAGGGCCACTGGAAGGGGAAGCGACGCCCCGCGGAAGAGTTCGGGAGAGATCCGCACGAAGAACTTCGGATCGCCGAGTCCCGAACTGGTTCGCTCCCGGGCCAGGTCGTCGAAGCGAAGGTGGTGAAAGGGGACCTGGGCCCAGACGTCGAGGCCCCGGAGGATTCCGACGTTCAGGGTCGTGAAGACCGACAGGGTCCGCGCGTGGCCGTCGGCGAAGATCTCCTTTCGGGTCCCGGTGTGGTCGTAGGACTCGCGGGTGTCGTGGTAGAAGGTCCCGACGTCCACCCATCCCTCGCCCGGAGCCGTCACCCACTGCCCGTCGACCGAGGGGGTCCACGCGACCATGCAGAGCAAGGCGGTGAGGCCAACGCCAGCGGCCCTCATCGAGTCCACAGCTGGGTGTCCGGATGGAAGTCGGTCCATGCGAACCAGAAGGCGGTGTAGGCCTCGGCGATCGGCACGAGTCGCTCCCCTTCGAGCGGCCCGCTCACCGCCAGCCCGTCAAGCCGCCAGGTCGAGCCGGTCTCGGCATCTCGAAAGCCCCCGTCCTGCCCCGAGAAGGTCAGGGTTTCCGACCCCAGGTTCCTCCGGAAGCCCGCCGCGCCCTGCGCCTCGCGATCCCAGAAGACCACGACGCTCGTGGCATTCACGAAGTCGTGCACCGCGAAGGTCGACTGAGACCCCGCGTCCAGCTCGAAGAAGGGGTAGGCCGCGCCCCCGTCCGGCCGGTCCGACGGGATCCCGAACACCCGCTCCTTGTTCAGTCGTCTCGAATCGGGATTCGACTGCTCCTGCACGGTCCCCTCGTTTCCGACCTGCTCGTAGATCCGGTACGGGTTGACCGAGTAGTCCCGGTTGAATCCGGTGTCCGAACTCACGACGCGGGTGTCGGGATGGAGTCGCTTCCACGCTCCCCAGGTCAGATCCAGGGTCGGGAGCTGGGGCAGCACCGTTCCGTCGCGCGCGCCGCAGCGGGCCTGGCCCCACATCTGAAGCCAGAGCGAGAACTCGTCGTTGCGATCGAAGAGGACCAGGTTGTTGCGGAAGAGTGCACCCGAAACCCCGAGTTCGGCCCCGCCGATCGGGGTTCGGTCGAAGGCGAGTGCCGTGGCCGTCAGCGGGCAGTAGGTGACCGCGACCGACGCACCGGTCGGTGGATCCAGATTCACCACCTCGTGCTTGTACATGATCCAGTAGGGCACGGCGACCGGCTCGCCGTCGATGATCACCCCGATCACCCGATCGTCATCGGCGACGTATGCCGCGTCGGAGTGGTCGGGTGCAACGAGCGGAGGGTTCTGCAGCGACGGGATCGCGTTGCTTCCCACGCCCCCACCCAGGAAATCGCCGTTCGGAACCGAACACTGGATCCCCTCGAAGAGATTCGAGGGCCGGTCGCCGTTGTCACCGTTCGAGGGAGACACCCCGTCATCGCAGCCGGAGAGTGCGAGCAGCGCTCCCATCAGAAGGGGGAGTGCGATCGAAGCGATGGGACGCGGATGGACCGTGACCTCGGCCGTTCGCCGCCCCGTGACTGTCGATTTCATTCAGACCCTCCCCCCGAGTGCGTTGTGGCAGCGATGCGCCAGGCGCCCGGCGGGTGCGGCCGACGCCCGGCCGACGCAGGGGACGCCCCGCCAATGCGGCAAGCGGCCCCCGATCGAGCCCTCACTCAGCGAATCCCCGAAGGTCCGGGTTCGGTTCCCGGTCGTCCCTCGACTTCAGAAGATCAGGGTATGGGTGTACTTGATCATCAGGTTCCGCCCCGCGGATCGTGGCGGAAGCGGGCCATCGAAGGCAGCTCGGTCCATGTGAATCCCCTCGTTCAGGACCACCCAGAGGTCGGTGCCTTCGCGCAGATGGTAGCGAAACCTGGCATTGACCGTGGTCAGGTCGGCCACGTTGCTGTACTGAGCGAAGACGCTCAGCGACAGGCTGGTGTTCAGGGCGATCTGGGCATTCAACTGGGCCAACCCCGCGGTCACGGCCTCGTCGCGCTCGGGAAAGCTCAGGTGGTTCAACTCGAGGCCCCCGCCCAATTCGAGGTACTTCGACTGATTCCAGGCCGGCGAGACATTGACGCTCCAGCGTCGGCCATCATAGAACTGGCCGGTGCCGGCGGTCAGGTTCCCTCGAAAGGGT
This sequence comes from Gemmatimonadales bacterium, assembly GCA_007692605.1. GTDB lineage: Bacteria > Gemmatimonadota > Gemmatimonadetes > Longimicrobiales > Gaopeijiaceae > SLBA01. Next base: position 36,640 of record REBS01000075.1, read on the forward strand.
CGGCTCCTCGCCATCTGCAGGCGGAGCTCCCCCGAATGAAAGGTGAACTCACCCGGCTCGATCGGGAGTCCCGCCACCAGAAAGACGCTCCGGACGTCCTCGAAACGACGCTCCGCCTTGAGGCGTACACTGGTCCCCCCCTTGAACTCCACATTCGCCTCGGAGGCCATCGACCCGGATTCGGTCCTGCCATCGAGGCTGCGGGCGAACCGGCCTGCATCGGCCGTCCACGCCATCGAACGCAAGGGGGACTCGGCGTCCTGGAAGCGCTTGTACTGAACCCGACCGCCGAGATAGTTGAACCCCCTGCGGTTCTGGAATCCCAGGCCGGGGTTGTAGTCCGCCCCCACCCGGATCGCATCGGCCGAGTACGAGAGTCCCTCGTCGCGCAGCCGCGCCCACCGGCCCTGGATCACGCCCCCGTCGAGTTCGGATCCCTCGTCGATCCGCTCGTCGTAGCTCCGGGCCCACTTGACCGTCAGCCACTCGTCACCGAACAGGCGCAGCTGTCCGTCGAGGCCGTACGCGACATTGTCGCGGCCTTCGGAGCCCAGCCGTGATGTCACCATGGCCCCCACCGACGAATACGGGTTCAGCACCTGCTGCGAGAGCCGCGCGACGGTCATGTTCTCGGGGCTCCCCCCGATGCCTCCCGCCGTCTGCATCGAGAGTAACCCAAAGTCGGCCCCTCCCAGGCGGCCCACCGCACGTCCGCCCCCGTAGATCCGAACCGGCTCCCCCCCGTCCAGACCGATCCGCCGACTGTGGAACAGTCGGTTCACCCCCCCTCCGGCATTGAACTGGAAGGTCGAGGACCGCTCCT
>REBS01000107.1 GCA_007692605.1 Gemmatimonadales bacterium
CCCGGCAGCTCGGCGGGGGTGATGGCGCCGTCCTCTTCGACGAGCACCATGGCGCGCTCCAGGACATTCTCGAGCTCCCGCACATTCCCCGGCCAGGGATACCGGGCCAGGCACTCCAGGGCCTCGGGGGTGATCGCGGGCGCCTCCATCCCCATCCGCTGCGCGTGGCGTTCGAGAAGGAGCCGCGTCAGCATCGGCAGATCCTCGGGCCGTTCCCTCAACGAAGGCAGGCTCAGCGTCACGACGGCGAGCCTGAAGTAGAGATCTTCGCGAAATCCCCCCTCGACGCTGGCCTCCTTTAGGTTCCGGTTCGACGCCGCGATCACCCGCACGTCGACGTCATGGTTCGCCGACTCCCCCACCCGACGGATCTCTCCCTCCTGAAGGGCGCGCAGGAGCTTGACCTGCAGCGACTCGGGCAGATCCCCCACCTCGTCCAGGAAGAGCGTGCCCCCGTGCGCGGCGTCGAACAGCCCCTCGCGATCGCGGTCGGCGCCCGAGAAGGCTCCCTTCACGTGCCCGAAGAACTCCGACTCCAGAAGGTTCTCGGGGATCGCCCCGCAGTTGACCGCCACAAAGGCCTCCCCGGATCGCGAGGACTCTTCGTGGATCAGACGCGCCACCAGCTCCTTTCCCGTTCCCGTGTCTCCCTGGATCAGGACCGAGGTCGGATGCCGGGCGACCTTGCGCGCCATGTCCACCACCCGCGTCATGGCGGGGGCCTCGGCCACGATCCCCCCGTAGCGCCGCTGGACCGCCACCTCTTCACGCAGCCTTCCGACCTCGCGCCTCAGGTCCTCGCGCTCCTCGGCCTTCTTCAGGGTGAGGAGGACCTCTTCGGCACCGAAGGGCTTGTGGAGGTAGTCGTAGGCGCCGCGCTTCATGGCGTCCATCGCCAGGTTCATGCTTCCGTAGGCGCTCATGACGAGCACGGTGGCCGTGCCCCCCTCACCCTTGTAGCGCTCCACGAACTCGAGTCCGTCCATACCGGGCATGCGCACATCGGTCAGGATGAAGTCCGGAGAGGCCTCCCTGGCCATGCGGAGCCCGGTCTCGGCATCCGACGCGAGGATCACCTCGTAGCCACCGTCATCCAGGATGAGCGAGAGGGTCTTGCGGAGCCCCGCATCGTCGTCGACCACCAGAACCTTCATCGTGCCTCCATGGTTTCGGTTTCGGCGTGGGCGGGGGCCGAGGTCCCTTCGGGTTCGATTCCGGGCAGATGCACCTCGAAGCGTGCGCCCCCATCCTCGCGGTTCGAGGCCTTGATGTCACCGCCGAGCTCCCCGACCATGCGGGCGACCAGCGCCAGCCCCATCCCGGTCCCCTCCCCCACATCCCGCGTGGTGAAGAAGGGATCGAAGATCCTGGGGAGGTCTTCATCGGCGATCCCCGGGCCGCGGTCCACGACCTCGATCACCACGGTACGGGGGCCCGCATCGATCGGAGGGGGCGCCTTGACCTTCAGGAGCTGGGCGAGCCGGCGGCGATGCGTGTAGTCCACCTGGGGAGGATCATCGGTACGCCGCTTGGGCATCGGGACCTCGTGGTCCGAGGCACTTCCGACCCGCATGCGCAGCTCGATGTCGATCGAGCCCGACGCCCGCGACGCCAGCACGGCGTTTTCGACCAGGTTGGTGACGATGCGCTCGAGGAGCCGTGGGTGCACCCGAACCCGGGGGAGGTCGTCGGGGGCGGCATACCGGAGGTCGTCTTCGGCGACGCCGAGGCGCCCGGCCGTCTCCCGGACGAACCCCTCGACCACCAGGGCCGGATCAATGAGCGGCTGCTGGCCCGCGGCCTCCTCGGTCCGTCCGAAGGCCAGGATGTGACGGATGATCGCGTCGATGCGCTCGACCTCGCCGCGTGCGTCTTCGAGAATGGTCTCGACCTCCTTGCCCGTCTCCACGCGCCGCTCGACGATGTCCAGGTAGCCCCGGACCGCCGCCAGGGGGTTGCCGATCTCGTGGGCGACCCCGGCGGCGAGGGTGCCGACCGAGGCGAGGCGGGCGGCGCGGACGAGCTCCTGGGTGGCGGCCGTCAGGTCTCGGTTGGTCTCCTCGAGGGAGACGACGTTGGCGGCCAGCGCGTCCTTTTCCTCGATCAGGTGCGAGGCGAGGGTGTTCACACTGGTCACGATCCGGTCGAGCTCGGTCAGCTTCTGCGAGGGGATGCGGTGCTCGAGGTCGCCCCGGGCGATCCGCTCCGCATGTCCGACGATCTGCTCCACCGGCTTGACCACGGTGCGCCGGAGCGCGGTGCGCAGGAAGAGGAAGAGGATCACGAGCTCGGCCAGCACGATCAGCGTCAGCGCGATGAGCGCCCGGAAGGTCGACTCCACCACCGGCAGCAGCGCCGCCGCCGCCAGCACCGCCACCAGCACCGCCGCCACGAAGAGCAGCGAGGTCGATACGACGAGCTCACGCCGAATCGAGGTGGAGGCGCGCGAAGCGGATGGAGTCATGGGGGACGATCCCGGATGTGACGAGGAGCCCGACAACGCGGACTCAGGCGGACGAAGGGGCGCCGAACCGGGAGGAATGTTGGCACGCCAAGGGGTCGCGGCGCAACCGGAGGAGCCGCGATCCGGCGCTCTCCATCGAAAGCGCACACAGCCCCTGTGACAGCATCGAGCAAATCCGCGGCCCGGGAGACGGACACGGAAAGACGAAAACGAGGGGCGCTACCGGGAGCAGCTCACTACGCCCGGGACTTCAGCAGGCTCGCCATCCGATGGGTCCGCCGAGCCGTAGTAGATCCCGCAGGTCATGGCAGGGAAAAACGAATGGCTTGCTTGAGCTGCCCATCCTTCGTTGCTTGCCGCGGTGATCGTGAGGTCGACGCCTCGGGAAGGCCGAACGTCCAGCTCTTCGAGACTGTTGCTGTACCCGGTGTCGTCACTCCAGTAGATCTCCTGCGACGTCCACAGGTTCCGCAAGTCCGAGATGGCTGCCGACCTGAAGGCATGCGCCCGCGACTCCATGTAGCGGGGAATCGCGATCATCGCCAGGATGCCGATGATCAGCACAACGATTAGGAGTTCGACCAGAGTGAAGCCCGCCCGAACCGTGGGCCTGGGACGACGGGTGCTCGTGCCACGCCGTCCCAGACGGTCTGAGTTTCGATACCAGCAACCTGAGAAATACATGGGAACCTCTTGAGATGGAAAAGGGCCCGCGGAGAAGGATTCTCCGCGGGCCCATCCAGCTTATTTCCGGAACCTTGTCAGCTACTACGCTTCTTCCGTGGCCCCGCAAACGATCACTCCCGAAGCGACCGTGGCGTCGAGCGGATTGTCTGCTTCACCGATTGCGATCGCACACTGGTTCTCATCATCGGGCATACCGGCGTGCTCAACCGTCGCGAACCAGCCGCTCTGGTTTCCATCCCCGGCCACCACCGACACGCCACTGCTGGTGGCGAAAAGGGCATCAGTCACAAGTGCGGACGGAACTGCATACGTGTATTCGTTTGCCGGATCCGCATAGAACTGCTCCTGGATGGTCTGCAGGTTGCGCAGGTCCGACTGCATCGACGAGACGAACGCGCGCTCACGGGTCTGGCTGAAGCGCGGAATCGCGATGGCGGCGAGGATGCCGATGATCACGACCACGATCAGCAGCTCGATGAGGGTGAATCCTTTCTTGTTCATTTTGTAGCTCCTGACGGAGTGGTTGGAGATCACGAGCGCCTTTCGCCCGCTTCGACCGGCAAGAAGAAGTGGCAGGGGCTGTGCCGTTCGGGGTCGGGAGCGGGAAAACCCTTGTGCGCCAATGATTTCCAGCTACCCGTTACCCACCCGTGGCCATCCACCCCCACCGCCTTCATCTTGGATTCTGCAAGCGCCTTGCAGGATGAAGGATCGGGCGGGGCGTGACCATGGCACATGGGGCCTGCCCTGTTCTACCGGTCCCACTCCGCGACCTCGGGCCGCTCCCACCGCTCGGCCTTTGGCGAAAACCAGTTCGTCCGCACGATGTGCCAGAAGGCCGCCACCCCGTCCCGCCACCCGATCTTCTTGCCCTCGTCGTACGATCGCCCCCGGTAGCTGATCGGGAGCTCGTAGATGCGGGCCCCCGCCTGACTGAGCCGTGCCGTGATCTCGGGTTCGATCCCGAACCGGTCGCGGGTCAGCGGAAGGGTCTCGAGCAGGTCCCGACGAATCAGCTTGTAGCAGGTCTCCATGTCGGTCAGGTTCAGATCGGTGAAGACGTTGCTCATCAGGGTCAGCACCCGGTTGCCCACCGAGTGCCAGAACAGGTGCACCCGGTGCGCCCCACCCCCCAGGAAGCGGGAGCCGTAGACGGCGTCGGCCCACCCCGCCAGGATTGGCTCCAGGAGCATGGGAAGCTCCCATGGGTCGTACTCGAGATCGGCGTCCTGGATTGCTACCACGTGCCCCCGGGCGGCCTCGAATCCGGTCCGGAGCGCCGCCCCCTTCCCCTGGTTCCGCTCCTGGAAGATCAGCGTCTCGATCAGTCCCTCTTCTTCGAGCGACCGGAGCAGGGGCCGCGTCCCGTCGCCGGAGCCATCGTCCACGACCACCACGTCGAGGGCCAGGGGAAGCGCCCGGACGCGCCGGAGCACCGACTCGACCGTGGCCTCCTCGTTGTAGGTGGGGATCACGACGGAGAGGATCACGCGGTCCCAGGCGAGGGGCGCCCCCGGGGGAGGCATGGGCCGACCACTCGGCGCCATGGGCCAGGCGCCCCCGGTGAACGTCCGGACCTCGCCGGTGGCCGGCTCTCTGCCAGCCCTCGCCCGACCGGCCGGGCGATCCTCCCCGGCCGGCGGCTCCTTCCCCCCGGCCGGATGATCCGTCCTCCCCGCCGCCCCGCCCGACATCACTCCCCGATGCCGTACTTCGAGATCTTGCGGTAGAGGGTCGAGGGGTCGATCCCGAGCACCTCGGCCGCCCGGCTCTTGTTGCCACCCTCGGCTTCGAGCACCCAGGCGATGTAGGCCCGTTCGATCACCTCCATCGGAGGATTGGGGGGAGCGTCCTCACTCACCAGCTGCGGGGTGGGCTCTTCGACGACGCGGTCGGGCAGATGCTCCACCCCGATCGTCTCCTTCTTGCCACTCAGGATCGCCGCCCGCTCGAGGGCATTCTCGAGTTCCCGCACGTTGCCCGGCCACGGGTGCGCGGCGAGCGCCTCCATCGCCTCCTCGCCGATCCGCTTCGGCTCGCCACCCTTGGCGGCCATCTTCTCGAGGAAGTAGTCCGCCAGGAGCGGAATGTCCTCCTTGCGGTCACGAAGCGGAGGCAGATGCAGCGCGATCACGTTCAGCCGGTAGTACAGGTCGGTACGAAACTCCCCCTTCCGGATCTGTTCTTCCAGGTCCCGGTTGGTCGCCGCCAGGATCCGCACGTCGATCGGCTCCGATTCGGTCGAGCCCACCGGGGTGATCTCGCGCTCCTGGATGGCGCGCAGGAGCTTCACCTGGGTCTTGGCGGCCATCTCGCCGACCTCGTCCAGGAAGAAGGTCCCCCCGGCGGCGGCCGACAGGAGCCCTCGCTTGTCCTTGACGGCCCCGGTGAACGACCCCTTCACATGCCCGAAGAGCTCGCTCTCGAGCAGGCTTTCGGGGAGTGCCCCACAGTTGATCGAGAAGAAGGGCCCGTCGCTTCGATCCGAGAGGGCGTGAAGGTAGCGCGCCATCACCTCCTTTCCGGTCCCGCTCTCCCCGGAGATCAGGATCGTCGAGTCGGTCGGGGCCACGGTGCGCACGAGCTTCAGGGCCTCCTGGAAGGCCTTGGCCTGCCCCACGGGCGTGAAGCCGTTCACACTCCCCTGGCGCCTGATCTCCTTCTTGAGCTCCCGGTTCTCGGCCTTGAGCTGCCTCGACTCGGCCGCCCGCTTGCAGATCGCCAGGAGCTCGTCGTTCGAGAAGGGCTTCTGCAGGTAGTAGTACGCCCCCTCGTTCACGGCGCGCATCGCGGTCTGAAGAGATGCCTGTGCGGTCATGAGAATGACCTGGATCTCGGGGTCCACTTCGCGGGCGCGCGCGAGAACCTCCAGCCCCGTCGCCCCCGGCATGCGGATATCGGAGAGGAGGATGTCCGGCCGCACCTCCTCGATCGCCTCCAGCCCCTTGCGGCCCCCGAGCGCCGTGTGCACATCGTAGCCGGCGCCGCGAAAGAGGACCTCGAGCGACTCCACGATCCCCATCTCGTCGTCCACGACGAGCACCTTCACCTTGCCCTGATCCCCATTGGCCGCCACGCTCCCCCCTCGGTTCATTGCCGTTGGTCATGTTTCTCTGTTCACCTGCCCCGCCTACCGCTCCCGTCCTGCCTCCAGTGCCGCGGGCGCCCCACTCTCGCGCGTCGGGAACCCCGAAGGAAGGTAGATCTGAAAGTCCGCCCCCCCTCCGTCGGGCACCTCGACCAGGATGACACCCCGATGCGCCTCGACCGTGCGGTAGACCACCGCCAGGCCCAGTCCGGTCCCTCCGTCACGGGTCGTGAAGAAGGGGTCGAAGATGCGATTGACCTCGTCGGGATCGATCCCGGGGCCCTGGTCGCGGATCGAGAGCAGGATCGGGTTCTTGATCTCGACATCTTCGGGGAGAGGTGTACCGGGCACCCCCTCGAGCCGGAGCGTCACGGTGCCACCGGCCGGACTGTGCTGGACCGCATTCAGCAGCAGGTTGAAGAGCGCACGGTGGATCAGGTCGGGATCCACCGTGGCCAGAATCTCCTGATCGGGCAACTCGCTGTGAATCCGAACCTCTCCACCCTCGGTCGCCGGGTGCTGGCCGACAAGGGCCACACAGTCCCTGGCCAACTCATTGATCGAGACCTCTTCGACCCGGTCGACCCGGACGCGCGAGAAGTCCAGGAAGTCCGAAAGCAGCCGGCTCAGCCGGTCCGACTCCCGCACCACCATCCTCGTCAGCGCTTCCCTGTCCTGCTGCGTCAGGTTCGGCGAGGTGAACTGCTCGACCGCACTTCGAATCGACGACAGGGGGTTCTTGATCTCGTGCGCCATCGCCGCCGAGAGTTCTGCGACCGCCTCCAGCCGCTCGGTCCGCCGGTTCAGGATCGCCATCCGCTCCAGATCGGTGATGTCCTGGAAGATCGCGGTCACCGAGCGGGGCTCGTCGGGCTCGTCACGCACGAAGATCGAGACCCCAAAGACGAGCTCCTCTCCGTCCCGCACGGCGTCGGCCCGGAGCCGGTAGAGCGAGATGCCCTTGGTCAGTGCCTCTCCGAGCTTGGCGGCCAGCGCCGGAGCGCGGTTCCGGAGGGCCTCGACCGCCGACGCCCCTTCCCATTCCGCAATGTCGATCCCGAGGAGGGCTTCCCCGGCGGGATTCATGTACAGGAGCCGCCCCTTCTCATCGACGGTCACCACCCCGGTGCTGATCGAGGCCAGGATCTCCGAGGTGTCGAGGCGAAGCCGGCGGAGCTCCGACTGCATTTCCCCCAGCGCCGTACCGGTCCTGCGCAGCCGATCTCCCAGGATCCCCGTGAGGATCGCCACCAGGGTGAACAGCACGATCTGCAGCCAGACCGCCCCGGTGAGGGTATCGGCGTGCAACCAGACGATCACCGAGAAGTACAGGATCGACGCGAGCGCCGAGATCAGCACACCCCCGGCAATCGGGAGCAGGAGTGCCCCTTCCGAGATCACCAGGATGTAGAGCCAGGCGAACGTGCTTTCGCCGCCGCCCGTGATGTGCACCACCGCCGTGACGAGGAGCGCGTCGAAGGCCACCTGGGCGGCGTGGAAGTTCCGCCCGGGTTCGCGGTCCAGGAATTCGGTGTACCATGCAGACCCCGCGGTCACGAAGAGCGCGACGAGGAAGGCGACGGTCGAAAGGAAGGTCTGCTCTGGCTGCGCCTCTCCCCAGACGACCAGCGCGCCGAGCAGAATTCCGAGGGTGAGGACCAGTCGGCCCAGATAGATCCAGCGCAGGATGTTGCGGGGAGTGAAGCCCGCGACCCGTTCTCGCGGCTCGCGCGCAGCCCATCGGCGCACCGGGGACCCGTCCTCCGGCCTGCTCACTCCGATCGGATCCCGAGTCCCAGCCCGCCCGACCCAGCCGGCCCGAGCTGCCCAGCTCCGGGTCGAGGCGTACGGTAAGCATTCAACTCGATCACCAGATCGCGGATCCTGCGGATCTGCCGCTCGACCACCTGAAGCGATTCCTCCTGCTCGGAACCCGGCTCTACATCAAGCAAGGTAAGCTGGACCTCGGCGAGTGCCGCAGTCAGAGGGTTGTTGATGTCATGCCGAACCGTGGCGAGGTCTGCCATCGCATGGCGAAACGAAAGGTACCCGGCGGCCGATCCCCCTGCCGCCAGACGCTCCGAAACGCGAGCCGGGGACTCCGGCCATCCCGGACTCAGGGGGATCATCCGGACGTCCGAGGCATGCGAGGCCTGCAGCCCAGTCACAAGCAGAGGAGACCAGGCGGCGAGAGAGTGGGAGAGTCGAATCAGCAGGTCCCGAAGGGCATCGCCATCGACATCGTCGGAGATCAGGATCCAGCCGGGTGCGTGGTCAGAACCGGGGAAGGCATGCAGATCCCGGATGGGAACCGGGGCCCCCATTGGCTCCGGCAACGTCAGCCCCTCCACCCCGCCCGACCTCAGCAGCGCCGAACCCGCCAGGTACAGGGGCCCGTTCGTCATCGGCCCGAGGGAACCTCGAGGACCTGACCGGGATGGATACTCCCGGACCGAAGTCCATTCGCGTCTCGGAGCGCGTCGACCGTGACGCCGTGAAGGTTCGCAATCACCCAGAGCGATTCGCCCCTCCGAACCTCATGCTGCACGATTCCGCCATTCTGCTCGCCCACCCCTGCCGTGAGCCCACTCGGGGACGAACTCCCGCCGGAGGGAATCGTGAGTTCCTGCCCCACCACGATTCTCGTTCCGGTGAGACCGTTTTCCCGCCGCAGATCGAGCTCCGAGACGCCATAGGACCGCGCGATCGCCCAGATGGATTCCCCACGGGCCACTTGGTGGACACGGGTGCGGGGCGACGCATCGACACCGCTCGCTGCCCCGGGGCCGTCCACGTCGTCAGAGGAATCCGACGAACCGTCGAGCGTTGCCGATGTCCGGTCACCCGATTCCACCTCGCCGGTACCCGGCACCCCCTGCTCGGTCGTCGGCTCCGCGGTCGTGGACGCCTCCGCAGTCGATGACGCCTCCGCGACCCGAGTTGCGGGCTGCTGAGTCGGAGTCGCCGAAGGCACCGTCTGATACACGGGAATCCGAAGCACCTGACCGACATTGATCCGACTCCCCTGGATCCCGTTCTCGGCCTGAATGCGGGCGAGTGCCGCCCCATAGCGGCTCGCGATCAGGGTAAGCGTTTCCCCTCCCCGAACCGTATGGCGCACCCATTCGACCTCGACCGCAGGTCCTGCGTCGAGTTCCTCGACGATGCGGTCGTTTCCGGTGATCTCAGCCACGTACTGAATGTAGGGGGTCGGATAGACGGCCAGGTGGTAATGGGGCGGGTTCCGTTCGTAGATCGCCTCGATCACACCCCGCCCTTCAAGCGAAAGGAGGGTGGACTCGAGCCAGCTCCGACAAGTGGCGCTCCCACTGCGGCGGAGGTCGACCGCCATCCCCGTGGGGTGGACCGATCGCGACGAGGCGTTGCGGGGCTGATTCGAGATCGGGCGGGTCAGGCTGGTCACCACCAGCTTCTCGCCGCACGCGGCACGATACTGCTGGCTCAACCGGTCCAGAAACACCCGAACTTCGGGCCGCGCGTATGGATAGGACACGTTATGGAGATCCAGATCCCGAGTCGGCACGATCGGCACGAGGTACCCGAGTTCCACGAACCGGGTGACCTCTTCAGGGGTTCTCAGGTAGCTGAAGTTGTGGAGCTGTGCCTGTCGGTTCTGGCGATCCAGTGAGGCCTGGCCTCCGCGCAGGGTCTGCGCCGCGAGTTCATCGGTCCCCAGCACCGAGGAATTCGGCAGTCCGATGAGGCTCGAGGAAATCACGAGCCCCGCCGCGAGCGCGACGCGCCCACCCCACGATCCGATCGAGTTCCCGGTCCGCGACCCCCTCCGTACCTCGAACCGGAAAGGGATTCGCGACTCGCTCCGCCGTCTGCAGCCAGAAACTTTCCACATACGCCGAAGTCCTCAAGTAAGATCGGAAGGTGAAACTCGGGCCAGACCTGACTGGCCGGACACGCATCTCATTGCTCCGACGCACATCGGCCTGGCCGGAAGCGAATCCCACTGCCCCGACGCACATCGAACCGATCGGAACAGCATCCGGGAGACCGGATGCGAACGCGCCCGACCCGATGCGGACCACGCCGTCCTGATGCGCGCCGACCAGACCGGGACACGCCCAGATGTCCGCGGAGCTTCAACTATAGCGGATCCCAATAGCGCGCATCACGCATCCTCGAAAGGGTATCCTCCGCGCGCGAATCCTCAACTCGATGGATAAACATATGATTCCTTCCACGCAAGCCCGGGCTCCGATCGTGTCGGGTGGATCGGCGGGGACAGTACAAGGTCACGTCCCGCACCCGCGTCACCGAACGACCCGGAACTCCCGTTCAATCGGATGAAAGGGGGACTGTACGATCATCCCATCCCCATCGACCAACTCGAGTTGGAGCACGTGCTCACCCTCGGGCATACCGAGCAGCAGGTGCGGAGCCCACTCCGACATGAGAAACTGACGCTCCCCATTCACGGTCAACCGGACCCGGTACCCACCATCCGAGAGCCGGACGTTCGCAATGAAGTAGTCCACCAGAATCGAATCCGCCATCGCTCCTTCGTACTCACCCTGCGGTCGAGAATAGATAAGTGTCGGCCCCCATTCTTCCGGCGCTGGATGTGCCGCGGGCTCCTCCCCGACCACGATCAGTCGCTGTGCCAGGGCCCCCGGAGTCTTCACGGACTCGTGCCAGTCCCGACCAGGAAAAGCCCTGAGTACATGGGTTCCCGCGGGAAGGTCCTCGAGGACGACCGGCTCCGACGCATCGTAGATCGCCTGGTAGGACCGATCGTTCACGATGAAATGAATGTGCTGCCCGTCCGGAGCCCGAGCAATGCCACGCTCATCGCCCTCGGGCGTCGGCACGCCCAACTCATAGCCTGAGAGCGAGAACCGTACCTCGACCGCCTCACCCTCCGCGAAGCGGGAGCCAGCGTCGGGAGTCGAAAAGCCCATGCGCGCATTGGGGTACGAAGGCCCCACATCGGCAGAACGCACCAACTCGACACCCGCCAGCGGAGAGGAAGGGTCGACCTCTCCGACTACCTCGACGACCTCACTCGGTCCCAGCTGCGGCCCACCCTCAGCCGCATCCGGTTGCTCCTGCTGATCCCCACATCCCGCCAGGCCCAGCAGCCCAACCGTCAACCAGGCAACCCCGACCCGACCCGACCTGCTCTCCATCCAGCACCCGATGCCCATGCGCCTCCCCCATATTGAACGCTAAGTAACGATCGATGACCGGCTTCTCGAGACCCGCTACACGCATTGTGTCGCGACCCCGAGCGCCCTCGCTCTTATCTCGAGACTGGCAGCAGGGTTCCCTCTACCCGGCAACCCAGGTTTCGGAACACAACCCCATCCTGGTCCCGGAACCCCACCCGTGGCCCTCGCGGGTTGTCCGAAGGAGGTGTTGGTCGGAGGCGAGTCTGCCCCCAATACCCATGGGCTCGCCCCAGCGGATCCGCTTGGTTCCCGCATGGACCTCAGACACCGCTCATTGGATCCCGCTGATCGGGGCCTTCGCATCCCCCCGGGACGAACGCCCTCGATCCCACCCCCCGCATGCTCCACGATCCGACGGCTCATCGAAGAGGAGCTCCTGGACGAAATGCGCCGATTCCGCTTCCCGCTCGCACAGGGATGGATCTGCCCTCGCTGTCACTCGACCCGGACCATCCGCTGGGGCCGGTCGGGCTCGCGTCAACGCTATCGATGCAAGGGTTGCCAACGAACCTTCAACGACCTGACGGGGACTCACCTCGCGGGCACGAAGTACCTTCATCTATGGCCGGCCTTTGCCTGGTGCATGGCGCTTGCACTTCCGGTTCGAGAAGTCTCGGCGCGCCTCGGGATCAACAAGGACACCGCTCTCCGCTGGAGGCACCGACTGTCGGAAGCCTACGAGCGGCGGTACTCAGGCCCGATCCGGGACACTGAGGTCGCGATCAGTGCGCACCTGCAGAGGACTTCGGAGAAGGGCCTGCGTCCGCAGAATCGTGAGCCTCGCAGAGTCAGCCGCTACCCATTTCGTGGGCTTCTCTCCGATCGGGAGCAGGTGGTCGTACTGTTCTTCTCGACCCGCACTTCAGGACCGACAGGATTCACCGCGATCCGACTTCGCGCCGGGCAGCCGTCATCCTTTCACTGGGAGCTCCTCCTCGACTCCCTCCTGACCGGCAAGACGGATCTGATCACTCGAACAGGAAAATTCAGCGGCTTGTGCACCTACGCTCGGAGGGCCGGGCACCGAATCATCGACCCAACCAGAAAACCCGGGGTGCCCCTTACCCCGGGAGTCAAAGGGGCCCCACCGCCGGCGCAACGAGAGGTCGCCCTGGGGATGATCCAGAGCGCCCAGGCTCATCGATCCAGCTGGAGGCGGTGGATTCCCCGGTTTCATGGCATCGCCACTCGCTACGTGCGTCACTACCTGGCCTGGCATAAGCACCTGGTCGGACTCACCCCGGGTGGGCCCGGCAACCCCGTATCCGGCCTCGTTGCGGAAAATCACATCGGGATGGGGCGCTTGGCAGTGGAAATCCTGAAGCCGGCGTTCGCCCCTCCCGGTCCTTCCTGGACGCCCCCAGCTCCCCCCACCACTCACCCCCTCCTGCCGGGCGCCAACATCTCCCTGGGACATCGTGCGAGGGCTTCGCGGAGGGGTGCGATGTCGGGGGGGCGCTGGGGACTCCATGCGCTCCTGGAGCCGGAGCGACCGGAGGATGCCCCCCAACCTTTCTCGGGGAGGCCTCCACCTCCATCCAGCCGATCCTGGCCGCGTCCACCGCGGGCTCTCGGGTTCGGCAGGTGGGAGTTCCGCCTGGAACATCCTTCGCCACCATCCGACCCTTCTCCTTCACAGCAAGACGGGGACGAGCCATGAAAGCGGCCCGCCCCCGTCAGACTGGATCGTTCGGATGTTCGGTCAGCGGATCCAGCCACCCTTTGCATCGGCGTACTTCGCACCCACCACATCCCAGTTCACCACGTTCCAGAACGCCTTGAGGTAGTCGGGGCGTCGATTCTGGTAGTTGAGGTAGTACGCGTGCTCCCACACATCGACCCCGAGGATGGGCGTCGAACCGTTGATGAGGGGCGAATCCTGGTTGGCGGTTGCGGTGACCTTCAGCGATCCGAAGGGATCGACGACAAGCCATCCCCACCCGGAACCAAACTGCCCGGCTGCGGCAGACGAGAACTGCTCCTTGAACGCATCGAAGGATCCGAACGCCTTGTCGATCGCACCAGCGAGTTCACCGGTCGGCTTGGAGCTCCCCCCGGGCTTCAGCGTTTCCCAGAAGAGCGCATGGTTGAGGTAGCCGCCACCGTTGTTTCGGACGGCACCCCGAACGGACTCCGGGAGCGCGAGCAGCCCACGCAGGAGCGCTTCGGCATCGTACTGGTGAAGGTCCTCGTGATCTTCCAGGGCTGCATTGAGCTTGGTCGTATAGCCGTTATGATGCTTGGAGTGATGGATCTCCATGGTGCGAGCGTCAATGTGGGGCTCAAGGGCGTCGTGCGCGTAGCCGAGATCGGGCAATTGGTGTGGATAGGCCATGAAATGGACCTCCGGGTTGCGGGTGAAGATGCGGTTGTGGACAGCGGCAGGCATCAGCCAACGCTTCGGCCATCGGCCAAGCGGGTTGATGCCCTTGTTTCCGGGTGTCGAAACGTCTGTGCGTGGAGGAACCCCTGACTCCGGTGGCCGTTCCATGACCCATCATCCTTCCGACCGAATCGCCGACGCGTCCCGGTGTAGAAGGGGGGAGCACGCCTGGGGCCTGAACCCTCGCCTCCGGCGCGACACTTCCGAGGTCCGTAGAAGGGAGCCTTTCCGTGGATGGTGAAAGAACGAGGGAGGAGCTGAAACGGGGTCACCGGCGCATCCTTCTTCTCGACTGCGACGCCTTCTTCGTTCAGGTCGCCCAGCTCGAAGACCCGGAGGGGGCGGGTCGGGCGCGCCTGCTTCTGGTTGGAGGCTCAGCCTCGGGGCGGGGCGTCGTGACCTCCGCCTCCTACGAGGCCCGCACGTTCGGGGTGCACTCGGCCATGCCGATGGCCGAAGCGCTCCGTCTCTGCCCTGACGCTCTCGTGGTCCCGGTCCCCCGGGGGGCCTGCAGCGAGCGCAGTCGCGCCATCCGGGAGGTCCTCGGATCCCTGTCGCCCGTCGTTCAGGCGGCATCGATCGATGAATTCTACCTGGATCTCTCGGGGACCGAGCGACTGCTTCGGTCGGAGTCGCTTGCAGCCACGGCCCGGAGAATCCGTGAGCGGGTCCTCGACCAGACCGATATTTCGGTCTCGATCGGCGGCGGAACCGGTCGGCTCGTTGCGAAGCTGGCCGCCGGTCGGGCCAAACCGGCGGGCGTCCATATCGTGCCGCCCGGAGAGGAGGCCAGCTTCCTGACATCCTTCGAACTCTCGCAGATCCCGGGTGTGGGTCCCACCCTGCTCGAAGCCCTCAACAACCGAGGCCTGAAGAGCGTTCGCGACCTGGTCGGTGTCGAGGAGGCGTGGCTGCGACGATGGTTCGGAGAGGCCCGGGGACGCTGGCTCTGGGAGCGGTCCCGCGGAATCGATCCATCGCCGGTGGTGGCAGAAGAGGAACGCAAGTCGATCAGTTCGGAGCGTACGTTCCACACGGATCTGGCGGACCCGGACCTCCTGGAGCGTCATCTACTCCAACTCGTCCTTTCCGTCGGAGAGTCCATGCGCGGCAAGGGGCTTTCGGCGCGCACGGTCACCGTGAAGGTCCGGGATGCCGACTTTCGAACACGACAGTCCTCGCAGACCATCGAGCAGCCACTCGAGTCGGACCGCCTGCTCTTCGAACTGGCCCGGGAGATGGTCCGAACGCTGAGGAAGCGCCGGTCCACCCCTACCCGCCTGATCGGGGTCGGCGTCTCCAACTTCGACGCGGCGGGCGGCGCCAGACAGCTCTCGATGCTCGACGAACACCCGGCGGAAGAGTCCGATCGAGACCGAACCCTCTCGCGGCTGGGTGATGAACTCCGGGCCCGCTTCGGCCGCGAGGCGCTCCTCCCCGGCCGAATCATTCCCGACCCATCGACCGACCGCAGGATCGGATCGGACCCCGGCACGAGGGACGAGCAGGACTAGTCGCAGACGCCCACGGCCGTTGGGAGGGCTGCGCAGCGGTGGGGCCCGGACCGCGACGGGCTGAGAGGCGTGCTGGCCGTGGCGGGGACGGAGGCGTGCTTCCGCCCCCGCCCCCGCGCCCACGGATTACTGACCGCGCTTTTCCTTCTTCTCGGCCACGACGCGGCGATGGACCTCGGCGTTCTCTACCCAGGGCCGCCGCTCGAAGTAGGATTCGGTGATCTCGATGACCTTCGGGGTCAGCAGGATCACCGCAATCAGGTTCGGGATGATCACCAGCCCCAGGAAGATGTCACCGATCGTCCACGCAATGGACAGTGGTACCACCGCCCCCACGAAGTGCATTCCCACGAATACGATCTTGTAGGGCAGCACCGCCTTCGGGCCGAACAGGTAGAAGGCACAGCGGTCCCCGTAGTAACTCCAGGCGATCGCCGTCGAAATCGCGAACAGGAGCACCGTCAGGAGGACGATGTAGTGTCCCCAGTCTCCCGGAAGTCCGCGGCGGAACGCGGCCATGGTCAGGGGAGCGGCGCTTTGTGGCGCGTTCCCGTAAAGCCTGGAGTAAGTCGTCCCGTCCGCCGCCTCTGCGCGGTTCTGGCCGGGCAGGATCGTTCCGGTGAACAGCTGCGTCTGTCCGGGATCCACCCAGAAGGTATCGACGGCCACTTCGTGCCAGGCCAACTGGCGGGTTCCCGGCCCGGTCACCGTCGCGACACCGGCCTCGACCTCGATCTGGTCAGGAGCGCTCACGAAGAACTGGAAGGAGCCATCATCCTGCTCCAGCACGTAGCTCATGTGCCCACCGGTGAAGGTGAGTTCGGTGGGGAACCGATCGTCCCATGACGCGGTCATGATGATCACGAGCGCCGTCATGGTGCAGATCACGATCGTGTCGATGAACGGCTCGAGGAGCGCCACGACACCTTCGGAGACGGGCTCATCGGTCTTTGCCGCGGCGTGGGCGATGGGTGCCGATCCCTGGCCGGCCTCGTTGGAGAAGAGACCGCGGCGGACGCCCCACATCATGGTGACCAGGAAGGCTCCCACCCCCGCGCCCGCAACGCCGGCCGACGGATTGAAGGCCTCGCTGAAGATCAGCGCGAAGGAGGGCAGGATCTGGTCGTAGTTCAACAGGATGATGAAGAGCGCCCCGGCCACGTAGATCGAGGCCATGGCAGGCGCCAGAATTCCGGTAACCCGTCCGATCCGTGAAATCCCACCCACGATCACCAGCCCCACGATCGAGGCAGTGATCAACCCGGTCAGCCACGGAGCGATCCCGAAGGTGTCGCGCATCGTGTCGGCCACGGTGTTCGCCTGCACCCCGTTGCCCGAAAGGAAGGCCGTGAACGCCAGAAGCGCCGCGAAGAACACCGCCATCGGCTTCCAGCTCTTCCCGAGGCCCCTCTCGATGTAGTACATCGGGCCTCCGGCAACGGTACCTTCCCAGACCGGCGCATCCGGGTCGCGTTCCTTAACATCGCGGTAATACTGAGCCAGCGTCACTTCGGAGAACTTCGTGGCCATCCCCAGCACCGCGGTCACCCACATCCAGAAGAGCGCACCGGGGCCTCCCCAGTGAATCGCGATCGCCACCCCGGCGATGTTACCGATCCCGACGGTCGCAGAGAGCGCCGTCGACAGAGCCTGGAAGTGGGAGACGTCGCCGGGCTCGTCGGGATCGTCGTACCGACCCGTCGCGACCGCGAACCCGTGACCCAGACGCCGAACCTGAATGAAGCCCAGGCGGAGAGTGAAGTAGACGCCTGCCCCGAGCAGGAAGATGACCACCAGGGGGATGGTCTCCTCACCGATGGGGATCCCGAAGCTCCAGACCGCATACTCGAGAACGTCGATGACTGACTGTACAGCCTCCATTGGCCCTTCCGTTGATTGCTGAGTTGGCGTTGATGGTCACGGCTCGGCACGACCCGCGGGTCGGACGCACTCCGGAATCAAAGACGTGGAAGAATGAGCCCCCGCCGCCCGGGAGGCAAGGCCGGCACCCCGGAACCCCGCCGCGCTCCGAGGGTCGACATCGGGTGACACCCGGAGGCGAGGGGCGGCCCTAACCCCCTCCCCCGAAACGAGTTCACGCATCACCAGAGAGGACTATGTACGACGTCAGCATCTACCTGGCAGGCGAAATTCATTCCGACTGGCGCGACCGCTTCCGTGCCGCCCTCGAGGAGCGAGGGGTGGAGGCCAGCTTTCTGGGCCCCCAGGAAGTGCACGAACGATCCGACGACATCGGCGAGGCCATTCTGGGGAAACAGCCGGACGACCGCTACCGCGATCTGATGGGCGCAAGCGTCAACACCCTTCGCACCCGGGTGCACATGCGGCACGCCGATCTCGCAGTGGCCTGTTTCACCGACCAGTATCGACAGTGGAACACCGCCTCGGACGCAGGCGCCGCGATCGCCGCGGGAATCCCGCTGATTCTGGTCCGGCCCGAAGAGTTCATTCACGCGCTGAAGGAACTGGACGCGCAGGCGGATCTCACCGTCGAAACGCTCGAGCAGGCGGCCGACGCGGTCGCGTACATTTTCGAGTAGCCGGGAGGCCGTGCCGCGGCGGGCACCATGCCGCGAAGGGCACACACCAATGGTCGCACTCGACACGAGCCGACCCGATACGGCGCATACGGCACTTGCGAACCCATACGACAAAGGCCCCGGCGGAGAAATCCGCCGGGGCCTTCATGTTGTGGGGACCTGGCCGGCGAGCGGTATGAGGCTCCCCGTCCGCCCGAAACCGGTCAGGCGCCCTGAGGCTCCGCGGTTCCCAGCAGTCCGTGCGACAACCGCTCCACGATGATCTCCCGGGCCCGCTCGGCGATGTCGTCGAGCGAGGGGGAGTTCCGGTAGTGGTCCTCGAGCCTCACCTGCAGGTCCCGCTTGATCTCGTCGATCGAAGGGACGTGCGGCAGGTCCAGCTCCATCAGTTGGGCCACCGCCTCGTCCTTGCGCTTGGTGGCGCGCTGACGCAGCTCGTCGAGGCTCGGCTTGTGGTTCCAGGCCTCGCGCACCCGCGCCGCGATCGAATCCAGCGGATACGACTCCGCGACATCCTCGGCCATCTTCTCGATGACCTTGCGACCGAGACGCTGCTCGCCGAGCACGACCTCCTTGGGAGGCTCACGAAGATCCCACACCAGTCCGAACCACGACATCACCTTCAGCACATAGTAGGAGATGTCGATCTCCCACCAGAAGAATCCCTGCCGGGTCGAGCTCTGGTAGTGGTGGTGGTTGTTGTGCCACCCCTCACCCAGAGTCAGGATCGCGAGCCACCAGTTGTTCCGGGAATCATCGGCGGTCACGTAACGCTTCTTGCCCACCACGTGAGCGAGCGAGTTGATCGAGAAGACCCCGTGGTACAGGATCACCGTGCTCAGGATGAAGCCCACGAAGAGCCCCGACCAGCCGGCGATCAGGTAGCAGGCGATCCCCAGCATCACCGCCGGGAAATACGCGTGCCGGTCCAGGAACCGCAGCTCGGGGTACTTGCTCAGATCCTTGACGGTGTCGTAGTCCGCCTCGTTCTTCTGCGGAGAGAAGATCCACCCCACATGCGAGAACCAGAACCCGGTGTGCTTGGGCGAATGCACGTCGAGGTGCGTGTCGGAGTGCCGGTGGTGGTGCCGATGGATTGCGCTCCACCAGAGCACGCCGCGCTGCGCCGACGTCTGACCCAGGAACGCCAGGAAGAACTGGAAGGCCCGGCTCGTCTTGTACGACCGGTGAGAGAAGTACCGGTGGAAGCCGGCGGTCAACGCCCACATCCGAATCACGTACAGCGAAATACACAGGATCACCGAGGTGACGGTGAACCCGGTCCAGAACACCCCGAACGCCGCCAGATGAACCAGGACGAAAGGGATGGCTGCGGGGTAGACGATATCGTTGTGCTCTTCGTCGTGATGGTGATGGTGCGCATCGGTGTGCGCCGTGGCCTGAGCCTCCGAACTCACGATGAATTCTCCTGATTTCCGGGGAGTTGCTTCGAATGATCATGGGGCGGCGGCAGACCTCGGGTCCGCTGTCGCCCCCCTCCCGGCCTCATTGCCGGGCAGAGTGCTGCGTGTATCGGCATGCGCCTACCGGCCTACTTGTACCGGTAGGTGATCCGTCCCCGCGTGAGATCGTACGGGGACATCTCGACCTTCACCCGGTCGCCTTCCAGCACCCGGATGTAGAACTTGCGCATCTTGCCCGACAGGTACGTCAGGATGTTGTGCCCATTCTCGAGCTCCACCCTGAAATTCGCGTTCGGAAGGACTTCGGTTACCGTTCCTTCCACCTCGATTGCGTCGTTCGCCACAAACTACTCCTGTTTCTCTGCTCTACAAGTCTCTCGGGGCAGACACCCCGGAGCTCTACCTTATACACCTCAGCTTGATAAGTTATCCTAATCGCAAGCGCAAGTACACAACCAGCGGTCACTGTGGACCCAGGGAGTCAGCTGAAATGAAGATGTGGATGGTCGTAGCGTTGATCCTCGCGATGGTCGGATTCATGGGGATCGTGGTCTGGTCCACCCTGCAGGGCGCCGAAGTGGAATGCGTCGTCTGCATGGAGTTCCGGGGCGAGGAAGTCTGCCGTGCCGGCCGAGGCGCAGACGAACTCGAGGCCCGACAGGCCGCGCAGGAGAGCGTCTGCGGAGGAAACGTCTCGGGCATGGCCGAGATCATCCAGTGCCGCAACGCCCAGCCGCTCAGCACCCAGTGCTCGGCTCCCTGACCTCGAGACGCGGCTCCATGAGGGCCTGACCCATCCGGATCTCCTCTCCGGGTAGGACGTTCGGGGCAAAGGTGCGCTCCCATTCCGGCCCGAAGATCAGGACCACCGTCGAGCCGAGGTGAAAGGCCGCGAGCTCCTCGCCGCGCTCCAGAGCGATCGGAGGGGAGTAGTCCCGGCGCTCGACCCCGGCCCCGGGCCCCCGTCCGCCACGGTTCGTGGCCCCATCGGCCCAGGCCGGCTCGAAGGTCGTCGAGATCCGCCCGACGTTGAAGGCCCCCACCGCCACCAGCGCCAGTGGCCCGCCCTCGGCTTCCATCTGCACCACCAGTCGCTCGTTCGTCACGAACAGTCCGTCTTCGGAGCGTACCGCGGCGTCATTGACCGGGAGCAGTCCCCCGGGCACGCTCACCGCGCCGGTGACCTCGGCCCCCACCGGAACGTGGATCCGGTGGTAGTGACGGGGACTCAGGTAGATCGTCAGGAATCGGCCTCCCTCCCACCAGAACTCCCCGCGGTCGCCGCCGTCCAGCCCCGCGAGCAGCTTCATCACGGAGTAGCGCATCCCCTTGGCCTGCAACGCCGAGTCCCCATCGATCGTCCCGATCGCGCCGACCACCCCGTCGACCGGGCTTCCGGGGAGCCCCTCGGGCTCGTCCCAGACCCGCGCCCCGGCGCGCAGTCGGCGCACGAAGAACGCTCCGACCGACGGGTAGCTTTCGGGCGGCGCCTCGGCCTCGTCCACCCGGATCCCCGCCAGCTTCGCGAACCCTCCGATCACCGGAGTCCGAAGCGGCGCGGGGACGGGGATCCCCGCCAGTCGCCCCGTGATCCGGCTGATCAGTCCCTGGGGCAGCCGGCGAATCAGCCCGAGAATCGCACGCCAGTGCAGCGAAACCCGGTTCACTCGTCTTCCCCCACCTCGTCATTGGCGTTGAACCGTCCCGTCGAGTACTCCATGTACCGGGCGGTCTCCCGCATCACCTGCGCTCCGAGCATCCGTTCGACCAGATGCAGCGCCGCGTCGATGCCCGCCGACACCCCGGCCGCGGTGACCACCCGCCCGTTGTCGACCCACCGGGGCCCCTCGACCACCGCCACCTCGGGAACCGCCGCACGAAGCCGATCGACCGCCCCGTGCCACGTCGTGGCGCCCATATCGTCTTCCAGGAGCCCGGCCGCGGCCAGGACCAGCGCCCCCGTACAGACCGACAGGACGACCTCGGCCTCACGGCCGACGCGCCCGACCGCACGAATCAGCTCGACATCGGCGATCGCGGTCTCGGACGCTCCGCCCGGAACCACGAGGACCCGGGGAGGCCTTCCCTCGCCCAGAATCCCCTCGGGCTCGACGGTCAGGAATCCCTGGCTCCGGATGCGTCCGGGCCGTGCCGCCACCGTCCGGACTCGAAACGCCCGGCCCTCGTCGGCGCAGGCGAAGACCTGCCCCGGGCCCGCAAAGTCGAGGAGCTCGACCCCATCCCACAGGACCACCTGGACCTCGGATGGGGTGCCGGACGATGGGTCGGGGTGGGCGCCGGACGACGGGTCGGACGATGGGTCGGGTTCGACCCCGGACGACGGGTCGGAGTGCGCGTCAGATGCTGGCGTGGAAGTCATGGGCGCTCGAGCGGGCAGGAGATCATGGTGCGTGTGAGGTCGGGGGCGCGCGGAGACCGCACCGGGGCGGCCCCCTTAATCTCACCCCGGAGCCCTCTCGAATCCACCCGTCCCCGAGCCCGTGGATCCATCAGGCCGGGGCTCGGTATCTTCTGAGAGCCAAACTCATCGTCCCCCTCTCGACCCGGCCTGCCTTCATGCGTCCCACGCTGCCCCACCTCCACGCGCCCGGCAGCGCGCTCCGGACCCTGGGAACCTTACTGATCCTGGTGGCGGTCGCTCTGCCGGCCTGTTCCCCGGCGACACCGGCCACACACCCGGTACCCGAACGGGCGCAGAGCTTCCAGATCCTGCACACGAACGACTTCCATGGTCGCATCCTCCCTCAGGTCATCGGAGAGGACACCCTGGGAGGATCGGCGGTTCTGGCCGCCCACTTCGATTCGCTGCGGGCCCAGGTCGACGGCCCCACCTTCCTCCTCTCCGGAGGCGACGTCATGCAGGGCACGGCAGTCTCCAACCTGAGCTGGGGACGGGCCTCGATCGCGCTCTACAATCACAAGGGGTACGACGCCGCGGCGCTCGGGAACCACGAGTTCGACTGGGGCCTCGACACCCTCCGGGCGCGGGTCGCCGAAAGCGAGTTCGTCTGGCTTGCCGCCAACATCGTCGAACACCCCGAGGGCACTCGCCCCGACTGGATCCGCCCCTGGGTGATCCTGGAAGGGGGAGGCCTGCGGGTGGGCGTGGTCGGTGTGGCCCTGGCCATGACCCCCGAGATCGTGATGGCCGGGCGCACCGAGGGGCTGGAATTCCTGCCGGAGGCGCCCGCAATCGACCAGGCCGTTCGGGAGCTGCGTGCCGAGGGCGTCGACGCGGTGATCGTGACGGGCCATGTAGGCGCGATCTGCGAAGAGCCCGGCGAGGCCCCCGAGGAGCTCTCGTCCGGATGCCGAGGCGGTCTGATCGAGATCGTCGAGGCCATGACCGAGCCCGTCGACCTCTTCGTGGGCGGGCACACCCACCTGCGCAACCTGACCGACGTCGCAGGCGTCCCGATCGTGCAGACGCCCGCCTACTCCGGGGGCATCAGCGTGACCCGCTTCAACGTGGGGGCGCGGGTCGGGGCCACCACCGAGCCCTCGGACCGACCCACCCTTGTGCACCGCTCGATCCGCGAGCCCTGGGCCCGACTCGTCGACCCGGATACGGCGGTGGCCCGAATGGTCGAGGAGTGGACGGTCGAGATCCGGCCGATCCTCGAAGAGCCCGTGGCCACTCTCGGCCAACCCTTCTCGAACGAGGAACGGGCCCCGCGTGAGAACCCGGCCGGTAACCTTCTGGCCGACGCACAGCGCTGGGCCACCGGGGCCGACGTCGGGATCGTGAACAACGGATCGCTCCGGCGAAGCCTCCCCGAAGGTGAGGTCAGCTACGAGATCCTCTACGAATTCCAGCCCTTCCAGAATGAACTCGTACTCCTGCACATGGATGGCGCGCTCCTGCGGGATGTCCTCGAGTTCGGCCTCGACGCCGGCGGCAACCCCTGGACGCACATCTCGGGAGTGCAGGTGCGCTACGATCCCGCGGCCGCGCAGGGGGAACGGATCCGGGAGATCCGACTCGATGACGGGCGCGTCGTCGCTCCCGACGATCGGATTCGACTGGGAACCACGGAGTTTCTGGCCACCGCAGGCGACGGGTACGAACTCCTCCTCGAGGCCGACATGGAGCGCACCGGAGTGGTCGATGTCGATGGGCTGCGCGACTACCTCGCGACCCTCCCGTCGCCGATCCAGCCCCCCGAGCTAGGACGGTGGAACCCCGCGGGCGAGCAGTGAACATGTAACCCGGCCGGGTGGCGGCGGGTGAGCGGCTCGGCCAGTCGGCCGGGTGAGCGGATCCGTCAGTCGCCCAGCTCGAGTGGCTCCGCGGCGGACCAGGGGTCCAGGCCGAGGGGGCGGCCGTCCTCGGCCACCTCGATCGGGACCTGAAGCCGCTCGTCGAGACGCTGACGGAAGCGCTCTAGGGCCTGCGGTTCTCCGTGCACCAGGGAAACGCCCAACGGCGGGATCGGGGCCGAGCGGAGCCAGGCCTCCAGCTCGTCGCGGTCTCCGTGCCCGGAGAACGCGTCGAACAACTCCACCCGGCAACGCAACTCGAGCCACTGCCCATGCACCCGGATTCGGCGGTCCCCCTCGAGGAGCCGGCGGCCGCGCGTCCCCTCGGCCTGATACCCCGCCAGGACCAGGGTCGTGGTGGCCTGCTGCCCAAAGGCCTCGAGATGGTGCAGGATCCGCCCCCCGGTCAGCATCCCGGCACCCGCCAGGATGATCTTGGGCTCGTTCCGGCGATTCAGCGCGCGGGACTCGTCGGTGGTGGTCACCGGCTGGACCGCCTCGAGTGCGGCGGCCAGCTCCTCTCGCGAAGGCCGGAGTTCGTCGGCGTGCTCCAGGTGGACCCCGCTGGCCTCGTTCGCCATGGGGGAATTCAGGTACATCGGCACATCGGGGATGCCGCCCCGCTCCCTCAACCGGTACAGGGCGAGCGCCAGCGTCTGGGCGCGCCCCACCGCGAAGGTTGGAATCAGGATCGTGCCGCCGCGCCCGAGACCGGCGTTCACGACCTCGGCCAGCGTCTGGAGGGTCTGGGATCGATCGTGGCTCCGGTCTCCGTACGTACCCTCCAGAACCACGCGGTCCGCCTCGGGCCGTTGCGCCGGCGCCGGAAGCAGCAGATCCCCGACCCGGCCCACATCGCCGGAGAAGAGCACGGTGCCCTCATCGTCGGCCAGGTGCACCGCGGCCGCCCCGAGCAGGTGGCCGACCCGATGCAGCGACACCCGAACGCCCTTCACTTCGCGCGGGGAGTCGAAGTCCAGCCTGCGCAGAAGGGGGAGGGTGCGTTCAACATCGTCCTGCGTGAACAGGGGCCGGGGGCTCGCATGCCGGGAGTACCCCTTGCGCCCCGCATGGCGGGCATCCTCCTCCTGCAGACGAGCGGCGTCGAACAGGAGGATGGGCAGAAGGTCGCGGGTCGGAGGCGACATCCAGATATCGCCCTTGAAGCCCTCGCGGACCAGCACCGGAAGGAAGCCGGAGTGATCCAGATGCGCGTGGGTCAGGACGATCGCGTCCAGCGCCGAGGGAGGCACCGGAAAGGGTCGCCAGTTGCGCAGACGCAGGGGTTTGACGCCCTGGAACAGTCCCGCGTCGACAAGCAGTTTCCGACGGCCCGACTGGACGAGGAAGCGGGATCCGGTGACCGTACCGGCCGCTCCGAATGGAGTAATCTTCATGCCTCAAGCTGTCGACCGGACGCGGTGGACACAAGCGATGCGACCGGAGGCCCGCTCCACGCGGCCCCCGCTCCGCCGCCCGTGACGGTCGCACCCGGGCACCCCCGTGGCCCCCGTCCCCCTCGCGCTTATAGATTGCACATGATCGGAGATGCTTCTGGATCCATTTCGCCCCATGCCTCCTGTGATTCGTTCCTCCCTCGACTCGGACTCACTCCCTGTCGCCGTCGTCGGCTCCGGGCCCGTGGGACTCACCGCGGCCGCCCACCTGCATGCGCGGGGCCTCCCCTTCATGGTCCTCGAGGCCGGCCCCGAGCCCGCCTGGGGCATCGCCGGCTGGGGGCATGTCCGGCTGTTCTCTCCCTGGCGCTTTCTGTTCGATCCGGTCGTCCGGGAGCTTCTGGAAGCCGCCGGGTGGGAGGCTCCCGACGGCGACGAGCTCCCGACCGGAAATGAGCTGCGCCAACGCTACCTCCTGCCCCTGGCCCGGCACCCGGCGCTCGCCCCGCACATCCGCACCGGAGTTCGCGTCGAATCGATCGTGCGAGCCGGGTCGGCTTCGACCGGGGCAGCTTCGACCGCAGCATCTTCGACCGGGGCAGTTCGGAGCGGACCCGAGGCTCGAGCTGCCAAGCCCTTCGAAGTGCGTCTCGACAGCATACGCGCCGTGCACGCCCGCGCGGTCCTCGACGCTTCGGGCACCGTGGGCTCCCCCGCCCCGCTCGGTACCGACGGCACCCCGGCGCCGGGCGAGGCCCAGCTCGGCGCCCGGGCTCACACGGGAATCCCGGTGGACCCGGGCGCATTTCTCGGGCTTCGCACCCTCGTCGTGGGGTCCGGACACACCGCGATGGGGGCGATCCTGGCCCTCCTGCGCGAGGGGGTCCCCACGGTCGCCTGGGGAATTCGCGGGGCCGACCCCTATCGCTACCTGGGCGGGGGGGCCAACGACCAGCTTCCGGCGCGCGGCGCGATCGGCACCCGGGTGCGCGAAGCGATGGAGGGGGGGCGCGTCCGCGTCCTGGCCGGCCTCGCCATCGAGCGCTTCGAGGTGGATCCGAACGAAGGACCGGTGCAGGTGATCGGTCGATGGGACACAGGCCCGCCCTCGCATCGGGAAGACGTGGCCGCCGGGACCGACGGACCGAATCCCGCCAGCGCCCACCGGCTCGAGGTCGACCGGGTGATCGCGGCGACCGGGTACCGTCCGAATCCGACGCTCACCGCGGGGCTGAGGCTGGCCCTCGACCCCGTGCTCGAGGCCCCCGTCGAACTCGCCCCGATGATCGACCCCCGCAAGCATTCCTGCGGAACGGTCCCCCGACACGGGGTCTCGGTCCTCACCCACCCCGACGAGCCGGGCTACTACACGGTGGGCATGAAAAGCTATGGACGTGCCCCCACCTTCCTGATGAAGACGGGCTACGAGCAGGTGCGCTCGGTGGTGGCCCGGCTGGCGGGCGATGAGGAAGCGGCGACCACGATCCAGATGGAGCTGCCCTCGACCGGGGTGTGCCGAACCGACTTCGTCGAGTCGGAGCCCTGCTGCTGATCGGTTGCGAGGGACCGGGCTTCAAGACCGTCGCACCGTGCTTCCAGCACGGCCAGAGACGGCGGCACCGGTCCGGAAGTGGGACGCAGGCCCGGCGAATTCAGCGCCCGATCAGAAGGCTCACGGTCACGAAGACCGCGGCGGTGACCATGCGCCTGAAGCTGAAGGGCTCCTCGCCCTCCTGAGCCGAGGGGTCGATGCTCCACACGATGATGGCCCCGCACCCACTCGTGCTGTACTCGAGGGGCGTGGCGGACCCGCGATAGATCTCGACCCCCTCGATCTCGTGCGCGCCGATCAGCTCGTCGATCCGGACCTGATGACCCAGGTTGATCCCGTCGATGATGACGTCGGGCAGGCAGTTGTTGCGGAAGGTGACGTACGGACGATTCTGCGCTCCGGCGCTCACCATGCTCACCCCCGCGACCGTTCGAAAGACGTCGGTGACGCGCGTGGTGGAGCGCTGTTCCAGCTCCTGGCGCGTGAAGGTCCGGCCCAACCCCCGCTCCCGGCGCTCGTAAAAGCCGGCGTTCGCCAACCACTGGCTCCGGACCCCCCGCACCATCACCGGCTCGAGCTCCATGGCTTCGGGCACGAGCTGTATGGAGAGATCCATCGGAGACGCACCCGAGATCTCCACCTCCTCGGTGAATTCCCGATACCCTAGCGCGGTGATCACCACGCGGTAGCGTGCCGCGGTCAGCGGCTGGGTGCGAAAGCCCCCGGCCGGGTCGGTGAGCAGCTCGGCATCCGGCGGCTGCGCGGCGGCCACCTCGACGGGGAGATCCTCGAGAATCCGGTAGAACCGAATTCGCGCCTGGGAGACGGGCGCGCCCTGCTGCAGGTCGACGATCGAACCCACGACCACGATCCCGGACTGCTGCTGCTGTTGAGCGGACAGAGCGTCGGCCGCAACCACTCCGGCCAGCACCAGACCGATCGTCCACAGCCCGGCGCCGCGAGACATCATTCTCATTTTCTCCGGCCTCCCGCCCGAAGCGGCCACCCCGCCAAACCGGTCGATTTCGCACCTGGTCGCCGTACATGCACCTGCAGCTATTTAAAACCCTTTCGATTTCGAAAGGTTCAATCCGGGGAGGCCGGGCCCGACGCCCCGACGAGTTCGGGAGCGCCACCCCCGGAGATCAGCGGGTCACGCGCACATTCCGCATCTCCAGTTCGATCTCCATCACTCCGTCTTCGAGCATCCGGGTGAACTGCTCCATCTGCCCCTGCAGCCCGGCCAGCATGTCGCCCATCTCTCCCTCGGGCAGGCCCCCGGCGGGGATCGACCCCTGGAGCTGGTCGAGCTGGGCACGGAGCATCGTCCGCTCCTCGTCGGTCATGCTGAAGCGCGCCGCATCGGTCTCGACCCGGGTCACGGCCGGGTACCGGTAGCCGGACTCCTCGCGGTAGTCCTCGCTCACCATGATCATCGAGAGCGGCTCCCGCTCACCCTCGTGCAGCACCTCGCCGACCCATTCCATGCGGAGCATGTCGAAGGTCTCGACATCCAGGTAGAGCCCGCCCTCGCCCTCCAGAAACTCCACGGCGGCCTCACCCATCATCTCCGTCGCCATTCCCGAGGGATCGGGATCGGTAAAGGAAAGGTGGTGCGCGGTCCGGCCGTTCAGCTGGACCTCGCCCACGTAACGATACATCCCGACCAGGTCCTCGATCGGAGTCTCGAAGATCCCCGCGCCCCCGGGGAAGTCGGCCTGCGAGGGATCGATCTCCATGCCCATGACGGTGACCGACACCGGGCGCAGGCGAGGGGGCTCGCCGGGATCCTCGACCACCTCCATCCGCATCCGGGCGGGCATCCCCATCTGCAGGACCTCCATCTCGATCGACTGGATCCCGACCAGGGAGCCGTGATACCGCTCCAGCGCCTCGCCCAGGACCGTGTTCGCCCGGGCCTCGGCGTCGGCCTGCCCCTCGAGCGCGACGGGCCCGGCCAAAAGGGTGACCAGGAGGGCGAGCAGGGGCAGCATCGCGAGCGGGGGCGTCGACCGTGCGAAGGGGGACGCGGGAGAGGGGGGCGCTGGAGCCGAACCAGGATGGGTGCGATGCATGACGACCTCTGAGATCGTGAACAATGATGCCGCTCGAATGGATTCCCCTGCTCTACTCCCCCACGACCCGAGGGGGTCCATACCGGCCCGGTGCGGACCCGTGAGCGGGGCGCCCGGGTGACCCCGGCGATCGGCGCCACGGGGCGTCGGACGGCCTCTCAGCGCCGGAGCCCTCGTTCGCGCTGCACCACCTCGCCCAGCGAGATGTGCTCGAAGCCCACGCCCCCCTCGCCGGTCATGGCGTAGCGATAGACGGCCGCCTGGTAGATCCCCTGGATCGAGCTCGCCACCAGCGCGAATAGGATCCAGGCCAGCGCGATCACCACGTAGGTCGGGATGAGCGAGAGGGGGTCGAGCGCCGAGATCCCGGCCACGAAGCCCACCGAAAGCAGCGCCAGCAGCCCCCCGGCCAGCCCGAACACCAGCCCCATCCCGACCTTGCCGGCCACCTGCTCGCCCCAGCTCTTCTTCAGGAGCGCCGCACTCTCGTACACGGCTTCGATCGGGCCCACGCTGCGGGTCACGAGGACCGGAACCACCAGGAAGGTGGCCAGGCTCCACCCGATCCCGAGGGAGCCCCCGAAAAGCCTCCCCAGGATCCCGCTCTTGCGGGCGATCGAGTTCAGGATCACGCCCACCGTGGCCGAGATCGCCGCGTACCCCAGGATCGGCACCGCATGGTCCGATGCGATCAGGAGCCCGTCGCGCAGCGTCGGCCGACCGCCCCCCAGATGCACCAGCGCCGCCCCCACGAGCGCGGCGTTGAAGTAGAAGACCACGAAGTACTGGACGAGGTAGTAGAAGAAGGCGAAGACGAAGTGCCACATGGTGTTCTCGGCGAACGCGGAGTCCGGACCGACGAAGAACCAGAGGGGAAAGACGAAGCTCAGGATCACCCCGATCGAGGCAATCCCCGACAGGAGCGGAAAGAGGAGAAGCGCCCGATCGCGGTTGAGCACCGAGGCGCTGGCCTTCGCGAGGGCCCAGCTGTTGGACAGGGTGTTCTGCATGATCGGCTCCTCGGTGCAGGATGGCTCGGCCAGGGGTGGCTCGGTGAAGCGTCCGGGGCCTCACCCTTCCCTTACGGCCCTCGTTTTCGCAATCTTCAGGCGTCGTATGCGTCTCCCCCGGACACCCATGGAGGACACCCGTGACCCCTCGCGACTCCGCGCACCCACTCCGCCGCGCCCTTCTGCCGGCCTTCTTCCTGGCGGCGATTCTGGCCGTCATGATCCTGATCGTCCCGTCACCGGACGAGGCCCGGAGCGCCCCGTCGCTGACCGTCGACCCGGATGATCCCGCCTCGATCATCACCGAGGAGACCGTCTACAACCGCCTCTACTTCCTGGCCTCCGACGGGCTGCGGGGGCGCGACACCCCCAGCCCCGGCCTCGACGCGGCCGCCGCGTGGCTGGTCAGCGAGCACCGCACGATGGGGCTCGAGCCGGCCGGCGAGGACGGCGGATTCTACCAGCGGTGGCCCTACCGTCAGATCGCGCCCGATGTCGAGAACGCCACCGTGGCCCTGACCGGTCCTGGCGGGAGCACCCCCGTACTCTTCGGAGAGAACGGTTCGCTGCGCGGCGCCTCGGACACGCCCCTCGACGGCGACCTCGTCTTCGTGGGTGATCCCTGGGCCTCGGCCCCCGAGGCCGGCTCGATGGAGGGCCAGGTCGTGGTCGTGCACCTTCCGGGCGAAATCACCCAGCCCTGGCGGCAGCGTGCAAACCAGGTGGCCAACTGGGCACAGGAGGCCGGGGCTTCGGCCTCGGTCGTGCTCGTCGATCCCGCCATGGACGCCGGCACCCTCGAGGAGTTCTCGCAGCTCGTGGCGAATCCGACCTGGCGGATGGGGATGGACTACCTGCCGGCCCAGGTCTTCCTGACCCCCGCCGCGGCGGCGACCGCCGTGCCCGAGATCGACGCGCTCCTCGCCCGGGCCGGCGAGGACGTGCAGGTCCCGATCGAGGGCGCGCGCCTGGAAGGCTCCCTGCCCCCCGACATCCGGGTGGATGGACGCCCGGCGAACGTGATCGCGATGATCCGGGGAAGCGACCCCGAGCTGCGCGACGAGTACGTGGTGCTCTCGGCGCACTACGACCACGTCGGGGTGGGAACCCCGATGAATGGGGACTCGATCTACAACGGCGCCGACGACAACGGCTCCGGCACGGTGGCGCTCCTCGAGGCGGCCCGCGCGATCAGCGCGATGCCCGAAGCACCCCGCCGCTCGGTCCTCTTCGTGCACGTGAGCGGCGAAGAGAAGGGGCTGCTGGGCTCGTCGTGGTTCGTGGACCATCCCACGGTACCCGAAGAGTCGATGATCGCGAACATCAACGCCGACATGGTCGGGGGCGACCATCACCAGGACAGCCTGATCGTGATCGGGAAGACCTACTCCACCCTGGGGCCGCTGGTGGACCGGGTGAACGAGGGGCTTCCCGAGCTGAACCTGATCACCTCGGACGACCTGTGGCCCGAGCAGCGCTTCTTCTTCCGATCCGACCAGTTCCACTTCATGCGCAAGGAGATCCCCTCGCTCTTCTTCTTCACCGGGGTGCACGACTGCTATCACCGCCCCTGTGACACCGTCGACTGGGTGAGCCACGACAAGATCGCGCGCGTCGCCCGACTCCTGACGCACAGCGTGCTCGAGATCGCGAACGCCGACGAGCGCCCGGAGTGGGATCCCGCCGGGCTGGCCGAGGTGCGCGAACTGACCGGCGGCGGGCGCTGACCGGGGGCCACTGACCGAGCGCCACGGCCGCGCGCACCGCATGCACTGAGCGCACCGCGGGCCAAGACCGGGCGCCGCCGACCGACGGTTCGTGGTCGCGGGTGGGGGAGCGGGGTCAGACCCGCACGCTCTCTCCCGCGGCCACGAAGACGAGCCAGCCTTCGACGCGGGACTCGGGCACCCCCTCGACCCGGCCCATCGCCCCGCGATACGCCTCGAGCTGAGGGGTGTAGTGCTCGATTCGCTCGTCGAGCAGTGGGTCCCCCGCACCCCCCACCGCGTCGGTCTTCCAGTCGATCACGACGAGCCGGTCTCCCCCGAGATCGGGAATGCGAAGCACCCGATCGGCGACCCCCTGCAGGAGCCCGTCGGGACGCCGCACCACGAAAGGCACTTCGCGTTGCACCGTCGTGCCCGCGGGCCATTCGACGGCCCGCAGGAAGCGGGACACCTCGGGTGCCTCGATCCATTCCAGGAACCGGTCGATCAGGGTATCGACCTCGTCGTAGCCGGGTGCGGTCTCTCGGGCCAGCTCGCGCAGCCGGTCGCGCCACGGTTCGGCGGCGCCCGCATCGCCGGCGCCCGCATCGGTGTCGCCCGGATCCACCGGGAGCCACTCCACCTCTTCGAGCCAGCGATGCACCAGGCTGCCTCGATCCAGCGCTCCCCGTGCCGGACGCCGAAGCACCCGGTCGAGGGGAATCCGCGTTCCCCCTTCGAGACCCGACGGGGTGAGCCGCTCGAGGAGTCGTCGCCGGGGAGAGGGGGCCAGCGTCACCCGCGGGCTCGAGCGGTCCAGGACCGCCGGGCGCGGCTGCCGGAGCGCCTGCAGCCGTCGGGCTTCTGCTTCGGGCACATCGCTCGTCCACCAGTCGGGATCGCCCCCCTCGGCCCAGATCGCCTCAGGCTCGGCCCGCGCGCCCGGATCGGCCAGTGCTACCCGGAGCACCCGTGCCCCCGAGAGCGCACTCGAGACCGACTTGCCATCGGGGGGAATCACGACATGCAGCGCGTAACGGGTGCGGGTGATCGCCACGTAGAGCGCCGAAAGATCGTCGCGCAGCGAGGCCACCGCCGCATCCCGGGTGACCCGCGCAACCTCGGGGGCACGCCCGATCAGTCCGTCGGGCAGCCTCGGGACCATTCGCTCGACGGGACCCGTGGGGTCCGGGCGATCGGCCAGGAG
The DNA here is from genome assembly GCA_007692605.1 of Gemmatimonadales bacterium. Taxonomy (GTDB): domain Bacteria; phylum Gemmatimonadota; class Gemmatimonadetes; order Longimicrobiales; family Gaopeijiaceae; genus SLBA01. The sequence goes on from REBS01000107.1 coordinate 32,554, forward strand.
CGTCGGGCCCCGTCCTTTCCGCCACGAACTCCCGAGCTCGGGGATCACCACCACGTCGAACTGCAGCCCCTTCGAGGCGTGGATCGTCATGATCCGGATCGCCCCGCCCCCGGGAAGCTCCCGCCGCGCCCCCTCGACGGCGCGGACGAAATCCATGGTTCGAAGGGTCGCACGCTGCTCCCACTCCGCCGCGAACTCGGCGAGCTGGCGCAGCCGGGCCCGGTCCCGCTCGCCCTCGTGCGGCAGCAGATGGCGGACCCAGCCCCCCACGACGGCCCCGTACCCCTCGTCCAGGAGCCGCTCCCGCAGGCGCGATCCCACCCGCTGAGCCTCGGGCTCCGAGGCCCAGTCGCTCAACCCGACCCGGTCGCCGAGCGCGGTCTGCCCCACCAGGTAGCGCGACGGCCCGTCCCCGGGATGATCGATCATGCGTAGCAGCGCCAGGATCGCGAGCACCGGGGGCGAGTCGGTCAGGGGCACCCCACCCTCGCCGCTGGCCTCGATCCCCCGGGACTTCAGGTGGGCCAGGATCGTGGCCCCCGGCTTCCTCTGCCGGGTCAGGACCCCGATGGTGGCCCCCGGCAGCGTTCGGTGCAGCTCGGCCACCCGCTCGGCGGTGCGCCGCAGGAGCGCCTCCTTTCCACTTTCGATCTCATCGTCGTCGCCCGCCTCCTCCTCGTCGGTGCCGGCCGGCGCGACTTCGATCGTCCAGTATCCCGGGCGGTCGGTGAACTGGGCCCGATGCTCCTCGAAGCCCCCCATCCACTCCGCGACGGCGGCGCCCTCCTCGTCGCGCACGAAGGCGGGATTCTGGGGCAGCGTCCCAAAGACCCGATTGACCAGGTCCAGGATCACCGGCGAGGAGCGCCAGCTCACGCTCAGCGCGCTGCGCGTCAGCCCGTAGCGCTCCTCCAGCTGTTCCAGGATCCGGGGCTCCCCGCCCCGCCACCCGTAGATCGACTGCTTCGGATCGCCCACCAGGTAGACCGCCCGCTCCCCCTCGTAGCCCGAGAGGATCTCGCCGACCAGCGGCTCGAGCGCCCGCCACTGGACCACCGAAGTGTCCTGGAACTCGTCGAGGAGCAGGTGCCGCACCTCGCCGTCGAGCCGGTAGTAGAGGGTGAGGGGATCCCGCGTCGCCCCTCCCTCGATGAGCGAGAAGGCCAGATCCCCGAACTCGTAGCGCCCCTCCTCGCGTCGGAGCCGGAGCACCTCGTGGTGATAGCGCTCCACGAACCGGCCCATCTCGCGCGCCGCACGATCCAGGAGCGAGAGCTGGTGCTCCTGCACCCGGGCGACGATCCGGTCCAGGACCGCCCCGATCTCGACCGTGATCTCGTGGCCCGAAAACGCGCCCTCGCCCCCGAGCCGCTTGCCGATCAGCCCGGAGCCCAGCACGGCACTCCCATCCATCGCCCGCAGCCCCGCGCCGATCCGCTCGATGTTCGAGGACCAGTGGGCGGGCACCTTGCCATTGCCCTTGTTGCGCGGGAGCTCCAGCGCGGGAAGCACGTTCGCCAGCGCTTCCCACTCGGTCGGGTCGGCGGGAGGGAATCGCGTTGCGGCATCGACGATCCCCCAGGGGTCCTCGATCCCGGGGGCCAGCGACCGGTAGTCCTGGTGGAGCGACGAGAGCTCGTCGAGCAGCCCCCGATGCACCGCCGACTGCACCCGACCCCGACCGATCGCGCGCAGGATCCCGGCCATCTCGCCGGGTCCCAGGGCCTCGAGAACCCGCTCCACCGCGCGCACCCGGACCCGCTCCGACTCGACCTCGTCGGCCACCTCCCAGCGGCCCGAGAGCCCGAGTTCCAGGGCGAAGGCGCTCACGGCCCGGTGGAAGAAGGCATCGAGCGTATAGACCTGCAGCCGATGGAGTCGCCCGGCGAGCTGGGCCAGGAGCGCCTGACACCCTTCGGGCGTCGCCACCGACTCGGCGCGGCTCCACGCGGGGAGCGAAGCCGCGAGCGCCCGGGCCTCGTCCGGATCGAGCGCCCCGTCCGAAAGCCGCTCCAAAACCCGCTCGAGGATCTCGCCCGCGGCCTTCCGGGTGAAGGTCGACGCCAGGATCTGTTCGGGGGGCACCCCCGAGGCGAGCAGTCCCAGGAGTCGCGACGAGAGCTGGTAGGTCTTGCCGGACCCCGCCGCCGCAACCACCAGGGCCCGCAGGGCGTCGCCGGCCTCACCGGAGCCGAGCCGGATCGCCTCGCCCTCGTCGTGCCCGCTCATCGGAGCGCCCCCGGGAGCACGCCGGAAAGCCGCAACGTCCCCGCGCCCACCACCGGCCCGAGCGGATCGTCGGGTCGGATCGCGCTGGCCTCGGGATCCCAGCGCACGACCCCGGCCCGAAGTTCCCGGATCACCCCCCGCGCCACCTCGTCGGCCTCGGCCAGCTCCTCGGGGCCCCACTCGGTGGCGATCTGGACGCCGGTGCTCCCGAGCTCCGAGGGGACCGAGAAGTACCCCATCTCGACCCGACCCCCGATCTCGAGCGGGAGCGCCCGCGCCAGGTGCCGGTAGAGGGGAAGCTGCAGATCCACCCAGCGCCGTGCCTCTCCCCTGCCCTTCCGATGCACCTGGTCCGGTGACGTGGCCCGGCTCGAGGTCTTGTAGTCGAGCAGCTGCCACACCCCGTCGACCGGATGCTCGTCGATCCGATCGATCCGACCCCGCAGGTGGAAGTCGAGCCCGTCGACCGGAAAGGACACACCGGGATCCGGCGGGTACGCTTCGACACTCCGGATCCTCCATCCCTCGCGGTTTCGGGCCCCCTGCGCCTCGGCCACGGCCCGCAGCCGCTCCCTCAGAAGCTCCACCTGGATCCGGACCGCGGGGAGCGGACGGGCCCCGAACCATGCCTTCGCCGTCACGTCGAGGACCCCGAGGAGGGCCTCCTCGACTCCCGCCGGCTCCATGCGATCGACCCCTTCGAGGCCGGCCCATCGTTCGAGCACCGAATGGGTGAAGTTTCCGAAGCCCATGGGATCGAGCTCGCGAGCCGCGTCGCCCCGGGGACGCAACCTGCGGTACCGCTCGAGCCCGAAGGCGTAGGGGTCCCGCAGGTAGGCCCGGAAGCCCGTGACCGAAAGCGACGTGAGCACGGTTGATGCATGGATCTCGGGCTCGGGGGGAAGCCGGACCGGAGACGTCGCTCCGGTGGGCGGACCCACCGGGACTTCGCGCCCACCCTCGTCCCGGTCGCCGGCCTGTCCGTCGTCCTGTCCGTCACCCCCGTGAGCAGCCTGGCACTCGGCCGGGCCCGGCCCGGCCCCCGCATCGCCCAGCGCGAGCCGGATTCGGCGGGCCACGATCTCGGGGGCCTCGGCCAGGAGCAGGCGGGAGAGCCGCAGCGGGTCGCCCGCGGTACCCCGCCGGCCGGCCACCAGAACCACGCGCTCCCGCGACGCCAGGATCGCCCGCATCCGGTACAGGTCGCGAGCCCAGCGGCGCTCGTTGTCGGTGATGCCGAGTCGGGTGCGCAACCCGTTCGGCAGGAAGGGGTCGGCGGTGACCGCCTCGGGCAGGTGCGGCTCGTTGACCCCGCTGACCAGGAGCACGGGGGCGTCATCCAGATGCAGTTCGAGCCAGCCCAGGAGCTCCACGGCCTCGTGGTCGGCCGCCGGGGCGATCGCGCCCTCGCGCAGCCGGCCCAGGAGAAAGCGCAGAAACTCGGCCCCATCGACCGATCGATCCACCTCGGGGGGGAGGGCTTCGAGCGCCCGCAAAACCCCTTCGAGCGCCTCGACCGCCGCCAGCAGCTCGCGCTCGCTCGGCACGGTTCGGCGCAGGGGACGCTCGCCCAGCCACTCGAGCAGCAGGGATCGCAGTCGCTCCGGCCAGCGCGACAGGGCCGCGGTGCGGGCCCCCTCTCCCCCGGAAAACCGCTCGATCCGTGTCTCGAGGCGCTCCAGGAGCGCGTCCACACCCGCGGCAAACCGATCTCCCTCGCGCTCCCCCCCGATCGGAAGGGAGCTGCGAGTACGAGTGTCGTCGACCAGCACCGCCTGAAGGTGCAGGCTCTGGAAGCGGTCGAGCACGTCGGGGATCCGGGCCGCGAGCTTCGGATCGTCGGTGGCGAGCCTGCGCTCGACCACGGGGTGCCGGAGCAGCGCCGCGAAGTCCTCGAAGGTCCGGCTGCGCAGCCAGGCCCCCAGCCCCTCGAGAAGCCGGAAGAGGGCCGTCCGATCCATCGGGCGTCCCGCGGCGACACGGGCATCGAGTCCCGCCGCCCCCATGCGGTCTTCGAGCAGGGGAACGACGTCGGCGTCGGGCACACCCACCGTGATCTCCTCGGCGCCGAAGCGGCCATCCAGCGCCGCCATTTCCGCCAGGATGGTGTCGGCCTGGTCGCCCGGGCGGTCCACGACCCGGATCACGCCTTCGGGAATCTCGAGCCGCTCCGACGTCCAACGCTCGGTGCGCAGGCAGCCCATGGCATCGAAATCATCGGCCCGGGACTCCGGCGCGTGAATCAGGGCCTGCACCCGGACCGACCGATCCGACACATGCCTCAGGAGCTCCCGCGTCACCCCGGGAAGCTCCGCCACCCCGACCAGGATCACCGTTCGCCCCGTCACCCCGCGGGGTACGTCCGAGCGCCCGGCCCGAAACCGATCCAGCGCCCGACGACGGGCCTCTTCACGGTCCATCCATCCCAGCCGGCGCAGCTCCCCGAGCGCCCGTTTCCGCACACCCGCCAGCACCTGCCAGCGGGCCTCGTCGCTGAAACCGGGTCCTTCGGCCGTACGATCGGCCACCCCCTCGAAGGTCAGCCCCTCGGCCCCGAGCTCCCGGTGAAGGGTCAATATCGTCCCCGCCAGGGCGTCCCACCCCGCGTCGTCGCCGGACTCCAGGGGTTCGGGGAGGAGCGCC
>REBS01000081.1 GCA_007692605.1 Gemmatimonadales bacterium
GAGGGGGGTCGGGACGGCGAGGGGGCGTCGGTCGAGCTGGCCCGTGGGCTCCAGGAAACCGGGCTGGCGATGGGGCGTTTCAAGACGGGGACGCCCCCTCGGATCGACGGGCGGAGTGTCGATTACGACCGGCTCGAGATCCAGCCGGGTGACGACATCGATTATCGATTCAGCGCCTACACGCGGGAGCCCCGGCTGGAACAGCGCCCCTGCTGGATGCTCTGGACCGGACCGGCGTTGAGGGCGGTGGTCGAGGACAACCTCGAGGAGAGCGCGCTCTACGGGGGGGAGATCTCGGGTCGGGGTCCGCGGTACTGCCCCTCGATCGAGGACAAGGTGGTGCGCTTCCCCGACGCGGAGCGGCACAAGGTCTTTCTGGAGCCCGAGGGGCTGGAAACGACCGAACTCTATGTGAATGGCCTCTCGACCTCCCTTCCGGCGGATGTGCAACTCGCCTTTCTACGCACCCTGACGGGGCTGGAGCGGGTTCGGATGACGAAGGTGGGGTACGCCATCGAGTACGACTACTTCCCGCCGGAGCAGCTGCGGGCGACGCTCGAGGTGCGGCGCTTCGAGGGACTCTACTTCGCCGGGCAGATCAACGGAACCACGGGGTACGAGGAGGCCGCCGGCCAGGGGTTGATGGCCGGTGCGAATGCGGGGCTTCGGGCGCGCGGGCGGGAACCTCTCGTCCTCGGGCGGGACGAGGCGTACCTAGGGGTGATGATCGATGACCTGGTGACCCGGGGGGTCGATGAGCCCTACCGACTCTTCACGTCACGTGCGGAGTTCCGCCTCCTGCTCCGGCATGACAATGCGGTCGAGCGGTTGGGTGAACGGGGTGTCGAGGTGGGGCTACTGGATGGGGGTCAGGAGGAGGGGCTGCGGAGCAGGGAGGAGGAGCGGGCACGCCTGGAGCGATGGCTGGAAGAGACCCGGATCGGGGTGCCCGATGCCAATGAGGTTCTCGACGAGGTCGGAGAGTCTCGGGTGTCGGAGCCGCAGCCGGTGCGGGAGCTTCTGAGGCGCCCCCGGGTGCCGCTGGACGCGCTCCTGCGATCGTGTGGTGGGACCGGAAAGGCGATCGGTGCCGAGATTCGAAGCTCGGTCGAGGTCGAGGTGAAGTACGAAGGGTATGTCGCCCGGGAACGCGAGCGAGCCGAGCGGCTGCGGCGTCAGGCGGGGTTCGTGCTCCCCGAGGATCTTCCTTACCGCGAGCTCAAGACGCTTTCGATCGAGGGCAGGGAGAAGCTCGAGAGGGTGCGTCCCGAGTCGCTCGCCCAGGCGGGTCGGATTCCGGGGGTGTCGGCGTCGGACCTCCAGAACCTGGTGATGGAGGTGAAGCGGTGGCGGTCGGCGGTCGGTTGAGCGGCTCCCGAGCGGGGCCGGATCGGATGGGGTGGGAGCAAGAAAAGAACCCGGGGGGGGTGAGAGGATGAGTTCGACGTCGCCTGTTTCACGACTCCCCTGACGCCGCTGTCTCACCTCTCGACCCTTCCCCGGGCCTTTATACGTCTGTCCTTCCTTGCTTCGATCAGTTGGGAAGCAGAAGCTCCCCCCCTGCAATGCATGCCCGGGCCGGATGCCCGGCGAGACCGAGACTCAGGTGCGCCGCGCGGGTGTCGCGTCCCAGGCCGTTCGTGAACCGGACCTCACTGCGCGTCACCTCACCGACCCTCTGGAAGCGTGCCTCCCCGGACCGGAATGTGCCGGAGGGGGGTCGATGGGTGGCGAGAAACCTTCTCAGCCCTCCCTTCAGTCGAAGCTTCGGGCCACTGGGGATCTCGATTCGATCCTGTTGGGCTTGTCGGGATGTGTGTGAATCCATTGGAACAGCTCCGATGTCGGCGGTTCGAGAGTCGGACTCGCAGTGAAAAGAAGGTCAGTTGCCCGGGATCAGAACGGTGTCGATCACGTGGATGACGCCATTGGAAGCCTCGACATCGGCCGTCACGACCTGCGCGTCATTGATGCGGACGGTTTCGCCCGAGACCGAGATCGTCAGGTGGCTGCCCTGAACGCTTTCGGCGTGATTCAGACCGACCACGTCGGCGGCCATCACCTTGCCGGAGACCACGTGGTACAGGAGGATCTCACGAAGCGCGTCGGGATCGGCCAGAAGCGCCTCGACGGTTCCCTCGGGGAGGGCCGCGAAGGCCTCATCGGTCGGCGCGAACACGGTGAACGGGCCCTCGCTGCGGAGGACATCGACGAGGCCGGCGGCCTCGGCAGCGGCGAGCAGGGTGTTGAAGGCGCCAGCTTCCGCGGCTACGTCCACGATATCGTTCGGAGACTCGCCGTACTGAGCCTGGGCGGGAGACACGGCAACCAGAGCGAACAGGAGTGCCGGGAGAAGAAAGAGAATGCGTCGCATACGAATGAACTCCTGGAAATCAGAATTTTGAAAGAGGCGCCGAACGTCGACCACCTCTGGTGTGTGCAATTAGTGTACAGGGAGCGTATAGGGTCTGTCAAGGGCTGGGAGAAAAAAGTTGGACGGAACCTTGACGGGAGCGGGTGAAGGCTCTACGATTGGGACGTTATGACAATGCCAAACACTTCTTCAGCGCAGTTCCCCATGCGGGTGGTCGTCCGCCGGACGGGCCTCAGCGCATCCTTGCTTCGTGCATGGGAGCGCCGCTATGCAGCCGTGGAGCCCGGGCGCTCCGATGGCGGCCAGCGGCTGTATTCCGAGGATGACATCCGGAAACTCCTGTTACTCAAGGACCTTGTGGATCGAGGTCACAACATCAGCCAGGTGGCGGGACGGGATGTGGGCGAGCTGAGGTTGATGCTCCGTCAGAATGGTACGAATGGCGTCCGATCGGAGACGCTGTCGGACGAGCCGGTGCCTTCGACGAGAGTTGGGGAGCCGGACGGACTGGGCCCCCGAGCCTCGGAGTTTCTGGAGGCCTGCGTCAAGGCCGCGCACGAGATGGACACGCGGGAGCTCGAGAGTCAGCTGAACCGGGCCGCGATGGCGCTCGATCCGGCCGCACTGGTCGACCGGGTGCTGGTCCCCCTGCTGAACCGGATCGGCCTCCTGTGGGCGGAAGGTGAGTTGGGGCCTGCGTCCGAGCATGTGGCGTCGGCGGTGATTCGGCGGTTTCTGGGCTGGCTGCTGGACACCCTCTCCCCCACGGGCTCGGCGCCGATCGCGGTGGTTGGGACGCCCGCCGGGCATCGCCACGAGTTCGGCGCACTTCTCGCGTCGGTCGTGATCGCGGGCGAGGGGTGGCAGGTTCTGAGTATCGGAGCCGACCTTCCCGCGGCAGAGATCGCCGACGCCGCGCAGAGAAAAAGTGCTCGCCTGATCGCCCTGTCCGCGATCTACCCGCGAGAAGATCCGCACCTTCCGGGAGAGCTCCGGTCGCTGCGGCGGATTCTGGGCGACGAGATGCCGGTCCTCGTGGGCGGGCCTGCCGCTGCCCCCTTTGCCGAGCTCCTGCTCTCGGACGGGATCCAGTTCCTTCCGGACATGACGGCCCTCAGAGACGAAGCCCGTTCCTACCTGGTTACGGAGCACGCCGTCTGAAGGTCTTCAGGGTTTGAAGGGCTGGGGGTCCGTGCTCGCCCTCCGAAGGGCCGGGCGCTGCGACGGCGACTGGAGGCGATGTTTCACGTGAAACACTCGGACCTCCGGCGCGCCCGTCCGGACGGTGCCCGTTCCAGTCCCCGCGTCGCGAAGATGCTTGGTCGCGGGTTCCATGAAGGGACACGCTCTACGTCGGCTCTTCTTTGAAGGCCGGCCCAGCCCTCAGTTCCCCGACCCCTTGGTGGTGGCCCCCAAAGGTCTCCGTTGCCCACCCTTGGCGGCTGTTCTTCAACGGGGCGCGCTCCCGGGGCCGACCCTGGGGGGTGTGCGCCCGAGGTGCTTGGCGGTCCTGATCGTCCGGTGCCTCGGGTGCAGGAGCAGCCAGGGCCGACCGAACCCCTCTGGCACGCGGCCGGTCCGCCTGGTTCCCTGGGAGCCACCCCGGTATAAAGCGAACTGTGGGCGGGGCTCTCTGCCTTGTGGAGGCGGGCGTGCGCCGAGTCCAGGTCCCGGCATACGGGAAGGCAAGACACGGGCGGCTGCTCGGCGAGAACCGCGATAACAGGCGGATGGGCGCACCTCCGGGCCGCCACGGGGGGGCGAATCGGAGCGAGGCCCGTCGGTGGGCGGCGCGCGCGGCCGCGGGCAGGCCTGAATCTCGGGGTGCCACGAATTCACGGAGCTCGGTGTCTGAAGCCAGAACGGAGTCCCGGATATGCCGGCCCGAGTCGCGGTGGGTGTGCCCGACAGGCGCCAGGAGCATGGGGGGCAGCTCGTGGGTTAGCAAACGTGCGGGTCGAAGACGGGCTGGGAGCTCCGCCGAGGCTCGGCGCGCCGGTCGCGACTCCTCTCCTTCGTGCCCTTTCGGATGCGGCCGGAGCGGCCGCCGTGCACCCCGGGACCGTCGACGGGGGCGGAATGAAGGAGTCGGGTTGACGCCCGGTTCCCGGAAAAGGTCTTATGGCGACAGGGGTGCAGACCGACGCGCGCGATTTGTTTCACGTGAAACATTGCGCGCGTCGGCTCGCCCACCCGCCTTCGTGGGCCGATCAACGCGTCCGGGAGCCGTGAACTCACCGGTTCCCCCCGGCGCGAACGCCTTCTATATTGCACCCTCGCGACCCGCCCACCCCGCAACCCGTCCCGTCCATGGCCCGATCCATCGCTATCGCGAACCAGAAGGGTGGTGTGGGTAAGACCACAACCGCCATCAACCTGGGCGCCTCGCTCGCCATCGCCGAGCGCCGAACCCTCATCATCGACATCGATCCGCAGGGGAACGCAACCTCCGGCCTGGGAGTCGAAAAGCACGATGAACTCCTGACGATCTACGATGTTCTGGTCGAGGGTCGTGACGTGGCGGAGTGCGTACAGCCCAGTCCACATGTGGACGGCCTCTTCATCCTTCCCTCGAACCGCGAACTGGTTGGCGCCGAGATCGAGCTGGTCTCCCGAAACGACAGGGAGCGCATTCTGGAAGGGGCTCTGGACGGGATCAAGGGGGAGTACGACTACATTCTCGTCGATTGTCCCCCCTCGCTGGGCCTGCTCACTCTGAATACGCTCACCGCCACCGAGTCGGTGCTGATTCCCATCCAGTGTGAGTTCTACGCCCTCGAGGGTCTCAGCCAGCTCCTCAACACGATCCGCCTGGTCCAACGTGGCCTGAACCCGGAGCTCGAGATCGAGGGTGTCCTGCTCACGATGTACGACCGGCGGCTGAATCTCTCCCGCCAGGTGGCCGACGAAGCCCGGGAGTACTTCGGATCGAAGGTCTTCCAGACGACCATACCCCGAAACGTCAGGCTGGCCGAAGCCCCGTCCTTTGGGCAGCCCATCGCGATGTACGACGTGATGTCGGCAGGTGCCCAGGCCTACCTGGCCCTGGCTGAGGAGCTGATCCGACAGGCGAATCCCCCGGTGCGCCATGGCAAACCGGGAGAGGCCCCATGACCCGTCCGTCGCGCAAGAGACTGGGTCGCGGGCTGGGAGCCCTTCTCGGTGAGGACTATCTCTCGTCGGGGGGGCAGGAAGAGTCGGGTCAGATTCGCACGATCGCGACGGCGTCGATCCGAGCGAACCCCTTCCAGCCCCGCAGGGAGTTTGCCGAGGAGGAACTGGCGGACCTCCAGGCATCGATTCAGGAGAACGGCCTCCTCCAGCCCCTCGTGGTCCGATCGGCGCCCGGACGTCAAAACGTGTATGAACTGGTGGCGGGCGAACGCCGGTTACGGTCGATCACCGCATTGGGGTGGACCAAGGTCCCCGCCGTGGTCCGTGATGTCGATGATCGCACCCTCCTCGTGCTGGCGCTCGTGGAGAATATCCAGAGGGAGGAGCTGAGTCCGCTGGAAGAGGCCGAAGGCTACCGGGTCCTGGGGGAGGAGTTCGAGCTGACCCAGGCCCAGATTGCGGAAGCGGTGGGCCGGAGCCGCTCTGCGGTAGCGAACAGCCTGCGCCTCCTGCGTCTGCCGCCGTCGGTGCGGAGAATGCTCTCGCAGGGCGAACTGTCGATGGGACACGCGCGGGCCCTGCTCGGGATCGATGACCCGGCCCGGCTCTCGGAGATGGCGCGCAGGGCCGCTCGGGAGGGGTGGTCGGTCCGGGAAGTCGAAAAGCGAACGCGGGGGAAGGGGGCGTCGACCGGGGCTCCCGGGCCCGCCACCCCGAGCTCGACGCGGCCGGATCCTGTGATGAACGCGCTTCAGGAGGAACTCCGGGGAGCGCTCGGAACGCGGGTGGCCCTGCAGGCGAGCGGAGACGAGAGCGGGGTCATCCGGATCCCCTTCCGCAACCAGGAAGACTTCACACGGGTCTTCCGCATCCTCACCGGACGGGACCCGCGGGATGTCGCCGGGTAGCAGGAGGGATCTCCGCCATGGATGAGAAGCCCGAGTTCACGGTGGTCATCCGGCCCTCGGACGGCCGTGAGACGAGGGCTATCCGGATTGGCAACGCCAGCCTCCGACGCATCGTTGCCGGCGCTGTCGTCCTCGGCGTGCTCTTCGCACTGGTCCTGGGCTCCTGGTGGTACCTGGCGGCGCGGGCGCAGGAGGCCACACGCCTGACCGCGCAGGTCGAGGGACTCACGGCCGAACTCGAGAGAATGGATGAACTGGCCCGCACGCTGACCGAGCTCGAACGCAGATATGAAGGTATACGGTCCCTGTTCGGTCCCGCTCAGGGCATTCAACCCGAGACCTTTCTCCCGCCCGCTCTCGGCCGGGGCTCGAGCCTGACCTCTCCCGGAGCCGGTGGAGACGGTCGCCCCACCTCCTGGCCCCTCACGGAGCGCGGCTTTCTGACGCAGCCCCTGATCGAAGGGGGAGGCTCGGGAGAGGAGCATCCGGGGATTGACATTGCCGTGCCGGCCGGGTCGTATATACGGTCAGCCGGCGATGGGTCGGTGGTCGAAGTCGGGGACGATCCGGTGTATGGCCTGTACCTTATCGTCGACCACGGAGGGGGGTATCGCAGTCTCTATGCCCATGCCTCGCAGATCTCGGTGGAGCACGGTCGAACCGTGCGACGCAACCAGGTGCTTGGTCTTACGGGCTCCACGGGCCGGTCTACCGCCCCGCACCTTCACTTTGAAATTCTGCGCGATGGGGAGCCGGTGGACCCTCTCGAGATCGTGGAGCGTCCATGAGACCCGACGGCCCCTCGTCGCGAAGAGATCCACAGTCGCCCCGAATTGTCCACGGATGTGGATAACCGGTGAAAGGGCCGCTGTTACGGGGATCGCTCGGGTTGTCCACACCCGGTGTCCCGGTTTCTCCACAATCTCTCAACGCCACCCCGGAGCGGTCATGGCTCTCCAGGGGGCAATGTAAAACAAGGGTGATGCCGTGAAACCAGAATATGTATTCGGTTTTCTTGACGAGTACCTCGGGCACGATGGGTTTCCGGATTATTCGGGCGCCGAGAACGGGCTGCAGGTCGAGGGGGCCGGCCGGGTCACCCGCATCGGGGCGGCCGTGGATGCTTCGGAACGAGTACTGGGCCGGGCCGCCGCCGAGGGCGTCGACCTCCTCCTGGTCCATCACGGCCTCTTCTGGGACCCGCGGCGTCCCCTGACGGGGCGTCGGTACCGAAAGGCGCAGATTCTCATCGAGAGCGGAATGGCCGTCTACAGCTCCCACCTACCCCTCGATGCCCACCCCGAAGTCGGGAACTGTGCGGTCCTGATGAGGGCGCTCGGGTGGGGGGCGACCGAACGCTTCGGGGAGTGGAAGGGGGTCGAGATCGGCTGGAGGACCTCCACGGCCGAACCCCGGGACCGGCTGGCCGAACGCCTGGGCGAGGTGGTTGGCGGACCGGTTCAGATCCTCGACGGGGGGCCGGATCGAGTCGAGAAGGTGGGCCTGGTGACCGGCGGGGGTGGGAGCTTTATCGCGCAGGCCGCCGAAGCCGGGCTGGACACCCTGATCACGGGCGAAGGCGCCCACCACACCTACGTGGACGCCATGGAACTCGGCGTCAATGTCCTCTATGCGGGTCACTACGCCACGGAGACGTGGGGCGTACGGGCGCTGGCCGAAGTGCTTTCCGAGCGGTTCGGGCTCCCCTGGCACTTTCTGGACGACCCATCGTCCCTTTGAGTCCTCAGAAGAGACCGTCGAAGTAGAGCAGACCCCGCCAGCCCGGATCCGGCCGCATCGCCCTCGCCAGCTCGACGCGAATCAGACCGTCCAGGAAGGAGAGTCCGCCTCCCGCTGCGTAATGCCAGTCCTGGAAGGGATCCCTGAGCGGTGCCGGCGGATCGATCAGTGGCTGAAAGAGCTTCATGGCATCGGCAAAAAGAATGATCCGGGCTCCGGCCACCCCCCTGCCGAGTTCGCCCCGGACCAGGGTGTACCCCTCTCCGGCCCGCTCGCCCGCCTGCCCGCCCCGGTAGCTCGCCGGACCACCGGGAAAGAAGTGCCGCTGCTGGGGGAGCTGCCCGACGGCCCCTCCCCCTGCGACCTCGAGGGCCCCGGCGAGCCCCGGGGTGAGGGGAATCGCGAGGGCCGCGCCGAGCTGGCCTCTGGCATAGTCCGTCTCGCCGGTGGCGACCTCGACCGCAGAACGCACGAAGAGTCGGACCCGATCCGGAGCCAGTCCGGACTGCCAGCGATGCACCGCGCGCATACCCGAGTAAAAGCCCTCGTCCGCCGGAAGAACCGCGGGGAGGCGGCGACCGGAGTCGAACAGCTGTCGAAGGTGGAAGCTGGTTCCCCGCTCCGCGGAGCGATGCCACTCGGCGAACACGGTCAGCTCCGATTCCGAGCCCGGTGCGCGCCATTCGCGGGAGGCCTCGAGGCCGGCCGCATAGTGGAAGGGGCTCGGTCCGCCCCCGAGGACCAGCGTACTGACCGAGGCGCCGAGAGCGTGCGGGGCGTCGAAGTCCGCCGAGGGAACGAGTCGGTGATAGGCCCCCAGACTCGAGATCCAGCGGGAATGGTCGGGCTCGAACAAGAGTTCACCCGTGGGCAGCAGAGCCTCGGTGCCGATCCGGACCTCACCCGAGAGGCGGCCTGCTCCCCGGGGAAGGGTGACGCGGGCCAGCGCGCCGGTGGCCAGCCCTTCGACCCGGTTGAAGCGGGTGAGCTCCTCGGTCACCCCCCAGGCGGACTCGAGGGGCGTGCCGGGTGGAGGGCCGAAGCTCCGCAGACGTCGCTCGAGGGCGTCCAGCTCCGAGCCCGTGAAGGCCACCCGGTCCCGGAAGTCGATCTCGCGAAGCCCCGCGCCTTCCCGAAGCTCAGCGGCCGAGGGAGAGACCACCACCACACGCCCCGACGAATCGTCCGCCTCGAGGGTGTCCGCCCGAGCGGATCGGACCTGAAGGTACCACCCATCGGGCAGAGGGTCCGGAATGAGGTCGGCCGGCTCTTCCTCGTTTACCCAGAGATCGCTCACGACCCACTCGACCACCATGGGGAATCGGGCGAATCGGCCCACGCTTCCCTCCCCTTCAAAGCTGAAGCGGTACGGCAGCCACCAGGAGAAATCCTGCAGAGAATACTCGACCAGGATGCGTGGAATCTCGAATCCGATCGAGGGAAAGAAGCCGGGAATGTCGCCGTCGCTCGAGTCGATCCTCAGGTTGAAGGGCCGAGCCGGACGGTACACCGCCCGGACCAGGGCGCCGGTTTCCCGCTCGAACCACATGGAAGCCGCGATCAGGCGAAAATCGGATCGGCGGGGCAGCACCACGACCTCGGAAAGGGTGATCGGCTCCGCCATACCCGCGAGGGTCAGTCGGAGCGAATCGCCCGACTCGAACCGGTAGTGCACACCGGCCGTATCCGCCAGCGGGTGGAGAAACCAGTGTTCCCGCCCACCAAGGAAAAGCTGATCACTGTGCGGATCGAAGGATGCGAGCGGCGGTGGAAGCTGACTTCCGACCAACTCGCGGGCGTACGACTCCCCTTCATCTCGTTCGTCGTCGAGACTCGACCAGCCCACGATCGGAAACTCCCGCCGGCCGGCCTCCCACTGCACGAGGCGGTCCCCGGACGCCGTCCACCGCATACGGCCGGACCGCTCCTCCTGGATGATCCCCCGCTCGCGACGGAACCCTCGACCGTCGACACCGGCGTAGAGGCGCTCCCATATGCGGCCGTCGAAGGAATCCAGGCCCTCGGCCATGTTCCCGCGCGCCGCACGCGCCCGTTCGACGAGTGCCCGGACTCCCGGATCCCCGAAGGTATCCGAGGGCGTCGTCCTGTCGGCTGCGGGAACCGGGAACGCCAGGGTCGCGGAAGGGGGGCGCGCTTCCGACGCCGGGGGCGAGGCCTCGGGAGGCAGCCAGAGTGCGAGCAGAAGCATCAGTGCGGTCATGCGTGCAGCCCCGGGCAGAAGAGTGAGGGGAGCAGGGCGTCGCGGCTCTTCGGCGCACCCGACGACGCGAAGGACTTCTCACCCTACGAGTCGGGCAACCGGGAAGTGTCAGCGCTCTGGGCGGAGTCCGCAGGTCCGGCACCCGCGCCGCCGATCGTCGAAAGGCTCCAGCGCGCGGGGTCCGTGCCGGCCCCGGCGGGAATGGGTTCCGGCCCGCGGGGTGAACCGACTTTCAGCCCCGCCCCCGCAACAGTTATTATACACCGCTTGTGATCAGCTGTCCCAGCCAAAGATGACGGGAGTTTCTGGATTCATGCATTGTACCCAGTGCGGCACCGAAGGGGCCGGAGCTTTCTGCGGTTCATGCGGCGCGTCGCTTCGTCCCATGGACTGCCCCTCCTGCGCCGAAGTGATGGAAAAGGGCCTGCGCTTCTGTACCGAGTGCGGTGGCCCGCTGCGTCTCGAACCGACCGGAAGGGAGCCGTCACCCTCCTCCACCGCGGCGGGCACCCTGCCCTGGGCCCTGACCGGGGTCCTTCTGGTCGCCCTCCTGGTCGTGGCCGCCTTTCCGATCTTCAGCGACGGCGGGGCCGGAGGCGCTCCCCCTCCCGGGACTCCCCAGGGCGGAGCCCCGGGGCAGCTCGGGCCCGCGCCGAACGTGGACCTCTCGACGATGACACCACGGGAAGCAGCGGATCGGCTCTTCGAACGGGTCGCGATCGCGATCTCGGCCCAGGACAGCACCGAGGTCATGAACTTCCTTCCGATGGCGCTCGACGCCTACGACCTGGCGCGCCCTCTCGACCCCGACGGGCACTTTCACCTGGCGCTCCTGCAGCGCGTCTCCCTCGACTTCGAACGATCGCTCGAGACCGCGCTCGCGGGGCTGGAACAGGATCCCGACCACCTTCTCCTGCTCTCGGCCGCCGCCGAGGCGCATCTCGAGATGGACGACGAGGGGCCGGCGCGAGAGTATTACGCGCGCATGCTCGAGGTATGGGACGAACAGATGGCGCGCGACCTCGACGATTATGATCACCATGCGAACCTGATGCCGATTCTTAGGCAGGATGCGGAGGCCCTTCTTGGAGAGAGATGACGGACGACGCCCTTCGCGGGCCCGAACCGAAGACGAACGCCTCCTCGAGGGGGACGAACGAGACCCAGATGCCCCTGTCCGCGATGCGACCGACGCCTGGCGGGTCTTCCGGGTGATGGGAGAGTTCGTGGAAGGCTTCGAGGTGCTCTCTTCGACCGGACCGGCGATCTCGATCTTCGGATCGGCCCGAACGCTCCCGGACGATCCCATGTACGAAGCATGCCGGGAGACCGCGGCACTCCTGGGCCGAGCCGGCTACAGTATCATCACCGGCGGCGGCCCCGGAATGATGGAGGCCGGAAATCGCGGGGCTCGAGAAGCGGGCGCCCTGTCGGTCGGGTGCAACATCGAACTCCCCTTCGAACAGGGAATGAACCCCTACGTGGATGTCGGGGTCGATTTTCGATACTTCTTCGTCCGAAAGACGATGTTCGTGAAGTACTCCCAGGGCTACGTCATCTTCCCCGGCGGATTCGGCACCCTCGACGAGCTCTTCGAGTCGCTCACCCTGATCCAGACCGGGAAGATCCACAATTTCCCGGTGGTGCTCTTCGGGACGGAGTACTGGGAGGGGCTTCTGGAGTGGATTCGCGCCCGCCTTCTGAGTGAGGGAAACATCACTCCACCCGACCTGAAGCTGCTTCAGCTGACCGACGATCCGGCCGAGGTGGTCCGACTGATCGAGGAGACGAGCCCCCCTTCCGGAAGGTTGCCCCGAAACCTCTGATCGTGCTATCATCATTGAAAAGAATGGACACCTGCCACCGGACCCGATCGTGGAGTGCGGTCCCGCCGGGTTGCGCTCTCCGCCTTGATCGCGAGGGGGCTTTTTTTTCGACCTGAGATTCCGACGCACGAGCGACCCGACTCTCCGGGGAACGTCCCCGGAGCCCGGATCATTCCGGTTCGATGGCTGAACGCTCATCGGCGTCCGACAAGGACCCCGAGGGCAGCAAGGAGATAGATTGATGGCCGATACGTTGACCCGCCCGCCGGGGGGATACCATCCCGGCGCCAAGGACACGGGGATCGTGAAGCCGAAAGGTACCGCGACCATTCGAGCGCACGAGGGGATCGAGACGGTCCCCATGGGCGATCGCAAGCCGAGCTGGCTCAAGGTGCGGTCTCCCGGAGGCCGGAACTACAACCGCCTCAAGAAGCTGATGCGCAGCCAGTCGCTCCACACCGTGTGTGAGGAGGCCGGCTGTCCGAACATCGGAGAGTGCTGGGAGGCCGGCACGGCGACCTTCATGATCCTGGGCGATGTGTGCACTCGGGCGTGCAAGTACTGCGCGGTGGCCCACGGGATGCCCACCGAGCTCGACGAGGACGAGCCGCGTCGTGTGGCCGAGACCGTCGAGGCGATGGAGCTCGAGCACTGCGTGATCACCTCGGTGAACCGTGACGAGCTGCCGGACGGGGGCGCGGCGATCTACGCCGACACGATCCGGCAGATCCACGAGCGCGTGCCGGGCTGCTCGGTCGAGGTGCTGATCCCCGACTTCAAGGGCGACGAAGAGGCGCTGAAGGTAGTGATGGATGCCCGGCCCGCAATCCTCGGCCACAACCTCGAGACGGTGGACCGCCTTCATCCGGACGTGCGTCCGGGAGGCCGATACTGGAGATCGATCTCCTTCCTGGGGGCGGCCAAGCGCATCGACGCCTCGATCCTGACCAAGACCGGGATCATCCTGGGGATGGGCGAGCGCGAGGACGAACTCCGACAGGCGATGGCCGACCTTCGTGAGGCGGCGGTCGACATCCTGACGCTGGGCCAGTACCTGCGTCCCTCTCGGGACCATATTCCCGTGGCCCGCTGGGTCACCCCCGACGAATTCCGCGAGTGGAAGCGGGTCGGGGAAGAGGAATTCGGGTTCCGCCACGTCGAGTCCGGACCGCTGGTGCGCTCCTCGTACCATGCCAAGGAGCAGGCCCGCGACTTGGTCGCGGGGGGCCCGGGTGCGATTCAGGAGGTGCTCGAGAAGGACATTCCCGCTCCCGCCGAGGTGCCGGGGCTGAACCTGGTCCAGCTCGAAATGGGACGGAACGGAAACAAAGCGGATACCGGAGGTGAACCCCGATGACCGATACCAGCACCATGAGCCGCGAGGCCGGGAAGGGAGACGAGTCGATGACGGGTCTGGAAGGATTCGAGACGGATCAGCTGAAGGGTTTCCTGAAGGAGATGCTGCTCTACCGCCGCTTCGAGGAGAAGGCCGAAGAGGCCTACGCGATCGGCAAGATCGGCGGTTTCTGCCACCTGCATATCGGCCAGGAGGCGGTGGCCCTGGGCTTCATCGGGCCGCTCCGCAAGGACGACTACGTGATCACCGCGTACCGGGATCACACGCAGGCGCTGGCGAAGGGGGTGGAAGCGAACGCGGTGATGGCCGAGCTGTACGGACGCGACAGCGGCGCCGTGCGTGGGAAGGGGGGCTCGATGCACATCTTCGACGTGGAGAAGGGCTTCATGGGTGGCCATGGGATCGTGGGTGCTCAGGTCCCGCTGGCGGCCGGACTGGGCTTCGCGATCAAGTACCGCGAGGAGGATCGCATCTGCGTCTGCTTCATGGGAGACGCCGCCGTGAACCAGGGGGCCTTCCACGAGGCGCTGAACATGGCCGCCATCTGGAAGCTGCCCGTGCTCTTCGTCGTCGAGAACAACGAGTACGGGATGGGCACCGCCTTCAGCCGAGTGAGCGCGCTGCCGGTCAAGGAGCGGGCCGCCGGGCTCGGGGTTCCGGCGCATCATGTGAACGCCCAGGACATCCTCGCGACCTGGACGCTGGTCGAGGAACTGGTCGAGAAGATCCGGGCCGGGGAAGGTCCCCAGTACGTCGACGCACGGACGTACCGGTTCAAGGGGCACTCGATGTCGGACCCCGTCTCGGGGACCTATCGCAGCAAGGACGAGGTCGAGTCGAAGGTGAAACAGGAGGACCCGATCTCGCTGCTCCGCGATCGGCTCTTCGACGCCGAGCTTCTGACCGAGGACGAACTCGCGGAGATGGACCGTGAGGTACGCGCCGTGGTGGACGAGGCCGCCGACTTCGCCGAAGAGGCGCCCTTCCCGGCACGCGAGGAGCTCTACACCCACGTGTACAGCGAAGTGAACGAGCACGGCCGACTGTTCTTCGATGGCCGCGACCGCGAAGGGGAGGATTGATCATGCAGACCATCACCTACCGGGAAGCGCTGAACCAGGCGCTCGCCGAAGAGATGGAACGGGACGACACCGTGTTCCTGATGGGCGAAGAGGTTGCGGAGTACGATGGAGCCTACAAGGTCTCGAAAGGCCTCCTCGAAAAGTTTGGGGACCGGCGCGTGGTCGACTCTCCGATCGCGGAACTCGGGTTTGCCGGGCTCGGGGTCGGCGCCGCGATGGGTGGGCTGCGTCCGGTGATCGAGTTCATGACCTTCAACTTCTCGATCCTGGCGCTCGACCAGGTGATCAACTCGGCCGCCAAGACCTTCTACATGACCGGCGGGCAGCTTCCGGTGCCGATGGTCTTTCGGGGCCCCACCGGAGCGGCGCTTCAGCTCTCGGCGCAGCATTCGCAGGCCTGCGAGACCTGGTACGTGCACGCGCCCGGGATCAAACTGGTCACTCCGGGCACGCCGGCCGATGCGAAGGGCCTGCTGAAGGCCGCGATTCGTGACAATGACCCCGTGGCGTTCATGGAGGGAGAACTCCTCTATAACCTGAAGGGAGAGGTCCCGGACGTCGAGGACGGGGACTTCGTGATCCCGCTCGGCAAGGCCGATGTGAAGCGCGAGGGTTCCGACGTCTCGATCATCACACACGGCAAGATGGTGCATGTGGCGCTGCAGGCCGCGAAGAAGCTCGAGAAGGACGGCATCGATGCCGAGGTCCTCGACCTGCGGAGCCTGCGTCCTCTCGATGTCGAGGCGATCCTGGCCACCGTCCACAAGACAAACCGGGTCGTGTATCTCGAAGAGGGTTGGCCGTATGCCGGGATCGGGGCGCAGATTGCCGCCACCATCCAGGAGGAGGCCTTCGATTACCTCGACGCGCCGATCCTCCGGGTGACGCAGGCGGATGTCCCGATGCCCTACGCGAAGAACCTGGAGCAGATCGCGAAGCCCGACGCGGACCGTGTCGTGCGGGCGTGCAACCGGGTGCTGTACCGGAACGGGTCCGCGGACTGATCGGACCGGGCCGGCTGCGGCCCGCTGAAGAATTCGACGATTGCCGGGGGTGGATTGCCACTCCCCGAACCTGAGTGCTCCCCCCGGGAGCAAACGCGCAGAAGCGAGGCAGACGCATGGCGACGAAAGTCCATATGGAAGCGCTTTCCCCCACGATGGAAGAAGGCCAGATCGTTCAGTGGCTGAAGGGTGAGGGGGACGAGGTGTCGAGCGGCGAGGTGATCGCCGAGATCGAAACGGACAAGGCGACCATGGAGCTCGTCGCGCGAGGCGACGGCGTGCTGCTCAAGATCCTGACCCAGGAGGGGGACACGGCACCGGTGGGCGACGTGATCGCCGTGATCGGTTCCGAGGACGAGGACATCTCGGATCTGGTCGGCGACGCCGATGGTGGCGCGGCTCCCGACGATGACGAGGAGAGCGCGGACGCGTCGAAGGAGGACGACGAGGATCCCGACGACGATGCCGGCGAGGATCCCGACGAGGATGCCGATACCAAGGAGGATGACGCCTCCGAAGACGATGACGAGGACGAGGCCTCGATCCCGGATCCGGTGAAGGACCTGGATCGGTCCGATGCCGATGAGAAGAAGAAGGAGGCGAAGAAGGAGGCGAAGAAGGACGACGGGGACGAGACGCGGGTCAAGGCGTCACCCGTCGCGCGCAGGCTGGCCGAGGAGGAGGGCATCGACCTCGCGTCGCTCGAGGGCTCGGGACCCGGCGGCCGGATCGTGAAGGCCGACGTCGAGACCGCGGTGCGTGAAGGGCCGGCCGAAAAGGACGAGCCCGCGAAGACGCCCGATCGGAGGGCTCCCGACGAGGAGGAGTACGAAGACGTCCCACTCTCGCAGATGCGCAAGACGATCGCCCGCCGCCTGGTGGAGTCGATCGGTCCGGTGCCGCACTTCTTCCTGACGATCGATGTGGACATGGGTCGGATCGTCGAGGCGCGCGCGCGGATCAACCGGCAGCTCGAGAAGGACGGGCTGAAGGTCTCGTACAACGACATCGTCCTGAAGACCACCGCTCTCGCGCTCTCGCGCCATCCCGAGTGCAATGCGCACTGGGGCGGCGATCACATTCGGCGCTTCAACCGCGTGCACCTGGGTGTGGCGGTGGCGATCGACGACGGCCTGATCACGCCGATCGTGCGTGACGCCGAACGCAAGGGACTGGTCGAGATCGCCCAGGAGGTCCGTGAGCTTGCGGGGCGTGCCCGCGAGAAGAAGCTCAAGCCCGAGGAGTACACGGGGGCGAGCTTCTCGGTGTCGAACCTGGGGATGTTCGGAATCGAGGAGTTCACCGCGGTGATCAACCCGCCCGAGGCGGGGATCCTGGCGGTGGGGGCCATGGAGGAGCGCGCCGTGGTGGTCGATGGCGAGATCGTGGTCCGGCCCCGCATGAAGATCACCATGTCGTGCGACCACCGGGTGATCGACGGGGCCATGGGGAGCGCCTTCCTGCAGACGCTGAAGGGGATTCTCGAGGAGCCGCTGACGGCCTTCGTCTGATATTGGGGGCTGCACTCGCGCCGCTCGCGCGGGGGCACCGGCGACGGGGCCGCTCGCCTTTGCGGTGGGGGGTCTTGGTGGGGAGGCTCGCTACGCTTCGGGGCGCGTGGGGTGATCGGCCGAGCCTTCACCTTCCGCTGCGCCCCGAAGGGTTCCCCGACGCCGGTGCCCCCGCGCGAGCGGCTCCAACGCGGTGGTGCTTGGGTCGTGTAGAGCGAAGCATCGACGGGGGCAGGTATACACTGGCAACGAGGCCATGACTCTCATGACGAAACTGATCCGGGGCATCCGGGCCAGCTTCGTCGCCTGCCTGCTGGCGGCCGTTGCCCTCTCCACTCCCGGCGACGTCCGGGCGCAAACGCCGGACTCTCTGCCAGGCCCACCCGTGAGCGTGGAGGCGCTCGTGGCGGAGGTCCGTGCGGGGGACGCCACCGGGGTCGGCGCCTTTCTCCGGCAGACGCGGGGAGCTCGAACCCCAGCGGAGCTTGAAGCCGTATCGGACTCGCTGGTGGCGATCATGCGGACCGCGTCGACAACCAGGATCAACGTCTACAGCCGGGTTGTGGGGTCGATCGGCGACGCGATCACTGCGGAGCCGGAGTGGGGAGCCCCCTTCCCGGGGGGGGTCGATCTCCTTTTCCGAATCTATGATTCGCTTGACGAACCGTTGTTGCGATCGGAGGTCCTGTTCCGGCTCAGCCTCGTCGCCCCCCGGGGCGACTACTTCCCCTGCTTGCAGAGGCGCTGGAAACCCCTGAATCCCAATCCCTCACCGCACTTCGCCTCCTGGCGGAGGAGATGGGCCCGCCTGGCGTCGCCGTCCTCCAGAACGCCTACTGTGCGGACAGGCTCCACAATCCCGCCCGCCAACGCCTCCGCGGATATATTCGAGGTGGAGTAATCGACGAGGCGTGCAGGTTGGGAAGCTGACAGCTCGGAGAACCCGACCACGCTAAACCGCGGTTGGGTACGCGCCGTGCGATCTGCACGGCCGTGCATATAACCCGTTCGTTCTGCCTGTGAACTCGACATTTTCTCCTTCAGGATGCACGATCGATCACCTCTTTCGGCATGCTCGTTCCGCCTGCATGCGAACCGGCGGCACGCGAATGGCCCCCAGCCGGGTCGACGGGGTACTATAGTGGGGAGACCCCGAATGATTCGATGAGGCGGCCAATGACGAACACAGAGGCGATGGGCGGCTTGCCGGACGACATCAAGGCCTTCTTCTGGGACTATGATGCCGAGCGGTTGTCGTGGGACCGCAGCCGCCACACGATCGCATTCCGGCTCCTCGAGAAGGGCGGCATGCGTGCCGTCCGGTGGCTGCGCCAGCACATGAGCGACGACGAGATCCGTGATTTCATCGTGCGGCGCCGGGGTCGAGGGATCAGCCCACGTCGCCTTCGGTTCTGGGGTCTGCTCCTGGACATTCCGCGCCGCGATGTAGACGAGTGGATCGAGGCCGCTCGTCGCAACCCCTGGAACCGTCGGACGCACGGATGACCTTCTACCCAGAGGTGATGCCGCTCACCCAGCAGGTACTGCTGCGTCGGCTCGGGAAAATAGCCGCCGACCGAGGATTCTACCTGGCGGGTGGCACTGCATTGGCCATTCAGGTCGGACATCGCCGCTCGGTGGATCTCGACTGGTTCTCGCCGTCAGCGATCGATCCCCTGGTTCTCGCCACCGACCTCAGGGACGCGGGTATCCCGATCGAGGTCATGGATATAGAGGAGGGGACCCTCCATGGGACAGCGGAGGGCGTGAAGCTGAGCTTCCTCGAGTATCGATATCCCGAACTGGTTCCTCCAGTCGTCTGGCCGGAGTATCACGTCCGACTGGCCGGTCTCGAGGACCTCGCGTGCATGAAGCTGTCTGCTATCGGCGGGCGAGGGGCGAAGAGGGACTTCATCGACATCTTCGCGCTCGGGCGCTCGGGGTTCACGGTCGACCAGATGCTCCAGTTGTACGGTCGGAAGTACGACTTCACGAATTTCGGCCACACGGTGTTCGCCCTCACCTACTTCGACGATGCTGAGCAGGAAGACACTCCCGAGATGCTCTGGCAGGTTGAATGGGATGAGGTCAAGCGAGCGTTGGAGCGGTGGGTCCTGGAGTACACGCACAAGAAAGCGCCGCCCGGGTCTGGCGGCGGGATTCGCCCGTAAGCTATTCCCCACAGGTCCTCGTCATACCCATATCAAGACCCCGCATCATCAAGTCGGACCTGGGGTGCGGCCCGTTCGGACTCCTCGGCCTGGAAGAACTCGCGAGCCCGAAATCCGAAGGCGCGCGCCACGATGTTCGAGGGGATGCTGCGGGTGCGGATGTTGTAATCGCGGGTCACGGCGTTGTAGTACCGGCGGGCGCGCTGCAGGTCGTCTTCGACGGCGGTGAGCGCCTGCTGGAGCTCCGAGAAATTGCCGCTGGCCTGCAGCTGCGGGTAGGACTCCGAGAGCGCGAAGAGCGACCGGAGGGCTCCGGCGAGCCCCCTTTCGGCCGCCCCGCGAGCGGCGGGCCCGCGGGCCTCCATGGCACTGCTCCGGGCCCGGGTGACGGCCTCGAGCGCCTCTCGCTCGTGCGCCGCGTAACCCTTGACGATCTCGACCAGATTCGGGATCAGGTCGTGTCTACGCTTCAGCTGCACGTCGATGTCGGACCAGGACGCATCGCCCCGCTCCCTCAGGTCGACGAGCCCGTTGTAGATCATGACGACACCGACGGCGACCAGGACCAGAACCAGGGCGGCAATCCACATGTGGGGAATCTCCGGAGTCAGGGCTCCGGCACACGCGAGGTGACGGAGGGGCGGACAGAGCAGCCAGGCGCCGCAGGGTGCGGTGCGCTCCGAGGGATCATGGCACGCGAGGCCCCGGATCGCAAAGGTCCACACCGGAAGGGGGGCGCCCGGGGGGGTGGCCCGGTCCCGCCGATCCGTCTAACTTGTGCCGGCTTCATGGGCCCGGATCGGGGCGCCCGTGTCGGGAACTCGTGAAGCGGTGTGCGTGACGTGCCGGCAGGCACGTCTGAGACTGAATCTGACCCGAGGTGCAGCGTGGCCGGAAATTCCAAGGACAAGAAGAAGTTCGACCTCCTCGTCGTGGGCGGTGGCCCCGGTGGATACGTGGGCGCGATCCGGGCGGCGCAGCTCGGCATGACCGTCGGTTGCATCGAAGCCGACAAGCTGGGCGGGGTCTGCCTGAACATCGGGTGCATCCCGACCAAGTCTCTGCTCACCTCGGCGCTCCTGGTCAACGAGCTCAAGGGCGCCGAGGACCACGGGATCAGCTTCGACGAGGTGAAGATCGCCCTCGGCCCGGCGCAGAAGCGCAGCCGATCGGTGGCGAACCAGCTCAACAAGGGTGTGGGGATGCTCTTCAAGAAGAACAAGATCACCCACATCGAAGGCTACGGGCGCCTCACCGGGAAGGGCAAGGTCGAGGTCGAAAACGGCGACGGCGACAAGACCACCTACGAAGCCGAGCACATCATGATCGCCACGGGCTCTCGGCCCCGAAGCCTTCCCTTCCTCGAGATCGACGGGGATCGGATCTGGTCGTCGGACCACGCGCTGTTCGCCGAAGAGGCCCCCGAGTCGCTGGTGATCGTGGGGGCCGGGGCGATCGGGATGGAGTTCGCCGACATCTTCTCGGCCTACGGCTCCGAGGTCACGATCATCGAGGCCATGGATCGGATCCTTCCCCTCGAAGACGCCGACATCTCGGCGGCCATGGAGAAGAGCTACAAGCGCCGCGGCATGACGATCCACACCGGGGCCCGGCTCGAGAAGGCGGATCCCGGATCCGACGGGGTCACCGTCACCTTCAAGGACGCCGATGGCGAGGAGCACACCCTCGAGGTCGATCGGGTCCTCTCGGCGGTGGGTCGGATCCCCAACACCGAAGACGCGGGGCTCGACGCGGCCGGGGTGGAGAAGACCGAGAAGGGCGACTTCGTCAAGGTCGACAAGTGGATGCGGACGAATGTCGAGGGCGTGTACGCCGTGGGAGACTGCGCGGGCGGGGCGCTCCTGGCGCACAAGGCCTCGCACGAGGGCGTCGTGTGTGTCGAGAAGATCGCGGGCGAGGCACACGGCCCCGTCGACTACGACAACATCCCCAACTGCACCTACTGTCACCCCGAGGTCGCCTCGGTCGGACTGACCGAGGAGCAGGCGAAGGAGAAGGGGCTGGACATTCAGGTCGGCAAGTTCCCCTGGGTCGGAAACGGCCGGGCCATCGCCCACGGACACACCGACGGCTTCATCAAGGTGATCCGCGACAAGAAGTACTCCGAGATCGTCGGGGCGCACATCATGGGTCCGCACGCCACCGAGCTCATCGCGGAGTTCGTGATCGGTCGCCACCTGGAGTCCACCGTCGAGGAGATGGAGAAGGCGATCCATCCTCATCCGACACTGTCCGAGGCCGTGGCCGAAGGGGCGCTCGCCGCGCTCGGACGGCCGATCCACATCTGACCGGCACCGGATCACCGGACTCCACCCGGATTCGGGGTGGTTCAACCCTTCACCGGGAGACGGTCCGCCGTCTCCGCACAGGACTGAGGCGGCACGAACGTGACGGATGGCCGCGAATCAATCGCAGCGCCCAGGGAGTGGGGCGACGAGGAGGAGCGGGCGCTCCGTCTCTGGATCACCCTCGCGCGGGCCTACCTAACGGTGTCGCGCGAAGTCGGACTCAAGGTGACGGAGTACGGTCTCACGGTTCCGCAGTTCGGCATCCTCGAGGCCCTGCACCACCTGGGCCCGCTCTCGCTCGGTGAACTGGCCGAGAAGCTCCTGGTGACCGGGGGCAACATCACCTACGTGATGGACCGGCTCGAAGAGCAGGGGCTCGTGTACCGGAAGCGCTCCGACGAGGATCGCCGCGTGATCAAGGCATACCTGACCGCGGAAGGGCGACAGCGGATCGGAGAGGTCTTTCCGGGCCACGCGGAGTTCATCTGCGGACTCATGGGGCACCTGGAGCCCGACGAGCAGGTGGAGCTCCGGAGCCTGCTGCGCACCCTCGGGCGAGGGATCGCCGAGGGTGCGCAGCAGGCGGTGCCGGTTACTTCATCCCAGTCGGACCGGGCTGAATGAGGGCTCGCCCCTCTCCATGAGGGGCGCCCGGTAAGCGGTGCTCAGTCAGCGGCGCGCGGGAACCCGTCCTCAGGCCGGCTGGGTGCTCGGCTTTGTCTCGGGAAGGTCGATTCCCCGCAGCCGCAGCACCCGCTCCAGTACGTCGCCGATCTTGTTGTTCGGGGTCGACGCGCCCGCGGTGATCCCCAGCTCGAAGGGCCCCTCGGGGAGCCAGTCCTCGTCGACGGTCTCGGGTGCGTGGGCGTCCAGCTCCACCTTGTGCCGGATCCGACCCGTGTCGAGATCGATGCAGACCGAGTCCTCGACATGGAAGGTGCGGGTGTGCTGCTGGCACATGTGTGCGAGATGGTTCGTGTTCGACGAGTTGTATCCCCCGATCACGATCATGATGTCCGGCGGACTGTCCATCATCTTGACCACCGCGTCCTGGCGCTCCTGGGTGGCCGAACAGATGGTGCCGAAGGAACGGAAGTTCTCGGCGGCGTAGTCCTCACCGTAGGCCTCTACCATCGCCTTGCGGAGTCGACCGCCGATCGCCATCGATTCGTTGGCCAGCATCGTGGTCTGGTTCGCCACCCCGATCTGCTTCAGGTGCTTGTCCGGATCGAAGTCGTCCGACGACTTCACACCGAAGCGCTCCATGAACTCCTTGCGGGAGAGACGGTTGTCGGAGCCGCGAATGTAGTCGCAGAGGATGTCCGCCTCGGGCATGTCCCGAACGATGATGTAGCGGCCCTCGGGGTGCATGCGGACCTGCGAGGCGGTGGCCCGACTCTCTTCGTGCGTGTGCTTGCCGTGAATCACGGCGGTGAAGCCGTCGCGCGCATAGCTCTCGACGCGCTTCCAGACGAGCAGCACCGATCCACAGGTGGTGTCGACCAGGACACAGCCGATGCTCTGCAGGTCCTTGAAGGCCTCGATCGTGACGCCGAAGGCGGGCAGGAGCACCGCGTCTTCCGGGGTCACGTGTGAAAACTCGAAGTTCCCGTCGTCGTCGGGGTAGATGAACTCGATATCCATTTCCTTCATCCGCTGGTTCACGTGCGGATTGTGGATGATCTCGCCCACCAGGTAGACCTTCTTGTCGGGGAACTTCCGCCGCGTCTCGTAGGCGTAGTCCACGGCGCGGTCCACCCCGTAGCAGAAGCCGAATTCCTCGGCGAGTCGAACCGTGACATCGCCGAAGGTGTCGGTGTATCCCCTCGAACGGATGCGTTCGACGAGGCTGGAATGATATTCTGAGGCGATGATGGGCCGGACCTCGTCCTTCAGTCCGAACCCCTTGCGAAAGTAGGTTTGTTCAATCGTCATGAATCCCGCTGCCTTGATTCCCCGGGTAGGGATGCGAGGATAGAGGGGTCTTCGTCCGAGGGTTCAGCGACCCCCGTGACCCATATCTAACTATCGTCCGAGCTGAGAGGAACCCCGTTCCCTCGCCGGACGTTCCTCTGCTGGAGAACGACGACGGTGCTCGCGAGACTCGGCTGCCTCTTCGTGGTGATCCCCCTGCTGGAGCTCGCGCTCCTCATCTGGATCGGCCAGTGGATGGGTGTGCTTCCCACTGTCCTTCTGGTTGCGGTCACCGGCATCGTGGGGGCATGGCTCGCCCGCTCGCAGGGAATCCAGGTACTCACCCGGGTGCAGATGCAGATGGCCGGTGGGGAGCTTCCGGGGAGGGCACTCATGGATGCCGCGGCGATCCTCGTCGGGGGCACCCTCCTGATGACCCCCGGTGTCCTGACCGACGTGATCGGCTTTGCCCTCCTGATTCCGCCGACCCGCTCGGTGCTCCAGAAGTGGGCGACCGCCCGGCTCATGCGCGGTATGCAGAGCGGGCGGATCCATGTGACGATGATGGGGGGATGGCCCGGCCCCGGCGCAGGCCCGGGGGCCCGAGGGGTGGGTCGGTCCGATCCGGTGTCGGATGGGGGCGCGGACCGCGGCGGAGACCGGGGCGCGCGTGGCGGCCAGGATGGAGACGGTGCCCACGATCCGGACGATGGCGACACTCGGCCTCCCCGACCCGGAGAGATCATCCAGTAGGCGTGCCGTCGACGACGTGGGTTGGGGGTGCCGGGACCAGGGCGTGGGGTGGCGTGCCGGGTGCGCCGCAAAACACTGTGGCGCGAATCGGTCCCATCCAGCCCTTTCAAAGCTCGGGTCGAGGTGCCATTGTTGTGGCGCGACGCCGGTCGAATGCCACGGGACCTTGGCGAGACCAGACGCGTCCGCGACCCATTTCAAGCCCCCTTCGGCCCTTGCGGGCCCCACGTCCTTCGCAGCTGGAGTGATCAGACATGAGCAACGAGCTAGCCTTTCTCGAGCGCCTCCTCGAAGAGCCCGGACCCTCGGGGTTCGAAGGGCGCCCCGCCCGGATCTGGAAAGACGAGGCCGGAGGGTTCGCCGAGCGGGTCTGGGGAGACGTCCAGGGAAACTCCTTCGCCGCGATCGGCGAGCAGAAGCGCCCCCGGGTAATGCTTGCCGGGCACATGGACGAGATCGGTCTGCAGATCACGCACATCAACGAGAAGGGATTTCTCTACTTCGGTGGGATCGGGGGATGGGACTCGCAGGTGCTGGTGGGCCAGCGCGTGCGCGTGATGGGGCGCGAGGGCGATGTGCCCGGTGTGATCGGGAAGAAGCCGATTCACCTGATGAAGCCCGAGGAGCGGAAGAAGGTCTCCGAGATCGAGAACCTCTGGATCGACCTGGGGGCCGCCTCTCCCGAGGCGGTGGCCGAGATGGGGATCCGGGTCGGCGATCCGGCGGTGGTGGCGTCCGGGTTCCTGCGGCTCGCCGGAGACCGGATTGCGTCGCGGGCGATCGACAACCGAGTCGGTGCGTACGTGGTGCTCGAAGCGCTGCGCCTGCTCGCGAAGGATCCCGCGCCTGATGCCGGCTGCGTAGCGGTCGCGACCGTGCAGGAGGAGATCGGCTTCACCGGGGGCGGGGCCCGAAGCTCCGCCTTTTCACTGGATCCCGATGTGGCGCTGGTGGTCGATGTCACCTTCTCGACCGATGTGCCCGACGTGTCGAAGAACGAGGTGGGTGAGCACGAGCTCGGGGGCGGTCCGGTGCTGAGCCGTGGGTCGGCCATGCACCCGATGGTCTTCGACCGACTCGTCGACGCGGCTGAGGCCGAAGAGATTCCGTATTCTCTGATGGCGGCCCCCCGTGCGAGCCGGACCGACGCCGACGGGATCTTCATGGTCCGAAGCGGGGTTCCGACCGGGCTCGTCTCGATTCCGAACCGGTACATGCACTCCCCCTCCGAGGTGGTGTCGACGGCCGACCTCATGCGGGCCGCTCAGCTCCTGGCCGGATTTGTTCGCAACCTCTCGGCCGACGCCTCGTTCGTCCAGGGCTGATCGGCGGAGTCGACGGCTTCGGGTACGCCGCGGGCTCCGGCCAGTTCGGAGGCCAGCAGGACCAGCGCGACCCAGAGGAGGTCCGCCAGGAAGAGGTGCCCCAGACGCATCGCCCACGGGTTGCCGAGGGCGATCGTCGCGGGGCCCGCCAGGAGCTGGACTCCGGCGAGCACCCCGCAGGCCAGGGCGAGTCGCCGGGTGACGGTGTCGGGGACCCCGCCGGTCGAGCCGTCTCGAACGATGCGGACCATCCGCAGAATCAGTCCGATCACGATCAGCGCGAGAATCGGGTGGCTGACCCTGAGGTAGATCAGCAGGTGCTGGGGGTCGAGGTACTGGCCCACCCCGTCGCGCAATGTCTCGGCCGGGAAGGCGGTGGCGGCGAGTCCCGTCCAGGAGCCCGTCCAGGCCAGCGCCAGCACGCCGACGATCACCGGCCCCATGAGGCGGACGGTGGGCCTCGACGGCCTGGGGACCCGGGTCACCTCGCGCCACGACCACCAGGCGGTGAGCGCGAGGGCCGCCATCAGGAGGAAGGTGTTCGTCACGTGAAAGGGCCGGATGATGATGCGGCCCAGCGAGACGTCGGTCGCCACCCACCCGAGGACCACCAGGACCGCGCCGACCAGCGATTCCGTCAGGGTGAACAGGAGCGACGCCCCGGCCGCCTTGCGAACGGCCGAGCCTCGGGGGTAGGCCCGGAAGGCCCAGATCACCATCGCCAGCACCAGGAGGAGCACCAGTCCCGAGGAGAGGCGGTGCGAGAACTCCACGAAGGTGGCGAAGGGTGGAGCCTCGGGAACGACCGCACCATGGCACAGGGGCCAGTCCGTTCCGCACCCGTCGCCGGACTCCGAAATCCGGAGGAAATACCCCCAGAGGATGACGAGCAGGGAATACCCGAAAACCCCCCACGCAAAGGGGGAAAAGCGTCGTGCCGACATGCCCCTTGTTCCTCCTCGGAGTGAGGCCTCTCGTTGACTCGATACGGCGAAGACAATTAAACTAACTGTTCTCCGCATGCTACATGAACCCGGGGGAGGGCGAATTCGAGTCCACCCCGAAACCGTATACCGAGGACCGACCCACCCATGTTCAACCCCAGAGAACTCGTGAAGGAACTGCAGGAGATGCGCGACGGCGGATTTCTGTCCGACGCCCTCCTCCGCCATGCCGTCAAGGCGATCCACAGCTCCGACAGTCGCTACGACTGGGTCGGTGTGTACCTCCTGAACGACGAGGGCGACGAACTCTGGCTGCATAACTACGTGGGTTCGCCGACGGAGCACTCCAGGATTCCCGTGGGTGAGGGGATCTGCGGGCTGGCCGTCGCCGAGAAGGCCAACCAGAACATTCCCGACGTCTCCGAGAACGAACACTACATCGCCTGCGACCCCGATGTCGAGTCGGAGCTGGTGGTCCTGATTCGTGCCGGCGACCAGATCTTCGGACAGCTCGACCTCGATTCGCAGGAGGCCGCGGCCTTCACCGACGAGGACGAGGCCGCGATCCAGGCCGTCTCCGACAAGCTGGCCGAACAGCTGATGGCCGAGCGCCGCTGAACGCGCTCGCCACGCGTTCGATCCGTTCGATCAGAAGGAGCACGTAAATGGAGCCCCGCGTCGTCCGAGCCGACAACGCGGGGCTCTTTACGCTCGACGGGACCCGCACCCACCTGCTGGGACGCAGGCGGATGGTGGTCATTGATCCCGGCCCGGAGTCGGCTGCGCACCGGGATCGCCTCCTCTCGGTCCTGGCCTCCGGGGGGGCCCAGGAGGTGCGGATCCTGGTCACCCATGACCACCCGGACCACGCGGGGGGGGTCGCCTCGCTCGCAGACGCTCTGGCGGAGTCGGGCGTCGACGTGCGGGTTCGTGCGTCGCCCCTCTCGTCGTTGGCCGAGCGAGAGTCGCTGCCCTTCATGCCCCTCGAGGAGGGCGACGAGGTGCCCACCGATGTGGGGCGGCTTCGTGCTCTGGAGACGCCCGGACACACCCGCGATCACCTTGCATTCCACTGGTCCGGTGGCAATGCCCTCTTCGCGGGGGACCTCCTGCTCGGTGAGGGGAGCACGGCCTGGGTCGGCTCCTACGCGGGGTGCGTGGCCGACTACCTTCAGTCGCTGCTGCGTATCGAGACCCTTCAGGTGCGGCGCATTCTTCCCGCCCATGGACCCCCGATCGACGACCCGCACGAGGCGATCGGCCGCTACCGTGAGCATCGTCTGCGACGGATCGGCCAGGTGCGTGAAGCCGTGGGGTCGAGCCCCGGCGCCACGATCGGAGAGCTTGTGGATCGGGTCTACGGGCCGGAACTGCCCCCCGGCCTTCGTGACGGCGCCGCGTGGAGCGTTCGGGCGATCCTCGACCACCTCGGGGAACGCCCATTCCCCCACGACGGCCCGGACGGCGAAGGGTGACCCCGGCTTGATCGACCGCCGTCGGAGATGATATTCTGCGGGGGCACCCCTCCGGTGCTCCTTCCCCTCCCGGATCCGGCACGCACTTGTCCACGACGCTCCCCCTCGTACCCTCCCTTCCCCTGGCTCTTCGGGGAAAACTCGCCGACGTGGTGGGCGACGACCACCTGATTACCGATCCCGACCGGCTCCTGGTGTACGAGTCCGACGGCCTGACGCAGTACCGGTTCTCGCCCTCGGCCGTGATCCTGCCCGGGAGCGCCGCGGAGCTGCAGGAGGCCGTCCGAATCCTTCACCTCGAGGGGCGCGCCTTCGTGGCCCGGGGAGCGGGCACGGGACTTTCGGGCGGTGCCCTGGCGACGGGGGGAGCGGTCGTCATCGGGACGGCCCGCCTGAACCGTATTCTCGAGGTCGATCCCGCGAACCGCCTGGCCCGGGTCGAGCCCGGTGTGGTCAATACGGAGCTGACCCGGGTGACCCGCCCCCACGGGCTGATATATGCACCCGACCCGTCGTCTCAGAGCGCATGCACCCTCGGGGGGAATGTGGCCGAGAATTCCGGGGGGCCGCACTGCCTCAAATACGGGGTCACCTCGCGGTACGTGCAGGCGCTCACCGTCATTCTTCCCGATGGGCGCTCGGCTCGTCTCGAGGGCGCGAGCCGGGGCTGGCGTGGGCCGGACTGGATCGGGCTCTTCGTAGGCTCGGAGGGCTGCTTCGGGGTGGTCACCGAGATCGAGGTCGGACTGATTCCGGAGCCTGCGGGGGTGCGCACCCTCCTGGGCATCTTCGATTCACTCGAAGGGGCCGGGCGCGCGGTCACCGCGATCATTTCGAGTGGAATCCTTCCCGCAGC
Organism: Gemmatimonadales bacterium; assembly: GCA_007692605.1. Taxonomy (GTDB): domain Bacteria; phylum Gemmatimonadota; class Gemmatimonadetes; order Longimicrobiales; family Gaopeijiaceae; genus SLBA01. The sequence continues at coordinate 28,885 of REBS01000081.1, forward strand.
GCTCGAGATCGTCGACCAGGAGACGATCCGGGCCGTCGAAGCCTCGGTGTTCGCGGCCGGATACCCGACGGACGCGGGCGCCGCGCTCGTGGTCGAGCTCGATGGGGTCGAGGAAGGGCTCGACGCCGAGCTCGAGCTGGCGGCCACCTGCGTTCGAGACGAAGGGGCCTCGGAGGTGCGTATCGCCCAGTCCGACGAGGAGCGAACCGCGCTCTGGGCGGGCCGAAAGCGCGCCTTCGGCGCCATGGGACGGATCGCGCCCGATCTTCTCGTCCAGGACGCCACGGTGCCGCGCAGCCGACTCCCCGCGGTCCTGCGGCGGATCGGCGAGATCGGGGACCGCTACGACCTCACCATCGCGAACGTCTTTCACGCCGGCGACGGAAATCTCCACCCGAATCTCCTCTTCGACCGAAACGACGCCGAGGAGCTGGCCCGGGTCGAGGCCGCCTCGCGCGAGATCATGGAGGTCTGCATCGAGGTCGGAGGCACGATCACCGGGGAGCACGGGGTCGGGATCGACAAGCGCGGATACATGGAGAGGGTGCTGAGCCCCGAGGTCCTGCACGCCATGTCCGAGGTCCGCTCCGCTCTCGATCCGTTCGGTCTCTGCAACCCCGGAAAGGTACTGCCCGACGAGCTGCCTGCCCGGGCGGAGCTTCCGAACGAGCCGCTGCCCGCCCTGGACGCGGGGCCGATCGAGGTGGAGTCGGACCGACACGCTGCAGCGCTCCTCGCGGCGGCGTCGAGGGAGGGGGTCAGTGTGGTGATCGGGGGGGCGCGATCATCGGGGGCTCCACCGGGCCCGCACCTGCGACTCTCGGCCCGGGGGCTGCGTGGGGTGATCGACCACTCTCCTCCCGACCTGACCGTGACGGTCGGGGCGGGGACCCCGGTCGGAGAGCTGCAGGAGGCGCTGCTGGCCTCTACGCAGTGGTTTCCCCTGGATCCCCCCGGAGGCGGAGCGACGACGATCGGGCAGGTACTCGCCGGGGGGCTCGATGGCCCCCTGTGCACCGGGTACGGGCGACTCCGCGATCATCTCCTCGGAGCCACCCTCGTGACCGGCGAAGGCCGGGTTCTGGAGCTGGGAGGTCGGGTGGTGAAGAATGTGGCCGGCTTCGACCTTCTGCGGCTGACCGTGGGGAGCCGGGGGGCACTCGGGCTGATTACCCGCCTCACCCTCCGCCTCTTTCCCCTGCCGGCGGTCGACCGGACCCTCGTGTGGACCATCGAGGATCCACTCGAAGCGGCCCGTATCGGGATGCGCATGGCCGCGACCGGTTCCCCGGTCGCGGCGCTGGAGTGGATCGCGGGAGAGTTCGGGGGGGAGTCTCCCAGCGATGGCAGGCTGCCCGTCGGGGCCCTGGTCGCGGCGCGTCTGCACGGAAACCGCCCTTCGGTCGAGGCGATGGCCCGAACGCTCGAGGCGGCTGCGGGGGTCGGGCCGCGGGTGCTCGAAGGCGAGGAGTCGGCCGGGTGGTGGGAGCGTCGAGCCCGTCGCGAGGGGACCGGGGCCGTGTCGACGGTGGTCTCGACCCTCGCGTCCAGGGCCGAGTCGGTGGCCGAAGCCACCCACCGGTGGGTCGACCTCGGGGGCCGGGCCTCGCTCCACCTGGTGGGGGGTGGCGTCCGCCTCGATCTGGATCCGGCCGGCGAGCGTGCGGTGGATCGTGCCCGTGCGCTTCTGGACGAAGTGGCCCGAGCGGGCGGGGTCACCCCGGCGCCGTCGCCCGAGCTGTCCGGGGTCCTCGGTGTCTTCGATCCCGCCGGGATCCTGCCGGGCCGATGGAGAGAGTCATGGAGCTGAGAGCCGCCCTCGAAGAGCAGAAGGACCGCCTGGGGCACTGCGTGCATTGCGGCTTCTGCCTGCCCGTCTGCCCGACCTACATCCAGCTCGGCGACGAGGCCGACTCGCCCCGCGGGCGTCTCCACCTGATGCGCGCCGTGGTCGAGGGCCGGCTGGAGCCCGAATCCGATGCCTACCAGCTCCACCTGGATCGGTGCCTTGGGTGCCGGGCCTGCGAGACGGTCTGCCCCTCGGGTGTGGAGTACGGCTTTCTGCTGGAGCGGGCCCGTGCGCTCGCCGTCGAGGCCCGTCGGCCTCCGCTGCCCGTTCGCCTTCTGCCGGCCCTCATGGCCCGGGATGGGGCGCGTTCCGTCGCCCTCGGGATGGGGCGGGTGATCCGTGGCACGGGGATTCCCGAGACGATGGCCGGACGCCTGCCGACGACCGGCCTGTGGGGTCGGGTGGGGCTGGCCATGGGCATGCTGGCCAGCAGCCGCCCGAGCCGACTCGACGCCGGCTCGGATGCGGGGAAGGCGAAGACCCGGCCGCGCAACGATCCTCCCTCGCGGGGTCGCGTCGCGATGCTCACCGGGTGTGTGCAGAGCGGGCTCTTCGCACATGTGAACCGCGCCACCCGTACCGTGCTCGAGGCCAACGGCTGGGAGGTGGTCGAGGTCACGGGGCAGGGGTGCTGCGGAGCGCTCCACGCTCATTCGGGGCGACTCGATCAGGCCCGGGAGCTCGCGCGTGTGAACGTGTCGGCATTCACGGCCGCCGGGGTGGATCACGTGATCTCGAACGCCGCCGGGTGCGGCGCCCTCCTGCGCGAGAGCGGAGAGCTGCTCGAAGACGAAGCGGCCGAAGCGATGGCGAAGAGCGTGCGGGACATCTCGGAGCTGCTCGCCGGAGAGGGCCGCGAGCCCGTCCGCGGGGCGCCCCTGCCCCTCAAGGTCGCGTACGACCCCCCGTGCCACCTGCACCACGCGCAGCGGGTGACGACCTCGCCCCTGCGCCTGCTCGAGAGCATTCCCGAGCTCGAACTGGTCCCGATTCCCGGGGCCGAGGAGTGCTGCGGGGGTGCGGGGATCTACGGCATCACCCACCAGGATCTGGGGGGGCGGGTGGGCCGCCGGAAGACCGACGCGATCCTCACCACCGGGTGTGATGTCGTGGCCACCGGCAACCCCGGCTGCCAGATGCAGATCGGGGCGGGCCTCCTGGCCGCCGGAGAACGCATCCGGGTGGTCCACCCCGTCGAGCTCCTCGCCGAAAGCTACCGGAGGGCAGGATGGAGCTGACTTTCCCGAGTCGGGCGAGGTGCCCGTGAAGCCGGTCTTCATTCGCTCGCTCGAAAACCGAGGGGAGTTCGCGGCCTGCGTTCGTATCCAGGAGGAGGTCTGGGGGCGGAATTTCTCGGAACGGGTCCCGATCGCGATCCTCCAGGTGACGGACCGGCTGGGCGGGGTCGTCATGGGCGCCTTCGACTCCGACGACCGGATGGTCGGCTTCGTCTTCGGACTCACCGGCATGGAGGAGGGCCGGCCGGTCCACTGGTCCGACATGCTGGCCGTGCTCCCCGAGTACCGGGGCAGGGGGATCGGGCGTCGCCTGAAGCTCGCGCAGAGGGAGCGGCTCATCGAGCTAGGCGTGGAGCGGGTCTACTGGACCTTCGACCCCCTCGAGGCTCGCAACGCCCACCTTAACCTGGTCCGCCTCGGGGGCTGGTCGGCGGAGTACGTCGAGGCGATGTACGGCACCTCGGATTCGCCTCTTCATTCCGACATCGGAACGGATCGGCTTGTGATCACGTGGGAGGTTCAAAGTCCCGAGGTGAAGGCGCTCCTCGAGCCGGCCGCCGGCGAAGTCCCCCTCCCCTTTCCAGAGCTCGAAGAGGCACCGATGGCGGTCGAGGGCGGCTTCAGCTCCGGGGTGCTCGAGCCCACCGCCCCCCGCCTCAACCTGCGCAGCTCGCTGATCCTGCTCGCGGTACCCGGATCGATCCAGGAGCTCAAGAAGGACCATCCGCGCGCCGCCACCCGATGGCGCGAAGCGACCCGGGAGGCGTTCCAGGTGTACCTGGCCGGAGGGTGGGTCGTACGGGGGGGGATCTTCTCGCCCGATGGGAACCTCTTCCGATACATTCTTGTTCGGGATGAGTGAGGGCGTTCGCGGCGAAGAACGTCCCGAACGTGCGTCGCACTCCATCCCTTTCCCGGAGCCAAAACCATGACCTCAGATTCCGATCCCTTTCAGCGCCCCGAGGTCGGTCCCATCCGTCGCCTGGCGGTCCTGGGTGCCGGGCCCGTTGGACTCGACGCCGCCCTGGCGGCCCGCGACGCCGGGTTCGCGCTTCGTGTCTACGAGGCCGGCCCCCATCCGGCCGCTCATGTCCGGCGCTGGGGGCATGTGCGCCTCTTCTCGCCCTGGTCGATGAACCTGTCCGATCGGATGCGGGAGGGGTTGTCCGCGATCGACGGACCGCTCGAGGTCGACCCCGACGCGTCGCCGACGGGGAACGAGCTGGTCGACCGGGTCTTCGACCCCCTCTGGTCCACAGCCTTCCTGAGAGATGCCTTGCGCACCGGGACCCGGGTCCTGGCCGTGGGGCGTCAGGGCACGCTCAAGCACGAGGAGATCGCTTCGGCGACCCGCGCCAGCCGGCCCTTCCGCATCCTGGTTCGGGACGAGACGGGCACCGAGCGGACCGAGTTCGCCGACCTGGTCCTCGACTGCACCGGCAAGTTCGGAAATCCCAACACCCTGGGTGACGGGGGGATCCCGGCCCCCGGCGAGCGGGCGCTCGAAGACCGGATCGAGCGCTGGCTGCCCGATCTCGACCGTGAGGCCGATCGATGGGCCGGGGGAACGACCCTCCTGGTCGGGAGCGGCCACTCGGCGCAGACCGCCGTGCGCGCCCTCGACGCCCTCGCTCGCCGGACACCGGGCACCCGGGTGGTCTGGGCGATGCGCAGGGATGACCCGGAATTCGGGACGGACCCCGATGATCCACTCCCCCTGCGCAGGGAGCTTGTTGCCGAGGCCTCGCGGATCGCGCGTGGCGACTCCTCAGGGGTCGAGCCGGAGCTCGGGGTGGTCGTCGACGCCCTGGAGTCCGCTTCGGACGGGGTGAGCGTGCGCCTGCGACGTGGGGGTGCCGACGTGCGGGAGATTCGGGCCGATCGGATTCTGGCGCTGACCGGAGGTGTGGGCGACGCGGGGCTCTATCGGCAGCTTCAGATTCACGAGTGCTACGCCACCTCGGGCCCGATGAAGCTCTCGGCTGCCCTTCTGGGGAGTGGCGGAGGGGACTGCCTGGCGCAGGAGAGCCATGGAGTCGAGACGCTCATGAACCCGGAGCCGGGCTTCTTCATCCTGGGCGACAAGTCCTACGGGCGGAACAGCACCTTCCTCCTGCAGGTCGGCTGGAGCCAGGTCGACGAGGTGTTCGCGGCGATCGGTGCCGGAGCGGCCCCGGGAACGTCCCCCCCATGAAGATCGACCGCGCCGAGCTCCGGGAGATCCGCCTTCCCCTTCGCGAGCCCTTCGCCATCAGCTCCGGGGTCTGGAGCGAGCGCAGGGTGATCCTGTTGCGGCTCGAGGGCGAGGGCGTCGCGGGCTGGGGCGAGTGCGTCGCCGCCGAGGACCCGTCGTACTCTCCCGAGACCACCGATACGGCGTGGCATGTGCTGACCCGCTTCCTGGTGCCCGGACTCCCGGGCCGCGAGATCATGGGGCCGGCCGAGGTGTTCACCCACGCCCCGTGGGTCCGGGGCAACCGCATGGCGAAGGCCGCCGTCGAGATGTCGGTTTGGGACTTGTGGGCGAAGAGCCTGGGGGTTCCGGTCTGGGAGCTTCTGGGCTCCTCCGGACGGGCGATCCGGGTGGGGGTGAGCGTTGGGCTGCAATCGAGCGATGACACCCTGCTCGGGAAGGTCGAGGGCTACCTGAAGGAGGGGTACGCGCGGATCAAGCTCAAGATCAAGCCCGGCCGCGACGTCGAGATGCTGCGCGCGGTGAGGGACCGGTTCCCCGAGGTCTCCCTGATGGCCGACGCGAACTCGGCGTATACCCTCTCGGATCTCCCCCGCCTGCGCGAGATGGATGACCTGGGTCTGACGATGATCGAACAGCCGCTGGGCCACGAGGACCTCCTCGATCACGCGGCGCTGCAGGCGGACCTGCGCACCCCGATCTGTCTCGACGAGTCGATCCGCTCGCTCGACGACCTGCGCCTGGCTCTTCACCTCGATGCCGGGCGGGTCGTGAACCTGAAGCCGGGCCGCGTCGGCGGGCTGGCGGAGTCTCTGCGAATCCATCGGCTCTGCTCGGAGCGCCAGATCCCGCTCTGGTGCGGGGGAATGCTCGAAACGGGGATCGGACGCGCCTTCAATGTCGCGCTGGCGGGACTTCCGGGTTTCACCCTCCCGGGCGACATTTCGGCGAGCCGGCGCTACTGGGAGCGCGACATCGTGCGCCCGGAGTGGGAGCTTTCGTCGGGAACGATCACCCCGGCGTCCGGGCCGGGTATCGGTGTGGAGCCCGATCTCGAACGGATCGACGAACTGACGCACCGAAAGGTGACCTTTCCCGACTGACCTCCGCGACTGACCTCCGCGACCGACGTCCTGACCGACGTTCCGACTGATGCTCCCGAGCCATCCCGTCCCTGCCCGAGCCAGGAGTCCCCAGGCGTGAAGCCGTTCGCCCTCTTCATCGTCGTCCTCTTTGTCGTTGCGGCCGCCCTTCCGGGCGCGGGGATTGCGCATGCCCAGATCACCCCTCTCGATGGCTCCGGGGCACCGGACCGTTCGATCGGACCGCTCGCCGACGGAGCGTGGGACCTCCTCTTCGTCGGAGGGCGCCTGGTGGACGGATCGGGGAATCCATGGAGCTACTCCGATGTGGCGATTCGTGATGACCGGATCGTGCGAGTTGCGCCGGCGGGCACGCTGAACCGGGCAGGCGCTCGCGAGGTGCTCGACATCTCGGGGCTCGTTCTGGCGCCGGGGTTCATCGATCTGAACGGGCAGTCCGACAACATGTATCTCGAGGACGGCTCGGCGCTCTCCAAGCTCTTCCAGGGGGTGACGACCGAGATCATGGGCGAGTCGAACACTCCCGCCCCCCTGGCGCCCGGGGAACGGGCCACGCACGTATCCGAAGCGGTGGCGGCACGTCGGACGCGAGAGTGGCAGCGCTTCTCGGGCTGGCTCGAAGAGATGGAGGCGGGGGGGGTGGCGCTGAATGTCGGCTCCTTCCTGGGTGGGACCACGGTGCGGCGGCACGCCATGGGCCAGTCGCAACGCACGCCCAATCCCGCGGAGCTGCAGCAGATGCGGGAGGTCACGGAGCAGGCCATGAAGGACGGCGCCTTCGGGGTCGCGACCGCCCTCATCTACCCCCCGGGCGCCTATGCGGGGATCGACGAGCTCGTCGAGATCGCCGAGGTCGTGCAGGCCCACGGCGGCCTCTACATCACCCACATGCGGAGCGAGTCCTACTTCATTCTCGATGCGCTCGAGGAGGCAATCGAGATCGGCGAGCGGTCCGGGGTCCCGGTCGAGATCTTCCACCTGAAGGTGGCCGGACGCGACAACTGGGACAGGACCGACGACGTGCTCGGGGTCATCGAAGACGCCCGGCGGCGCGGACTCGACGTGAGCGCCGGGATGTACCCGTACACCGCGGCTTCGACAGGGCTGACCGCCTGCTTCCCCCCATGGGTCCAGGCCGATGGAGGCCTCTATCGGAACCTGGCGGACCCCGAGGCGCGCAGCCGGATCCGGGCGGAGATGACCGGCCCGCCGACCCGGTGGGAGAACTGGTGTCGGCTGGCGGGCCCGGAGGGAAGCGTGATCGCCACCGTATCGAACCCGGACCATGTCCGCTGGGTGGGCCGGTCGCTGGCCGAGGTGGCCGCGGAGCGCGGGGTCGACTGGATCGATGTGACCATGGATCTCGTTCTGCGGGATCGCTCGCGGGTCGGGATGATCTACTTCGCCATGGACGAGGACCGCGTACGGCAGAAGCTCGCGCTCCCCTACATGAAGTTCGGCACGGATGGCGCCGGCTGGAACCCGAACCGGGCCGGTGGGCAGCCGCACCCGAGGGCCTACGGTAGCTACCCCCGAATCCTGGGCCGGTACGTGCGCGACGAGGGGATCATCACCCTCGAAGACGCGGTCAGAAAATCATCGTGGGCCGTCGCGGAGCGGCTGGGGCTGCAGGACCGGGGTCTGGTCGTCGAGGGCTTCATGGCGGATCTCGTCGTCTTCGACCCGGAGACGATCGAGGAGCGGAGCACCTACGAGCGGCCTCACCAGCTGGCCGAGGGAGTCCACCACCTGTACGTGAACGGCCAGGCGGTGATCTCGCACGGTCGCGCCACCCCGGCCCGCCCGGGGCGGTTCCTGAGGGGCCCGGGCTGGGTGCCCCCCGAAGATCCGGATCGCTGAGGTCGGGCCCCTCCGCTTCATCGCGGTATCTCGAAGGTGGGTGTGCGCGCCTGGTAGCGCTGAACCGGCAGCCCGAGGGCGCGCACGAGGAGGCGCCGGAAGCCGCGGCCCAGGGCGCTCCCGACCTGTTCACCCCCTTCGACGGCCGCGCCCAGGTCCCCCTGCAGCCATCGGCGCAGCTCGTCGATATCCGAGAGCGAGAGGGTCTCGACCTCGACGCGCCCCAGGTAGTAGTAGCGCCCTTCGCGCAGGGGTCGGAGGGGAACCGTGAGGTTGGCCTGCAGGAAGGCGAGGGCCGCGTCGGGCGACAGGACATTCCCCTGGTCGCCGTCTGCGGTCTCGACCAGGAACCGATTCGACAGGGGGTCCTGGCGAACCGTCGCGCGCCACTCGAATCGGCCATCCTGGGAGTCGAAGAACTGGTCGCGCCAGAGCTCCACGACGATCTGGATGCGAACCGGAAGGCCGGACTCCAGCGAGCGAATCGTCCCCCTCGTGGTGAGGATCGGACCCAGCACGGCTTCGACCCGTCCGTCGCTCCCCTGCAGGCGGAGCTCCAGCGGGGGCGGCGCACTCTGGGCAAGCAGCCCGGTCGCAGCGGTCGGCCCCACCACCGTCGAGGCCAGCAGAAGCGCCACAAGCGCCAACCAGATACAAGAGGGGAGCACGGGTCTCAGAACCCCCGCGCGAGCCGCATGAAGAAATTGAGTCCGCGGTCCCGTCGGGACAGCGGATAGGCCCAGTACATCCCGAGCGGACCGAGGGTGAGGCCCGCCCCGATATCGGCCCGCAGCGGGCTGTCAGTCCTGGGGTCGATCAGCGAGTCCCCGGGGTGCGCCCGCCCGCCTCCGACTCCACCGAACACCGTCCAGCCCGGCTGGAGGAGAACCTGGGAGCCCAGCTCCCAGTCGGTCCGGTTCTCGGCATCGGGCTTCCACGAGAAGGGCAGATACCCGTGCAACTCCGCCTGAAAGAGGCCCACACGGTCACACCCGTAGGCCGGATGGCGCTGCTCTCCCCCGAGCTCGTCGACGAGCCCTGCCCGGGCGTCGCAGTCCACCGAGAACCTCCGGTGGCCCGGGAGGGACCCTTCTCCACCCAGGGTACGCTGGAACTGGGGTGCAAGGGGGTTGCCATCGACGGAGCCGGCCAGCAGAAGCCGAACATTCAGCCGGGTATTCGGACCCAGGCGGTTGTAGCGCCGTAGGTCGAGGGTGAGGTCGGTGGCGAGGGGGAAGCCCGCCGAATCCTCATCGAAGTTCAGCCCCCGCAGGCCCTCGCTGACCGTGGTCGCCTCGGGGAGCTGAAGCCCTCCGCCGACACGCCGGCGGAGGTCGGCTTCGGCGAGCCAGCCGGTCGAGGGTTCGCGCAGGTCATCGCGCGTGTCCACCGCGAGCCCGAGAGCCAGGGTGCGCACGGAACCTTCGGCGATCAGCGGCTGGGGCCTCCAGGGAGTCTCCTGGTCGCGCAGGGTCCACGGGTTCCGGATCTGGGCCGGCCCATGGTTCTCTTCGCGGTACTCGATGCGGGCCCGAAGAGGTCGATCCAGCGGGTTGAGTTCGAGGAAGGTCGACCAGCCGGAAGCCTCGAAGTAGTCCCTGAAGTCACGCCGAAGGAAGAAGGTGGTGAACGAGGCTTCGGGGTTGCCGATGCCGCGCGACTCGATAGGGCGGGTCTCGGAGTGAAGGATCAGCCCCATCCGGCCCTCACCGCTTCCACCGAGGTCCTGGCTGACCGAGAACCGGTAGCCGAGATTCTCACTGTCGAGTTCGAGCCCCGAGGCGGAGCGCCAGAGTCCGAAGGCTTCGACCTCGGTCGGATTCCGGCCCCCGCTCCGAAGCACGGACCCGACGTATAGGGGGAGCCCCTCGGTCCGATTGTAGTTGCCCGCCGACCGGATCGTGGGGCGAAGGGTGGCGAATCCGAGATCGGCCTGGAGGAAGGGGGCCAGATCCCTCGCCGGAAGCTCCTCAGGCTCGATCCGGTCTCCCCGGATCCGGAAGCGAAGGGGGGCGGCATAGGCCCGGATCGGCCCCGACACCGTGGGGTCGTCGGCGGGCAGGAGCCTGCCCCCGATAATCAGGACCGAGCCTTCGATCCGCCCCTCTCCGACCAGGCTCAGGTCGCCATTGACCACCAGGACGGGTCCCTCCACGACCCCCGCGACCCTCAGCTCGCCGCCGAGCACTCCCAGGGCGCCGGTCAGGCGGGTGCCCGCGGGAATCCGGGTCCCCCCGGCCGCCCGGAGGGTCCCCGGATCGTTCAGGAAGTCGAAGGCCTCCTGCCGCACCTCCTGCGGGAGGGCTCCGCCGACCGGGGTGACCTGGGCCTGGAGCGGGCGTGGAAACAGACCGGTGCCCAGTGTGGCGAGCACCACTGAAACCAGAAGGAGGGTACGCCCGGGATGCGATGGGATTCCAGACATTACGGATTCACTCCAGGGTTCGTGGGTGCGGTTCGGGTAGGTCATGGTTCGAGCTCCAGCCGGCTCATGCGTCGATACAGGTTGCCGCGATCGGTCTGGAGCTTCCGGGCGGCTTCGGCCACATTCCCTTCGGCGGCCCGCAGCGCGCCCTCGATGAGTGCCGCTTCGTAGTCGTCGAGGCGGGTGCGCAGGGAGCGCTCATCGTCGTTACGGTACCCCGGGTCGACCCGCGCGCTTCCTCGAGCCTGGGGGAGGAGCGAGAGCACGAGGGTGGCGTCGACCTCTTCTCCGGGGTGAAGGATCGCCGCTCGCTCCAGAAGGTTGAAGAGCTCCCGCACATTGCCGGGCCACCCGTAGCGCCGCAGCTCCCGGAGGGCGTCCTCGGTGATCCGGGGTGCGGGAATCCCCTGTCGGGCCCGGAGCCGGTTCAGTCCGTGCTCGACGAGATCGGCCAGGTCCTCGGGGCGCTCTCTCAGGGGGGGCATGGTGATCGGCACCACCTCGAGGCGGAAGAGGAGGTCTTCGCGGAAGCGACCGTCCGAGACCGCCGCCCTCAGGTCGATGTTCGTGGCGGCAAGCACCCGCACATCGACCTCGACGGAGTGCTGGCCTCCGACCCGCTGGATCCGTCCGGTCTCGAGGGTGCGCAGGAGCTTGGCCTGGGCCTCGCCCCCCAGGTCCGCCACCTCGTCGAGAAAGAGGGTGCCCCCATGGGCCAGCTCGAAGCGGCCCCTCCGGCGCTCCGTGGCTCCCGTGAACGCGCCCTTCTCGTGCCCGAACATCTCGCTTTCGACCAGGTCCCGGGGGATCGCGGCCGAGTTCACCCGAACGAAGGGTCCTCCCTTCCGATTGGAGAGGGCGTGGATGGCCGCCGCCGCCAGCTCCTTGCCGGTTCCGCTCTCGCCGGAGATGAGCACGCGCGCCTGGGTGGGGCCCACCTTTCGGATCGTCTCCCGGATCGCCTCCATCTTAGCACTGCTCCCGACGAGCCGGGTTCCGGGGCCCATCTCCTCCTGCAGCGCCCGACTCAGGTCGCGGGCCCGTCCCACCTCGAGGGCCGCCCGCAGGGTCAGGAGAACCGACTCGGGGGTCAGCGGCTTCTCGAGGAAGTGGAAGGCGCCCCGATGGGTCGCCTCGACCGCGTCGCCCAGGCTGGCCTCCCCGCTCATCATCACGACGGGGGTGCCGGGTACCCGCTCCAGGAGCCGGGGGAGAAGATCCAGTCCCGACTCACCCGGGAAGACCAGGTCGAGGAGGATCGCCTCGGGGGCGGCCTCGCGGACGGTCTCGAGCGCCGAGGCGCCGTCGGCGGCTTCGGTCACGTCGAAGCCCTCGGATTCGAGCAGTGCCCGAAGCATGCGTCGGAGATTTCCCTCGTCGTCGACGATCAGGATGCTCATTCGGATACTCCGTCGGGGGAGATGGTGGGGGGAAGCTCGATCCGGAATTCGGCTCCCCCTCCGTCGCGGTTCCGGGCGCTCACCTGCCCCCTGTGCGCCAGGATCACCTGTCGGACCATGGGGAGGCCGAGCCCGGTTCCCCTCCGCTTGGTGGTGAAATCGGGCTCCCATATCCGGTTCAGCTCCCCCTCGGGCAGGCCCGGCCCCCGGTCGCGAATCCGCAGGGTCGCGCCCCCGTCGCCCCGAGGGGTCAGCACGACCTCGACCGGCTCCTCGGTACCCGAGGCCTGGGCGGCCTCGATCGCGTTGGCGATCAGGTTCCGGACCGCCCGTTCCAGCGCGGTGGGGTGCCCTTCGACGAGGAGTTCGCCGTCGACATCGAGCTCGAGGCGCACCCCCCCTTCGGCGCTCCCGGTGTCATCGAGCCGCAGTCGGCGGTGCAGTCCGACCAGGAGCTCCGCCAGGTCCACCGGCGAGGGAGGACCGTCGGGGGGGCGACCGAACTGGGCGAAGCTGCGCGCGAGCTCGTCGAGGCGCTGGATCTCTTCGGTGAGCACACGCCCGGCCTCGGCGGTGCGCTCGTCGGGCGAGGCGGCCACGGTGCGGGCGGCCATCGCCATCGGGGTCAGGGGGTTCTTGAGGTCGTGCGCCACCCGGCGTGCCATCTCGGTCCAGCTTCGGGTCCGCTCCCGCTCGAGTTCACGGTTTCGGGCTTCGCGCAGCGACATCTCCATGCGGCGCAGCGCGTCACGCAACGTCTGGTACTCCCGGATCGCTCCCGATCCACGCCCCTCGCCGGGAGAAGGTGGCAGGGTGTCGCCGCGCCCGAGCGCCTCGGCCCAGCGGACCAGCTCGCGCACCGGCTCCGAAAGGCTACGCGAGACCCGGGTCGCGACCAGCAGCGCGATCGCCGAGGCCAGGATCAGGATCGCCAGGGTGATCGCGGGCAGGAGGTAGAGGATACGCTCTCCGACCATGGTGAAGAATCGGGACAGGCGCACCGACTCCGAGAGCTGCTCCCGGTGGCGTTCGGCGGCGGCCTCGACGGCCGGACCCGCCGCCACCTCGTCGAGTCGATCAAGGAGCTCACTCCCCGATTCCGCGACCTGCCCCCAGGGCCCGGCCGTGCCCGTGGTCACGACGGCCTCCCGGAAGGCCAGCGTTCCCCCGAGAAGGAGGAGTCCCGACGGGATCACCGCAGCCAGGAGGAGGGCGATGAAGAGTCTGGTCCGAAGGGTGGGCATAGCGCTGGCCGGCTCCCTGGCCGAAGACGGGAGGAAGTCCCACATGGTGCAGCGTCGCGGAGGCCACGTTGCATTGGATCACTGCTCCGTACACCCGGGCGACCCCGGTGCCGGACGGGACTTCGGCGACCCTGCACCAACAGATGAAAAAGCTCGACTCATGCGGCCCCGCGGGCAAGGACGCCCCCGGGTCCGCTCGCTCGGACCACCGTCGCAGCGGTTCGGCGCCGGCCCCATCCCGGCGGCTACGATCAGTCCGGCGCCGGTGGACGGGGACGCAGGCATTCGGGGCAGTACCTCCAGTCCTCGTGCAGTCGCCGGCTGCACACGCAGTGCCGCCCGAGCGGGGTGCCGCAGCCCGGGCAGCCGCGGGCCTCGGGGGGGACGGGGGTACCGCAGCGGGAGCAGGGGCGCGCTTCGCCCGGATCCCGGTGGAGTACGCGGGCCACCTCGTGCGGGGTGGTGATGCCCTCCGCCACCTTCCGGCGGGCGTCGTCGGCCATGGTTCCCATCCCCTCCTCGCGCGCCTGCCGCCGCAGCTCCCCCGTGCCGGCCCCCGTCATCACCTTCTCGCGCAGCCTTTCGGTCATCGTGAGCAGCTGGAAAACCCCGGTCCGACCGCGGTACCCCTCGTGGCACGCCCCGCAGCCGCGGGCGTCCCCCCGACAGGCCCGGCAGCAGCGCCGCAGCAGGCGCTGTGCGACGATCCCCGCCAGGCCGCCCGCGACCAGGTGCGGGGGCACCCCCATCTGCAGGAGGCGGGTGATGCCTCCGGGGGCGTCGGTGGTGTGGATCGTCGAGAGGACCAGGTGCCCGGTTACCGCCGCCGCCATGACGATCTCGGCGGTCTCACGGTCGCGTATCTCCCCGACCATCAACACGTCGGGGTCCTGGCGCAGCACCGCCCGCAGGGCGGCCGGGAAGGTGAGTCCGGCCCTCGGCTGGACCTGCACCTGGTTGACGCCCTCGACCCGGTACTCGATCGGATCCTCGAGAGTGACCACGTTGAGTCGCGACCGATCCAGCTCGCCGAGGGCTCCGAAGAGGGTGGAGCTCTTTCCGCTCCCGGTGGGCCCCGCCGTGAGGATCACTCCGCCGCCGGATTCGAGCAGGCCGCGCAGGCCGGCCAGCGTCCCGGAGGCGAGGCCCAGGCCATCGAGATCACCGGGAACGGCGGTGGGGTCCAGGATCCGGAGCACTGCCTTCTCGCCTCCCTCGACGGGGAGCGTCGAGACCCGCAGGCTGAGCCGCCCGGTCCGGTGCGTGAAGGCGAAGCCCCCGTCCTGCGGTCGTCGTCGGACGGCAATGTCCATCCCCGCGACCACCTTGATGCGGGAGAGCAGCGTTCGACGAGCCTCGGGGCCGATGTCGGACATCCGGCGCAGCACGCCGTCGACGCGTTCGCGCACGACGAGCCCCTCGGGCCCGGGCTCCACATGGATGTCGCTCGCGCCATTCGAGATCGCACGCTCGAGCAGCGCATTCACGAGCCGACCCATGGAGCTCTCGCCACCGTCGGTCCCGGACGAGGCTGCTCCCGAAGAACCTTCGGTTCGAGTGGGCTCCCGGCCGTGCCCGGATCCGCGCACCGGCGCCGAGGTCGGACCGGGTGCACTTCCGCTCGCGGGTCCACTCGCGTGCCCGGTCGCGTCGGGGTAGGCCTCTTCGAGCGCGCGGAGCAGGGCGGACGGATCGGTCAGCACCACCTCGACCCGGCGCCCCGCCCGAAACTGCAGCTCGTCGATCGCGGCCAGGTCGAGGGGGTCGCCCATCGCCACCTCGAGCGTCCGGGGGCCGAGCGCCAGGGGGAGCAGGAGTCGGCGCCGGGCGACTTCGGCGGGAAGGAGCGCCACCGCCTCGGGCGCGGGCCGCAGCGGAGGGGAGCGGTACTCGAGCCCGAGCTGCCGGGCCAGCGCACCCATCACCGCGCCCTCCGGGGCGAGTCCGCGCCGGATCACGATCTCGCCCAGCCGCTCGCCGGATCCGTCCTGCAGGCGAAGCACCTCTTCGAGCTCGTCAGAGGTGAGTTGGCCCTCGGCGACGAGGAGGGCTCCCAGGAGGCGACGCGCGGAAGTAGACACGCCTGCACGTTCTCGCGAGCTGGAGGGCGCAGCCATGGCGAGAGCGGCCGGAGTCGACGCAGCGACGGTCGGGGTCGGTGGCGGTCGGTGACTGCGGGGCACCGGCGACCGTGCGCCGGAGTCAGTCTCCTCCCAGCGCCCCCAGGATCGCGGGAGCCAGGTCGGTCAGCCCGACCAGCGGGGGAAGGCGGGTCAGTCGCGCGGCTGGCCCGACCGCGAGCCCCAGCGCGGGGTTGCGGGTGTGGCCCGCCTCGATGTCTTCGAGGTTGCCGTGATCCGAGGCGATCAGGAGGAGCGCGTGGGCGGGCAGGGCGGCGAGCAGTCCTCCCAGGAAACGGTCGACCCGCTCGAGGGCGGCGATTCCCCCGGGCATGCCACCCCGGTGGCCGGCGGTGTCGGTGGCGTAATGCGCGAAGAAGGTGAGACCGCCGGAGCCCGCGATCGCCGCCAGGTTCGCCCCGGCGCGCCGGGCGTCGATGCGGGGGATGTCGTCGCGCCCCGTGTACCGTCGCCAGCCGTCGTTCACGATTTCGGAGGCGAGGGCGCGGCCTTCGATCAGCTCGTCGGGCCCCGCGGTCAGGACCCCGGCCATGTGGGCGGCCAGCGCCGGAGCGGCCACCCGCCTGGAGGGGAAGCCTTCGGGATAGCCCGGGGGGTAGGCGTTGGCGAAGCGGACCGGGTGGCCCGCCTCGCGGGCGAGACGCAGGACACTTCGCTCGCGCAGGAGCTCGCGCAGCCCGACCGGGGGCCACGGACCGAAGTGGCCTCCGAAGAGGTGGGCTGCGTTTTCGCCGGTGAGGATCGACAGCTGGCCGGTTCCACTCTGGGGGAGCCCGTCGATCCCGAGCGTGGCGTCGAGAGAGAAGAGTCGGGTCGCGCGTTCGGCCGAGGGTCGAGGGCCGCTGGGGTCCGGCTCGAGTGCCGGATGCCCGAGGTGCGGAGGAAGGCCTCCCAGAAGCTCACGGAAGGTGGGGAGATGCGCCTGGAGGAAGGGGTTGCGCAGGGGGTCCGGATCGCCCAGCCCGACCCCGTCGAGGAAGACGAAGAGGAGTGGGCCCGGGGGGTCCGACAGGGATCAGCTCCCCGGACGCAGGTCCATCGTCACCTGAACGGCGATGTGGCCCAGGTCGGCGCGGGCACGGATCGCTTCACGGACGCGGGGCTCGATCTTGCCGTAGGCGCTCATGACGCCGTTTCGGAGATGGCCGCGGAGGAGCTTGAGGGCGTTGGCGTCGACCCGGGTGACCCCGGTCTCCTTCTTGAGCTCGGCCATGTGAATCGGGAGGATCTCGAAGGGCGAGACCCCGATGTCGTCGGAGCGCTCGTGGTCCATCCAGTGGATCGAGACCGAGACGTCGCCCCGGGCGTGCTGGTTGTGGATGTCGCCGATGGCCTGGAAACGCTGGGCGAGACGGCGCATCTGGTGCGACGATGCCGCCTCGGTGTAGGCCTGTTCGACGAGTGCGAAGACACGGCGCAGACGTTCGGTGGAGGTGCTGCCGGGGGCCGGAACTTCGGTGCCGAGCTGTCGCGCCGATGCTTCCCGCACGAAGTCGCTCACGTCGTCCCGGCTTCGTTCCCGGTCGATGTTGTCGAGGATTCGGTCGGGGTTCGTACGGAAGCTCATGGACCACTCCGGTGGTAGGTTGGAGGATGTTGTTTCGTGCCTACTGGACGATAACCCGCGCCATCGCATCGGGCCAGACGCCCGAGGCCGGCGCGCCCGACGCTCTTCGGGTGTGCCCTTGCACGGTGGGCGCGGCAACTGGAAATTCCGGACTGCTTCTACCCGCCAGCCCCGGTCCGGTTGCCGGCACCCGGATGCGCAGCCGACCGACGTGCGACCTGCGGGTCGCGTCTCGAGACTCAGAAGGCTTCCGAAACCGATGATTTCACGTGAGGACATCCTGGCTCTTGCCCCCACACCCCTGCCCAACCGGCGCCCCGATCGGTATATCGGAGCCGACGGCGGGATCGCGCTTTCCGAGCTGCATCCCGCGGATCGCGCCGCCCTCGGGCCCCTCTACGAGGCGCTGAAGAGCCTGTACGGGCAGTGGCTCCGGGATCGTCCCGGGATCGACGGGGAGGCGCTGGCGAGGAGGGTTCGGGCGTTCGGGGCCCTTCCGCTCTCCCGCCTGGCGGAATCGCTGGGGGATCCGACCCGCGAGTTCGACGACCTGCGGTGGAGCGTGCGTCGGGCGATCCACGACCTCCGGGGTGGCGGGCTCTTCGCGCTGCGGCTCTATGGAGGCCTTCCGGAGGCCGATCTGGCCGGGGATCCCGAAACTCTTCTGGCTGCCGCCTTTCTGGCCCGGGACCAGGCGAAGATCATTCGCAACATCCTGCCCGAGCTGGATCCCGTGGGGCGGGCCGCGGACGAGGCCGAGAAAGTGCACGCCTTCGGGGACGTGCTCGAGAAGTGGGACGGGTTTCGCGTGCCCGGGGCTTCGTCGGGGGCGGTGGTGAGGGTGCGCAGCGAGTATGGCGGACCCCTGGCGTCGTGCTGTCTCGAGGCCTCGACGGTCGACCGGATCCTCTACAACCTGATCAACAACGCACTCCGGTTCAGCGCCGGCGACTCGGTCGAATTGCAGGTGGTCGAGATCCCCGGGGGGGCCCTGCGCTGGGTGGTGAGCAATCGACTGTCCGACGACCAGCGGGATTGGCTCGATCGCGAGGTGGGCGAGGGGCGGGGAATCTTCCGGCCGGGGGTGACGCGCGGGGGGGAGGGGACGGGGCTGGCCTCGTGCGCCGAATTCGTGTCGTCGGCCTTCGGGCTCGGGGGTGCCGACGGTGCGCTGCGCGACGGGTACCTGGGGGCCGGGTGGGGCGGGGAGCGCTTCGACGCCTGGTTCCACTGGCCCCTCTACGCCCCGGAGGCCTCTGCCGAGGGGAGTCGGGCCGTGACCGCGGGGAGGGAGCGATGAGCGAGGATACTCTTCCGACGCTGCCGCGCCGGGTGGTGATGGTGGTGACCGCACCGGTGACGCTCTTCGAGCGGCTGAAGGAGCGCCCGGTCTCGCTGGGTGCGATGATCCTGGGGGCGCTCCTGGTGGGTGCGGCCGCGGCGATGATCCCGGTCGAGCTTATGCAGGAGACCATCCGGGAGCAGATGATCGCAGCCGGTCAGGATCCGGGGGAGGCGGTCGGGACCGCCGGGAGGGTCGCGTGGGTGTTCGGAATCTTCGGGCCGCTGGTGTTCTGGCCCCTACTGGCGGTGATCACCGCGGGGCTCTACAGCGTGATCTTCCTGTTCGCCTTCGGATACGAGGGGAGCTTCCGGAAGCTCCTTTCGATCACGGCACACGCACTCCTGGTGGCGGCGCTGGGCACGCTCCTGCTGGCGCCGCTGCGGATGATTACCGCGGACCCCCAGCTGACGCTCTCGGTCGGCAGCTTCTTCTTCTTTCTGGAAGATGGGATTCTCCTTCGCTTCCTCGAGCTGCTCGACCTTTTCAACCTCTGGACCTACGTGTTGATCGGGATCGGTGCGGCGGTGATCGACGGAAGTCGCTCACGGACCGAAGGAGCGATGGTGGCGCTCGGAGCCGCGGTCCTCTTCAGCTTTGTGCTCGCTGCCCTGACTGGCTAGGCGCCCGGCTTCGCCGTGGGTCTTCGTGGCGGGGTCTCCGCTGACCCGGGGGCGTTGGGGTTCGCGGTGCTCAGCGGCCTCGCACGATGCGTGCCTGGGACCCGACCTCGATTCCCTGCTCCGCGAACCAGCCCTGAGGCACTTCGAGCGCGAACATCGCGGGGCGTGTGGACTCGTGCATTTCCTCGGTCTCGGGCTCCATCTGCTGGATGTCGACGATCACCTGTCGTCGGTCCAGGAAGGCGATGTCGAGGGGGATGAAGGTGTTCTGCATCCAGAACGAGAGGGTTTCCTGTTCGTCGAAGATGAAGAGCATGCCCTCTCCTTCGGGGAGTTCGGACCGGTGCATCAGCCCCCGCTCGCGCGCCGCCGGGGTCGCGGCGACCTCGGCCCGCACCGTGTCGGTATCGAAGATGACCCATGCGGTGCCCCGCGGAGGCCGGTCGATCGGCGCACTCTCTGCCGCCCGCTGGCCTTCCGCGGCGGAATTCCCATTGTCGCCGCACGCGACAAGCAGGGGCAGAACGAGGAGAAGGAGGGCGGAGCGCAGGGAGGATGAAGCCATGGGACTCGGGGGCTGAGGGGTACGCAGGGTGTCTCGCATCGGAACAGTCTTCATGCTAACTTACCGTTCCTTTGCTGAGAAGGTGCCTGACGGGAGGGTATGTTGCCCGTGGGGTTCCGGAGTCAGTCCTCCGGGGGTTCGGTGTCGGATCGAGACGCGGCGCCGAACGACGGTCCTCGAACTGCACGGAGTCGATACGCGATGGTGGATCCGGGTCTTCTGGAAATCCTGGTCTGTCCGGAATCAAAGGTGCCCGTTCGGCTCGCCGACGAGGCTCTTCTGGACCGAGTGAACCACTCCGTGAGCGAGGGGACGTTGAGCAACCGTGGCGGCGATCCGGTACGGGAGCCCCTCGAAGCCGGACTCGTCCGGGAGGGTGATGATCGGCTCTATCCGGTGCGCGACGGGATCCCGGTCATGCTGATCGATGAGGCGATCGACCTTGACCGGCCGGCCTGAGAAGGTTTTCCTTTCCGGCAGGATTTCTGCCCTCCCTCTCCGACCTGATACGATGCCTCGGGGTTCCAACCGCCGGTTGCGGCCCGCGCCGAAGGCACATGGATCGGCTGCGAGTCGGGAGTCACCAACCGCAACATCCGATACGGGTCAGGTCATGCCTGTGATGTCCAAATTGAAGGACACACCCAGAGCCGGGAAGCCCTCGTCAGCAATGTTCGCGCTGGCGCGCGGTGGCGCCGTGCTCCTCCTCCTCCTGCTCGCCGCCTGCGGAACCGAGTACCCGCAGAACTCCCTGAGCCCTCACTCCGACTTTGCCGAGACGATCCATCAGCTCTACGTGAGCATCTTCTGGTGGACGATGTTCATCCTGGCGGTGGTCTGGGTCCTCCTGGCCTGGGTCGTGGTGAAATTCCGGGCCCGCGAGGGTGACGAGAAACCTCGACAGATCCGGGGGCATCTCGGACTCGAGATCGGCTGGACCGTCGGACCGGCTCTCATCGTGATCGCGATCGCGATTCCCACGATTCAGGCGGTGTTCGCCACGCAGCGGCCCGTCTCCGAGGACGCCATGACCGTCGAGGTGACGGGGCACCGATTCTGGTGGGAGTTCCATTACCCGGAACAGGGCATCACCACCGCCAACGAGCTCGTGCTGCCCGTCGACCGGCCGGTCAACCTGCGTCTGGGTTCGCCCGATGTGATTCACTCTTTCTGGGTTCCGAAGCTGGGAGGAAAGCGCGACGCCAACCCGACGGTGGCCGTGCGCGACGGAGAGGAGCCGAAGTACAACTGGCTCTTCTTCACACCCCAGGAGACGGGGTACTTCTACGGCCAGTGCGCGGAGTTCTGCGGGGAGTCGCACGCCTTCATGGCCATGCGTGTCCTCGTCGAGACCGAAGAGGACTTCGAGGCCTGGGCGGATCGCTGGCGAGAGTCTCCGGGGGCGCTGCCTCCGTCGGGTCCCGAGCAGCCGGAAGATGAGACGGAGTTGGAGATGGCCGGGATGCCCGTGCAGGCCGACGAGCCCGATGAGCTCGAGGTCGGCGACGAGGACCCCCTCGTGGCGATGGGCCGTGACGTGTTCCTGAACCAGGCCACCTGCCTCGCCTGTCACGCCATCGAGGGCACGAGCGCGCAGGGGGACCGGGGACCGAACCTGACCCTTTTCGGCGAGCGGACCACCCTGGCCTCGGGGATCCTCGAGAACAACCCCGAGAATCTGGCCGCGTGGATCAAGGACCCGTGGGCGTTCAAGCCCGCCGCCGCCATGCCCGGCGTCGACTACGACATGCAGGGCACCGCCGGCTTCTGGCCCGCCACCGAGCTCTCCGATGAGCAGGTACGGGCCGTCTCCGCCTATCTCCTGAGCCTGAAATGAGCACTCGGGGCTTTGCGTTCGTCATGAACCAGGAAGGAAATCAATGTCGTCGGTAGCGACCCAGCAGGCTGACACCCACTCCGGGGCCCACGAAGAGGAAACGGGGCTCTGGAGCTGGATCACGACGGTCGATCACAAGCGGATCGCCATCATGTACTTCGTGACCGCCACGATCTTCTTCTTCGTGGGCGGTGTGGAAGCCATGATCATGCGCTTCCAGCTCATGAATCCGGAGCAGAGCCTGATCTCGGCTGAGCTGTACAACCAGCTCTTCACGATGCACGGGACCACCATGATCTTCCTGGTGGCCATGCCGATGGCGGTGGCATTCTTCAACTACGTGGTGCCGCTCCAGATCGGGGCGCGCGACGTGGCCTTCCCACGATTGAACGCCCTCTCGTACTGGATCTTCCTCTTCGGAGGGCTCTACCTGAACGCCTCGTGGCTCTTCGCCGCGGCGCCGAACGCGAGCTGGGTCGGGTACGCCACGCTGACGTCGAGCCAGTTCTCGCCCGGGGTCAATGTGGACTTCTGGTTCATCTCGCTCTCGATTCTGGGGATCGCGTCGATCGCGGGAGGAGTGAACTTCATCACGACCATTGTGAACATGCGGGCTCCCGGCATGAAACTCATGCGGATGCCCCTGTTCACCTGGATGACCTTCGTCACGAGCTTCCTCCTGATCACGGCGATCCCGGTTATCGCCGTCGCACTGATCTTCCTGGGCTTCGACCGCCTCTTCGGCACGGTCTTCTTCGACCCCGGAATGGGGGGTGATCCGGTCCTCTGGCAGCACCTGTTCTGGATCTTCGGTCATCCGGAAGTCTACATCCTGATCCTGCCCGCCTTCGGGGTGATCTCCGATGTGATTCCGACGTTCTCGAAGAAGCCCCTCTTCGGATATCCGATCGTGGTGTATGCCGGGATCCTGATCGGCTTCATCGGATGGGGGGTCTGGAGCCACCACATGTTCACCGTGGGGCTCGGGCCGATCGCGGACTCCTTCTTCGTTGCCGCAACGATGATCATCGCGATCCCCACCGGGGTGAAGATCTTCAACTGGATCGCGACGATGTGGGGGGGCTCGATACGGTTCACCACCGCCATGCTCTTCTCGATCGGACTCCTGGCGGTATTCACCGTCGGAGGCCTGTCGGGCATCATGCACGCCTCGGCTCCGGTGAACCTGCAGCAGCACGATACCTACTTCGTGGTTGCGCACTTCCATTACGTGATCGTGGGGGGTGCGATGATGGGTCTCTGGGCGGGACTCTACTACTGGTTCCCGAAGGCCTCGGGCCGGTTCCTCAACGAGACGCTCGGCAAGTGGCACTTCTGGACCACGATGATCGGCTTCAACCTGACCTTCTTCCCGATGCACTTTTCGGGGATGTTCGGAATGCCTCGCCGGATCTACACCTACTCGGCCGACCTGAACGTCGCGATCTACAATCAGCTCGCGACGATCGGGGCGGTGATCTTCGCCATCTCGGCCGTGATCATGGTGTGGAACCTGGTGCAGAGCTGGAGGAAGGGAGAGAAGGCCCCGGCGGACCCCTGGGGCGCGCCTCACCTGGAGTGGTCGATCCCGTCGCCCCCGCACCACTACAACTTCCCGGAGCTGCCCACGGTGCGGAGCCGGGAGCCGCTCTGGAACGATGGCGAGCGCGAGGAGATCCTGGCGGTCACGATGGGAGAGGCGACCGAAGAGCCCCACATGCCGAACCCGTCCTACTGGCCGATTCTCCTGGCGGCGTCGATCACCCTCGCCTGGGCACTGGTCATGACCGGAGTCTGGTGGGTCATCGCACTCGGGATCATCCCGGTCTTCTTCTGCACCCTCATGTGGGGGCTGGAGCCGGCCTTCCCCGAGGATCACTGAACGACCGATTCGAATCACCGCAAAACCAAGACGCGGACGACGATATGGCGCAGGCAGCAGCGGCGGATCATCACGCCACCAATACGGGCATCTCGAACTTCAAGCTGGGATTCTGGACCTTCCTGGCTTCGGAGTGCCTCTTTTTCGGGACACTGATTTCGACCTATATGGTCTACAAGGGCACGGCCCTCGTGGGACCCTATCCGGCCGAGATCTTCAGCGTGATCACCACGACCGTGAGCACCACCGTGCTCCTCTTCTCGTCGCTGGCGATGGTGCTCGCACTCGACGCGGTGCAGAAGGCCAACAAGAAGGCGGCGCTCTGGTGGCTCTTCGCGGTGATCGCGATGGGAGGCATCTTCCTGGGAATGGAGTTTCAGAGCTACCTGAAGTACATCGACTACGGGCTGACCCTCACCTCGAGCACCTTCGGGTCGTCGTACTACGTTCTGACCGGAACCCATAAGGTCCACGTCCTCTTCGGGATGATCTGGATGGGCATCCTGGGCTGGCGGATCTACACGAACCGGATCGGGCCGCCGCAGGCCGAGCAGGTCGAGGTGGCGGGGCTCTATTGGCACTTCGTCGATATCATCTGGATCGTGATCTTCACCCTGGTCTACCTGATTCCGTAAGGACCGAACCGATGAGTACCGAACTGCAGGCAACACAGAGCGGAGAGCACAGTCACGACGAAGAGGGCCACGGCTCGGTCGCGATGTACATATGGATCGGGGTGATCCTCGCCGTACTCACCTTCGTCGAGGTGGCGGTCTTCTACATCGAGGCCTTCGAGGCGGTCGAGGTTCCCATCCTGGTGGTTCTGTCGACGGCCAAGGTGATTCTCGTGGTCATGTACTTCATGCACCTCAAGATGGAGCACCGGGCCCTGACCGGACTCTTCATGTCGGGCGTGGTGCTCACCGTATTCATGGTCTGCGCCCTGATCATTCTCTACCATTTCCTCCCACGCTTCGCCTTCGCCCCGTAGCGACGCGAGGGACGGGTGCTTGCAGCCCGGGTTGAGCTGGGCCCGGACGGGTAGAGCCGGCCATGGACCCCCCGCCGGGGGCTCCCGGCCATTTGCAGGACTCTCGCGGGAACCTTGCAGGAATCATGGATATTCACGGCTTCGAAGTCTTTCCGAGCATCCTTGTGGGATGCCTCTACCTGCTCGGGGCCTACGCGATCGCGGTCGGGCCGGCTCGGCGCCGCTTCGGGTGGTCCCGCGAGCCGGTGTCCCGCCGGAGGGCGCTCTCCTGGACGATCGCCGTCCTCGTGATCTTCTTTTCGCTGAACGGCCCACTCCACGAATGGGCGGACGGGTACCTTTTCAGTGCCCACATGGTGCAGCATCTCATCCTGATGCTCCTCATGCCGCCCCTTCTGATCTACGGTCTCCCCCACTGGCTGATCCGGAAGGTGCTCGAAGTCCCCGGGGTGTATCGCGCGGCCCGGTTCCTCACCCATCCGGTCGTGGCCTTCGTGTCGTACAACCTGGTGTTCATCTTCTGGCACTTTCCGGAGATGTACAACCTGGCCCTGCTCGATCACAACGTGCATATCGTGCAGCATCTGAGCTTCATGGCGGTCGCCGTGATGATGTGGTGGCCCATCATGAGTCCGGTCGAGGAACTCCAGCGAATTCCGACGGGGCCGCTCCTGATGGGCTGGATCTTCCTCTTCGGGATCCCGGGCACGGTGGTCTCGGCGCTGATCACCCTGTCCAACGAGGTGCTTTACCCCTTCTACGCCGCCGCACCCCGTATCACGGCGCTTTCCCCGCTCGACGACCAGCGATTGGGGGGGCTGATCATGTGGATTCCGGGGATGCTCGTCTTCTGGGTGGCCATCACGGTCGTGTTTTTCCGCTGGACCTCGTACGAATACAAGAGTTGGAAGGAAGACCCCGAAGCGCTCCCGACGGGCGAGATCGGGCCATGACGCGCCTCCTGCGGACCCGTCTCGCGTCGAGTGCGATCCCATGACGGGCCGGCGGGCGCTACTGGTGCTTCTTTCGGGGATGGCGGGCGGTCTTTGCACGCTGGTCGCCTCGCCCACGAGCGCGGGGGCACAGTCCAACGAATGGAAGGTCGAAGGGGAGCTCGGGGGTGCCATCTTCTTCGGCAATCGGGAGCAGACCCAGTTCTCGACGCGAATGGTCGTGGAGCGGGCCGATGAGCTCTTCGAGTCCGCTTCGGATTTCCGCTTCAGCTATGGCGTCTCGACCGACTCCGAGGGTGTGCGCGAGATCAATCGGCGTTCCTGGTCCGCGTCCACCTCGCTCGACTTTCGTCCTGAAGAGCGCTGGCGGCCCTCGGTCTCCGGGCGCATGGAATCCGCGTTCGAACGGCGGATTGCACTGCGCTACAACGCGGGAGCGGGAATGCGGGTGAGTTGGGACCGGGATCGACGAAACCGCGTCGACTTCTCTCTCTCGATCCTCGCCGAACGTACCTATGCACGCGAAGGGGGGCGCGGCACCCCCGACGAGGTGAGCCTGGCGCGCTGGTCGTCGAATTTCCGGGTGCGCAGGAGCTACTTCGACGACCGATTTAGTTTCGACTCGAACAACACCTACCGACCCGTCTTCGACTCCTTCGGCAACTTCACCCTCTCGTCGAGAAACTCCTTCTCACTCGGGCTCACCGAGGTGATCGCCCTGCGGTTTTCGGTCTCGACCGAATACGACTCCGGTGCGCTGGACCGAGGGGCCGACACGAACCGGGACGGGCAGGTGCAGATCACGATGGTGGCGCGGTTCTGATCAACGGATCCGAATCGTTCCCCGAGCCATCGTTACCGCTTCGCCGACCAGGTGCACTCGATCGCCACGCATCCGGACCTCGAGTGTGCCCTCCCGCGCAGAGAGTTGACGGGCCCTGAGGGTGTCTCCGAGGCGGGCCGCCCAATGGGGACCCAGGACACAGTGGGCCATTCCCGTGACGGGATCCTCGTCGACTCCCACCCAGGGACCGAAGAAGCGGGAGACGAAGTGGGGGCTCTCGGGGGTCGGGTCCCGGACCGCCGCCGTGACCGAAACTCCGAGCATCCCGACCGGGAGAGGGACCCTTCGAAGGGCGCCGAGGTCGGGGCGGAGCGTTCGCACGTCCTCGACACCGGAGAGCTCGACCACTCCGCATCGGGCACCGGCGGCGAAGGGGGTCTCCTCGAAACACCCGAGTGCGGTCATCAGTCCCGGTGGGGGAGGGCCGGGAAGAGGGGGGTCGGCGGGAAAATCGAGGCGAAGCAGGTGCCCATCGGCTTCGGAACTCCCCGCCTCGCGATGAACCGTCAGCTCTCCGGAGGCCGAGAGGAATCGCAGGGCTGAAGGGGCACCGCCCTCGAAGAGCACGTGGGCGGTGGCAAGGGTCGCGTGACCGCAGAGCGTGACCTCGGTGGTTGGAGTGAACCACCTCAGCGTTCGCACCCCCTCGTCGTTCGGAGCGGACGGAAACGCCGTCTCGGAGAGGTTGATCTCGGCGGCGATCGCCTGCATGGCTTCCGCGTCGAGCTCCGACTCGCGATCGGGGAGCACGACCGCGGCGGGATTCCCCGAAAAGGGTCGGCGAGTGAAGGCGTCGACGACCCGGAACTCCCGCCAGTCCTCCCCGGACGTCATCGAACGCGCTTCCCTTTCCCGCCTTTCCCTTTCATGAAGTCCATCATCACGTACTGCCCCAGCGTCATCGTGCTCGTGAAGTACGCTTTCCCCCGCGCGATCTCGGACACCTTTCGCACGAACTGCACCAGGTACGGGTCCCGGGCCAGCATGAAGGTGTTGATCAGGATCCCGGCCTTCCGACAGGCGGCGACCTCGGAGTAGGTCTCCTTGAGAATACGGGGGTCCAGGCCCCCGGAATTGGTGTAGACCTGGCCGTCCGGCAGGGTGATCGCCGAGGGCTTCCCGTCGGTGATCATGATGATCTGGCGCATCTCCTTGGCCTGCGAAAGGAGAATGCGCCGTGCCAGTTCGAGCCCCTCGGCCGTATTCGTGTGGAAGGGCCCGACCTGGGCGCGCCCGAGCCGCGAGAGGGGGATCTCGGTCGCGCGATCCCCGAAGGTCACCACCCGCAGGGAGTCACCGGGAAACTGGGTGCGGATCAGGTGGGAAAGCGCGAGTCCGACCCGCTTGGCCGGCGAGAAGCGGTCCTCTCCGTAGAGGATCATGGAATGCGAGATGTCGAGCATCAGGACCGTTGCGCACGACGAGCGGTGCTCGGTCTGATGCACCATGAGGTCCCCGTAGTGCAGATCCAGGGGAAGCTCGAGTCCCTCGCGCTCGAGCGCATTCTTGAGGGTGCCCGGGATGTCCAGGTTCATGGTGTCCCCGAATTCGTAGGGCTTGCTCGCGGCTCCCGCCTCGACTCCGGTCGAGAGCTTCGGGGTCTCGTGCACCCCCGGAGATGCCTGACCCATGCCGCCGAGCAGGCTCCGCAGTGCGCGGTAGCCGAGAAAGTCCATTCCCTTGCGGGTGAGCGAGAAGTCCACGCCTTCTGCGGCCTTCCGGGCTTCCTGGACCTCACCCCCCTTCCCCTCGGCGTCGAAGCCGACCCCGGAGCCGTCGGTGTCGAGGGTGAGGTAGCCGTCGACGACGAGCTTCTCGACGAGGTCGTTCAAAAGCTCGGCGATCCGTTCGCGGAGCTCGGCGTCTCCCGGCCCTTCGTCGCTCAACTCCCGAATCATGTCGGGAGTGAGCTGTCCGGTCTCCAGGAGTGCGCGCAGGAGAGCTTCCTTCAGCGACTCGACCGACGAGGTGTCTTCGTCTCCGGACCATCCCCACCAGGGGTGGAAGTTGGGCCCCCCCGCGAATCCCCCGTCCATGAGGAAGTCGGAGAGGTGCTCGAGGAGGGCCTCGAGGTTCAGGCGATCGAGAAGACCACCGCGGTATCGGGTGTAGGTCGTGAAACGCATGGAATGGCCGGGGCCGAAGGACTACCTTCCGGGGATGAGCGAAGCTGCCCAGCCCTGGGACGGGGCCCGGATCCGAGACCTGCGCGCGAGCCTCCTGGCGTTCTTCGATGAACACCAGCGTGAAATGCCGTGGCGCGAGACGTCGGATCCGTACCGGATCTGGGTGTCTGAGGTCATGCTTCAGCAGACCCGGGTGGAGACCGTCGTGCCCTACTACCGGCGATGGATGGAGCGGTTCCCAACCGTGCGGACGCTGGCGGAAGCCTCGACCGACGAGGTGCTCCGACACTGGCAGGGGCTCGGGTACTATTCTCGAGCACGGAACCTCCATAAGGCCGCACGGGAGCTCCAGGCCCACTACGACGGCGCGCTTCCCACCTCGGCTGCCGAGTTGAAGCAGCTCCCCGGTATCGGGGACTACACAGCCGGAGCAGTGGCCTCGATCGCCTTCGGAAAGGCCGAGCCCGCGGTCGATGGGAATGTGCGGCGGGTTCTGGCGCGACTTCTCGACGAACCGTCGCCGACTGCGGGAGAACTGCGGCGCTGGGCCTCTGCCCTGGTCGACCCCGAGCGGCCCGGAGACTTCAATCAGGCATTCATGGAGCTCGGTTCGGTGGTCTGCGTACCCCGTTCTCCCCGGTGTCGAAGCTGTCCCGTCGGCGAGTACTGTCGGGCCCGGCGGGCCGGCACCCAGGAAGAGCGGCCCGCCCCGAAAACGAGAAAGCCGAATCCTCGGATCGTCGAAGTGGTACTGGTCCTGCGGAGGGGGGAGGATCGGAACTGCGAGGTCTTTCTGCGCCGCCGACCCGCAGATGGACTTCTCGGGGGAATGTGGGAGTGCCCATCACGCGAGGCGAATGAAGGGCCTGATTCCGGGAGCGAGTTGTGGAAGGCCCAGGTTCGCAGGGCGTTGCAGGGTCTCCTGAACGAGATCGGTACGGGATCCGACGGTGTCGACGATCTTGGCGATCCCCGGGCACTGACCTCGGTCGACCACACGTTCTCGCACCGCAGGGTCCACTACCACCCGTTCGAGGTGGCTGTCAGGCCGGGGCGGATCCTCCGTCCACCCGAAGGATCCGAGGGATACTGTCGCTGGGTACCTCTGCGGGATCGTACCCGGGTCCCGCTACCCGTGGCACAGGAGGCGATCCTTCGTGACCTCGAGCTGCGTCTCGCGGCGGGCGCCTCACTTTCGTAGATTCAACGGACCACGCCAAACAACCTTCGGAGGCCCGACTTGTACCGACGAATCCTCGTTCCACTCGATGGCTCGCGATTCGGCGAGCACGCACTTCCTCCGGCCCTCGCTTTTGCACGGAAGCTGGGAGCAGAACTGAACCTTGCGACCGTGGCGCTTCCCGCTTCTCCGGAGGTGGACTCGCCCGATCGTGGGATGCCACGCGGTGAGGACGCGCGGGACCGAGGGTTGGCGAGGGCGACCTCCTACCTGGACGGGGTGACCGACCGCATCCGGGAGACCGGCTTCGAGGGTGCCGTGAAGGCCGAGGTGATCTCGGCCGGGAACACCTCGCATTCCCTGGTGCGGCACCTGATCGAGGTCGATGCCGACCTCGTAGTCATGACCACGCACGGTCGGGGGCCGATCCAGAGGGCGTGGCTGGGCAGCACGGCCGACGGGGTGATCCGCAGGAGCCCGGTCCCGGTGCTTCTCCTGCGCCCCGAGGAGGAGGAGGGTGACGAGGGGTCCGCGAACCTCACTCTCGACCTCGAGGCCGGGCACATCCCGTACCGGCGGGTGCTGGTCCCGCTCGATGGGTCCCGGTCCGCCGAGGAGGTGCTCGCCATCACCCCACCGCTGACCGAAGACGACGCCACCTTCACCCTTCTGAAGGTCGTGGCTCCGTTCATACCGGGGGGATCCCCGTATCTGCCGCACGTCGTGAGGGAGACGAGAGATGAGGCGGTCGTGGAGTCGGCCTCGCGGGACTACCTCGACGATGCCGCGTCCCGCTTCGATCTGGGCGGGCGCTCTGTCGAGATTCGCACGCGACTTCAGGGACAGGCTGGAATGTCGATCCTCGAGGTCGCGAGAGATGAGGCGATCGAACTGATCGCGATCTCGACGACCGGACGGGGGGGAGTGGCCCGAATGCTCCTCGGGAGTGTGGCCGACAAGGTGATCCGGGGATCCCCCTGCCCCGTCCTGGTCTATCGCAAACCCGAAGAGAGCTGATCGTTCGGGGAGCGCCCCGAGTGGGATATCCCGTCCTCTCCGGCGGGACGATGTCGGCCAAATAGTCCGATCGAGTCGTCGCGTATGCGAACGCGAAGTCATGGGGAACACGACAGGTTCCGATGATCCGGGCCCGCTTCCCCCAGTGAGGCCGGACTTGGCAGCATCTTTGCGTTTCGAAGCGAGCATCGATGGAGTCCGAATGCTCCAACGAATTCTCAAGGCACCGGAGACCTGCGTCATGTACCAGTCGATTCTGCTTCCTCTCGATGGCTCGTCCTTCGCCGAAGAGGCACTCCCGCTGGGAGGTCTTCTGGGGCGGGTGTTCGATGCGGAGCTCCACCTGGTCCATGTGATTCGGCCGATTCCGGAAGTCGACTTTCAGACCCCGGAAGACGACCTGAACTGGAAGAAGGATCTGCGTGAAGCGGCCTCGAGCGCCCTGGGCGAGCTGTCGGCAACGCTCCGCTCCGAGGGTGTCCGGGCCCGGGCCGAGGTCCGGGAGGGCCAGGTGGTGGAAACCCTGCTCGAGACGATTCGAGACCGAGGTGCCGACCTGGGCGTCCTGACCTCGCACGGGGCCGGGGGGTTCCGTCGTTGGTGGCTGGGGAGCGTCGCGGACGCGCTGGTGCGCAAGAGTCACATCCCGATCCTGCTCGTCAGGCCCTGGGACGAGACCGAAGACCGACCCGTCGACCAGGGTCCGCGCTTTCGCACGATTCTGGTCCCTCTCGACGGTTCGCCGGCCGCGGAGCTGGCCCTCGACCACGCCCGGGCACTGCAGCGTGAGCTGGGCGGGCGGCTCGTGCTCGTGCGTGTCGTACCCTCACCTCTCGAGGTGGGAAGCATGTACGGGATTCCTTCCGTCCGTCTCGAAGGCGCCTCTCACCGGGAGCAGCGGGAGGGCGCGGGGGCCTACCTCGACGAGGTCGTCGAGCGTTGGTCGGAAGGGGAGGAAGGTGACGCCGAGCGACCCGAGCGGCGGGTGGTCGAAGCGTCGGGGGCGGCGGAGGGCGTGCTCGAGGCCGCCCGCGTGACGGGAGCCGACCTGATCGTGTTGGCATCCCGGGGTCGTGGGGGCTTCAGCCGTACCTTGCTGGGCAGTGTCGCGGACAAGGTGATCCGGGGCGCGGCACCGCCGGTTCTCGTGGTGCCGCCGGTCGAAGAGGACAGCTGACGCAAACCCACCGCCGGGGGGCTCGCTCCACCGGCCTGTCTGACAGGGGCGACTCGGCGTCCGACCCCTTCTACGCGAAGGGGTCGAACTCCTGGTAGCCCTTCCCCTTCGGGCTTTCGTGCCGAGCGCGGCCATAGCCCCCGGTATCGGAACGCGAGATGCGCTTCTCGGCCACGAGCGCTTCCAGGACGAGCTCACACGCCGCCGCTCTGACGCCGTCCACCGCCGACGGACTTGCGAGGCCGGATTCCTCGACGAGATCGAGCAGTCCGGGGACCAGCTCGAAGCCCTTTACACACGCTTCGGCGCCGGCGTCACCCGAGACCTGCAGGGCACCCCCGTCCTCGAAGTAGGTGACGATCTCGGCGACGGGGCTTCCACCTGCCCGATCCTCGAAGGTCTCGCGCGCGGCCCGGGCGATCAGTTCGCGTGCGATCGGCTCGGCGCCCTGCAGTTCTCCCTCGTATTCCAGCTCCATCTTCCCCGTGATCATGGGGAGCGAAGCGTAGATGTCCCCGATCCGCGGCGTCGCCTTCGTCTCGCCAAGTCGGATGGCGCGCCGCTCGGCATTCGAGACGATCCCCTCGAGCAGGGTGATCGGCATCCGCTGGCTCACGCCCGAGCGTGCGTCGATCCTCTTGTCGCTGCGGGCTGCGAAGGCGATGCGTTCCACGACCTCGGCGACGAAGTCGGGAATCTCGACGGGCGGCCCGTCGCGTTCCACCCAGGCCTCCTGGCGTGTGATCGAGATGCCGGTGTCGATCCGTTGCGGATAATGCGTCCGGATCTCGGCCCCGATGCGATCCTTCAGGGGGGTGATGATCTTTCCCCGTGCCGTGTAGTCCTCGGGGTTCGCCGTGAACACCATGAAGACGTCGAGGCCGAGCCGAACCGGGAACCCCTTGATCTGAACATCTCCCTCCTGAAGGATGTTGAAGAGGCCCACCTGGATCTTCCCGGCCAGATCCGGGAGCTCGTTGATCGCGAAGATTCCCCGGTTGGCTCGCGGCAGGAGCCCGTAGTGCAGGGTGAGCTCATCGGAAAGAATGTGGCCTCCCCGGGCGGCCTTGATCGGGTCCACATCGCCGATCAGGTCCGCGATCGTGACATCGGGTGTCGCCAGCTTCTCGACGTACCGGGCCTCGCTCGGCAGCCAGTGGATCGGCGTGTCGTCGCCGTACTCCTCGACGAGCAAGCGGCCCTCCTTGGAGATCGGGCGGAGAGGGTCGTCATTCACCTCGCTCCCCGCCAGGACCGGAATCACCGGATCGAGGAGGTCTCGCAGGCCCCGCAGGATCCGGCTCTTCGCCTGCCCCCGGAGTCCCAGGAGGATGAAGTCCTGGCGGGCCAGTACCGCGTTCACGATCTGGGGGATGACGGACTCGTCGTAGCCCTGGATGCCCGGAAAGAGCTCCGAGCGGTCGCTCAGCCGGGAGAGAAGGTTGGCGCGCATCTCGTCACGAACGGATCGAGATCTCCACCCCGAGGAACGGAGGGCGCCGAGGGTATCGGGAAGACTGTCAGTCATGGATTTGGACCGGATTTCCGGGATGACGGGAAGGCTGGGATTCGCTAGACTTGGGAGGTCGCCGGGACGGTGAAGGGGCATGCGCATCTGGTCATTGCCCCCGAACCGCCCCCGGCGCCGGAGTGCGGGGTACCTCCGGAAGCCGTCGGGGTTCCAGATGAGGGACTGCGACGAAGCGCCTGCGGTTTCGATGAAGACCTCCCCGCTCGATCGAACGCCATTCCCCAAGGAGCAGCCAGGCATGACCGATATCCAGCGCCCGAGTGGTACCATCCGGCCCATCGAGGAACAGCCGGAGCTTCCCCTCGACCGAGTGATCCTGAGGGAGTCGCCCGATGAAGAAGCCGTTCCCATGGATGTGCTGTTCGTCGGTGGAGGGCCGGCCGGGTTGGCCGGGGCCATCGAGCTGGCTCGTCTCGTCCGGGCCGACAACGAGGCCGGGGGCGGTCTGGGGGAGATCGAGATCGGGGTCCTCGAGAAGGCGGCCGAACTCGGGGAGCACAGCCTGTCGGGTGCGGTGATCAACCCGCAGCCCTTCCGGGAGCTCTTTCCGGATCTGCCCGTCGACAAACTCCCCTTTCGGAGGCCCGTCGAGAAGGAGGCCGTCTACCTGTTGCGCAAGAAGGGGGCGACCCGCCTGCCCACACCTCCGACCATGAAGAACCATGGGAACTGGATCGCCTCGCTTTCCGAGGTTGTGCGCTGGATGGGAGAGCAGGCCGAGGAGATGGGGGTCAACGTCTTTCCCGGGTTTCCGGTGGACTCGCTTCTGGTCGAAGGGGAGAGGGTCACCGGGGTCCGGACGACTCCGGCGGGCCTCGACCGCGACGGCAATCCGGCGGGTGGGCATACTCCGGCCATGGATCTTACCGCGCAGGTCACGGTGCTCTCCGAAGGGACCCGGGGGCTCCTGACCCAGGGATGGATGAAGTGGCAGGGAGCGACCTCGCAGAACCCACAGATCTACGCGCTCGGCGTCAAGGAACTCTGGGAGACGAAGCAGCCCCTGGACCGGATCATCCATACGCTCGGATGGCCTCTTCCGGGGAGCGCCTTCGGGGGCTCCTGGATGTACCCGATGGAAGAGAACCTCGTGTCGCTGGGTCTCGTCGTGGGGCTCGACTACCCCGACGCGCACCTCGACGTCCACGAGCTCCTGCAGCGGATGAAGCTGCATCCGCTCTTCCGCGAGATCCTCGCGGGGGGCGAGATGGTGGAGTGGGGAGCCAAGACGATTCCCGAGGGGGGCTATTACGCACTGGCCGATCGACGGCATGGCGACGGATGCCTGGTCGTCGGGGACTCCGCCGGGTACGTCGATGTCCCCTCGCTCAAGGGGGTGCACTATGCCGCGCAGTCGGGGATCTATGCGGCGCGGGCCATCTTCGACGCCCTCAAGGCCGGCGACACCTCGGCGGAGCGACTTTCGGCGTACACGCGCATGGTCGACGAGTCGTACATCGTCTCCGACATGAGGAAGACCCGCAACATGCGGCTCGCCTTCAAGAAGGGCTTTGTGGGTGGCGGAATGCGGGCCGGGCTCATGACGCTCACCGGGGGCCGCTTTCCCGGAAAGAGAATTCCGTCCGAGGAGGACGCCGAGGAGCCCCGCACTCTCGACGCCATTCCCGAGCCGTTCGTCCCCGATGGGGAATTGACCTTCTCGAAGGTGGACGCGGTCTTCAAGTCGGGAAACAAGACGCGTGACGACATCCCTTCGCACCTGAAGGTCGGAGAGGACGTGTCGGCCGAAATGGCCGAGTTCCTGAGCAACATGTGTCCGGCAGCCGTGTATGAGCGCGACGGGGAGAACCTCGTCGTGAACGCGCCGAACTGTGTGGACTGCAAGGCCACCGATGTGGTGGGACCCCGCTGGACGCCCCGCGAAGGTGGGAGTGGTCCAGCCTATCGACGAATGTAACCCCGGAGGCGCCTCATGTCCGTTGTGGAACTGCTGATCCTACTTCTCATCGCGGGCATCTGTGGGTCGCTGGCCCAGGCGCTCACCGGTTTCAATCGTGGGGGCTGCCTGCTCGCCGTCGCGCTCGGGTTCATCGGTGCGCTGGTGGGCATGTGGATTGCACGGGCGCTGGGTTTGCCCGAGCCCTTTGCGATCCAGATCGGCGGGCAGGCATTTCCGATCGTGTGGTCGATCGTGGGGGCTACGGTGGTGACGATCGTGGTGGGGCTGCTGACCGGGCGCCGCTGAATCGGAAGCGGGTGAGTGTCGCCCCGGGAGATCGTAGACCGGCAAGAGGCAGGGCCCCCGGTGACGCTTGTCTCGTCAGATCCCACGGGGTATGATTAGACTCACCATTCCAAAATCTGTGATTTGAAGACGGCGGTCACTCGAATGTCAGTGAGACCCGGCAGAGTCGGGCGATCTGACCATTGGGAGCGGGACTCCAGTCCCGGTCCGGTCTGCTTCGCGGGCCTCCAGCTCGTGGCGGGTGCCTCGTCCCGGCTGGGTGAATTCCATCATGACGATCAAGAAGCTCGCATTCGGTGTGGCTCTGTTCGTAGTCCTCATGGTCCTGTGGGGCACGCAACGCCTGGCCTCGGGTGACCCCGGCCTTCCCCCCCTGGAGATCACGACGGTGGACCGCGGCGAAGTCTCGCAGCGGATCGTGGCCTACGGATCCCTGCAGCCGGTCGAGCGCGTCGAGGTCGGTAGCCAGGTGTCCGGCATCGTCGACGAGATCTACGTCGACTTCAACAGCCGGGTACAGCGAGGCGACGTGATCGCCCGCATCGACCCCTCGACCTTCGAGGCCGCGGTGAGTTCGGCAGAGGCCGAGTTGGAGTCGGCCGAGGCGACGCTCGAGCTGGCCCGACTGCAGTGGCAGCGGGTCCAGGAGCTGCGCGAGGCCCGCATCGTGCCGCAGTCCGATGTCGACGAAGCCCGGGCGAGCCTGCGCCAGGCGGAATCCTCGGTTCAGGTCCGCCGACACGCACTCGATCGGGCGGTCCGTGAACTGGAGCGGTGCACGATCCTGGCCCCTGCGGACGGGATCGTGATCTCGCGCTCCGTCGACCCGGGTCAGACGGTGGCCGCCAGTCTGAGCGCACCGGTCCTCTTCGAGATCGTGGCCGACCTCACGCAGATGCACATTCATGCCAGCGTCTCCGAGGCCGACATCGGAATGGTCAGCGAGGGCCAGGCGGTGCGATTCGTGGTCGATGCGCACCGGGATCGCGAGCTCGAGGGCGAAGTGGTGCAGGTGCGAAACGCCCCGATCATGGAAGACAACGTGGTCCACTACGAGACGATCATCGCGGTGAATAACGATGAGGGGTTCCTGAAGCCCGGAATGACCGCCGAGGTTTCGATCATCGCTGAGGAGCGGGCCGACGTGGTTCGGGTCCGCAATACCGCTCTTCGCGCGCGCATTCCCGATGATATTCGTCCTGCGGATCCCGAAGAAACCGGCGATGCGCTGGTCTACCGTATCGTCGACCGAGAGCTCGTGGCGACGGCGGTCTGGACGGGTCTGAACGACGGGATTCATACCGAGATCGTCGAAGGTCTCGATGCGGGGGACCAGCTCGCGATCGGCCTCTCGCTCATACCCGAGGGCCAGAGGAACCGTCGCAGTCTGTTCAGCGGGGACCAGGCGCAGTACTGACCCGTGATTCGCCGGATGCGTCGTTCGCACGACGCACCCGACCCGCTCACCCCCTGACCGCCTGACACGCTCACTTCATCGCCCCCGGAGTCCATGGACGTACTCGAACTGAAAGGGATCGAGCGCACCTACCGTACCGGCACGGTCGAGGTGAAGGCACTCCGGGGTGTCGATCTGACCGTTGCCGAGGCTGAATTCCTGGCGATCATGGGGCCGAGTGGCTCCGGCAAATCGACGCTCATGAACATCCTGGGGTGTCTCGACAGCCCGACCGCGGGGCAGTACCTGCTGAATGGGCGCGACGTCGCCACTCTGAAGCGGGGTCAGCTGGCGCAGATTCGAAACGAGACCCTCGGCTTCGTGTTCCAGGCCTTCCACCTCCTGCCCCGGACCACGGCGAGCGAGAATGTGGAGCTCCCCCTTCTCTACCGCGATGAGCGGTTGAGCTGGAAACAGATTCGTGACCGAGCCCGCGAGGCGCTCGAGGTCGTGGGGCTCGGAGACCGGCTCCACCACACTCCCACGGAGCTCTCCGGGGGCCAGAAGCAGCGGGTCGCGATCGCGCGGGCCCTCGTTACCAAGCCCAGGGTGCTCCTCGCCGACGAGCCCACCGGAAACCTGGACACCCGGACGAGTCTCGAGATCATCGAGCTGATTCAACGGCTGAACGACGAAGGGCTCACGATCCTGATGGTCACCCACGAACCCGAGATCGCCCGGTTCGCCGAGCGGGTGGTGATCCTGCGCGACGGCCTTCTCCGAAGTGACCGTCGCCGAACCCCCCTGCGGGCCGCCGACCACCTCGCCGACTGGAGTGAGGAGTCCGAAGACGCCATGGACGAGGCGCTCGGCGACCGGATGAATACCGAGATCACGCCCCCGGTGGAGGTCGGCCCATGAAGATCAGTGCGGTACCCTATGTGGCGCTCAAGGCCCTGCGCCGCAATACGATGCGGACTCTGCTCACGGCGCTCGGGATCATCATCGGAGTCGGGGCGGTCATCACGATGGTGGGGCTGGGACAGGGCGCCGGCGCCGAGGTCGAGGAGCAGGTCAACCGCCTCGGCCAGAACGTGATCCTGGTCTTTCCCGGTGAGCGGCAGCTGGGGGGGGTGAGTATCGGGGGTGGGAGTGCGAACACGCTCACGGTGGGGGATGCGATTGCCCTTCGTGAAGAGATTCCCGAGGTTGTCGCCGCGAGTCCCGAGGTCCGGTCGCAGCGCGTGCTCGTCTACGGCAACCGGAACTGGGCGACCCCGGTATACGGACAGTCGCACGACTACCTGCAGATCCGGGACTGGCCGATCGAAGACGGCCGCATGTTCACCGAAGAGGAGGTGGGAAGGGCGGCGCTCGTGACCGTGATCGGCCAGACCGTGGTGCAGGAGCTGTTCGAGGGCTCGGACCCGATCGGCGAGACCGTCCGGGTGAGGGGGCTGCCACTGGAGGTCATCGGGGTGCTCGCGCCGAAGGGCATGTCGCTCATGGGGTCGGTGCAGGATGATCTGGCGATCGTCCCGTACACCACCGGCTTCCAGCGGATCTCCGGGCGGAGCCACGCCATGGTGATCAACGTGCAGGTCTACAACGAAGAGTCGATGGACATCGCCCGGGCGAAGATCACCGACCTGCTGAGGGAGCGGCATAGGCTGGCACCCAACCAGGACAATGATTTCACGATCCAGACCCAGGAGGAGGTGGCACAGGTCGCGACCGAGACCTCCCGGGTCATGACCTGGCTGCTCGCGTCGATCGCGTCGATCGCCCTCTTCGTGGGCGGAATCGGGATCATGAACGTGATGCTCGTGAGTGTCACCGAGCGGACCCGGGAGGTCGGGCTCCGACTCGCCGTGGGCGCGAAGGGCCCCGACGTGCTCCTGCAGTTCCTGATCGAGGCCGTCATTCTCTGTCTTCTGGGCGGACTCGGCGGCATCCTGGTCGGGGTGGTCGCCACCGAGGTGATTGCCAGCTACGCCGGCTGGCCCGCGCTCTTCTCGATCGAGGCGATGGTGGTGGCGGTGGGGGTATCGGCCGCTGTCGGCGTGTTCTTCGGATTCTATCCCGCCTGGAAGGCCTCGCGACTCGACCCGATCATCGCACTCCGGCGGGAATAGCCGACTGGCCCCGGGGGAAGGCCCCCCCGGGGCGCGAGCCGTTCATCGATCCGGCGACTTCGTCTTCAGAAGCTGTACTCCCAACCGAGGTTGAACGTCCAGTCCGCGCTGATCTGGGGCCCGTTCAGCGACTCCAGGAGGGGACCGCCCCACTCCAGCGCGACCCGGTGTCCGGCGAAGGGGCCCGACGGCACCTGGAGGTTCACGGCCAGAAAGCCGTTCACGCGTGTTCCTCCCTGCAGCGCCGGGTCGTTCTCGGGGCTGATCGCCGGGTCCAATGCCGGATCCGCGCCCCGCACGTTCCCCCATCGCCGGGCCTGCAGCCGAAGCCCTGGCGAAACCAGGTCACTGCCGCGCAGCATGCCCCATGCGTTCAGCTGGCCCTCGCCGCCCCGCTTCCAGCCCTCGCTGTTCTCGTTCAGCCGAAGGGAGCCAAGGCCCTGGGCTCCCCATGAGACCCGGTCCGTCTGCAACAGGTAGGTGACCCCCGGACGGGCCTCCCAGCTTCCGGAGCCCAGTTGCATGGGGTACCCGAGGCGGGAATGCTCCGGGACCATTCGGTGGTCGCCGTCGGTGACACTTCCCGTGGGGATGCCCACACCGAGGTTCAGGTGCACCCGCTGGCGATCACGGTCCATGACGGTGACCAGGGCGCTGACTTCGGTGTCGGCCCACCCCGAGATGGAGTGGCCCATGGTGTGAAACCCGAACTGCCCCTGGTGGCCATGGCCGTCCCCGTCCCCACGGTGCGGGTCGGACATCCCGTGGCCATGGCCGTGACCATGACCGTGGCCCGCCATGAGGTCATCGTCCATGCGAACATCCATGGAGTGGTCCATCCACATCGCCATGACCATCAGGGTGACCCGGTTCGAAGGGGCGTACATGAGATGAGGCATGTGCATGTCCATCTGCATGGTGAGGGGGACCATGCGGTACTGCATCCACGCGTCCTCGATCGAGACGGCCGAGCGTCCATTCCGGAGCCCGGACATCGACTCGCGGGCGAACATGTACGAAAGCATCCACTCGCCCTGGTGGTGCGTGTGATCTCCCATGACGCCGATCGGAGCATGGCCGGACGGACCGGAGGAACTCCATCGTTCCTGAGCCTCTGCAGGGAAGGACGCCCCGAGGAGAAGGATGAGAACAAGGGAAAGGGTCCGCAGTCGAGATCGACGCCTGGTCTGATCGTGAGCTGAGGATTCGATCGCAGGGGTGCGTGGTCGGTTCAAGATGGAGCCGGTGGGCTCCGTGATGGTGTCGAACATGGGTTCCTCGCAGTCTGTGGCGTTCAGTGCACCCATAGTCCGTGCGGTCCGGGATATGGCACGAGAATCGACTCCGGCATCGGGTCGAACGGCCGGTCCGGGGAACGGAATGGGGTGCACGGGCATCGCCGGAGCCGGTGGGCTCCTGCGTTGTGGCATCAGGGTCCAGCTGACGGTGGGTGAGTCAGCCGCGAGGAGGCGCGGTCGGCCAGGGAAGGACGTGCGGGAGGAGCGCGCGCACCGGGAGCAGTGCCGGCGCGGCGTCGATCCGGAGGTTGGAAGGATCGGTGGGTGGCGCGCGGTCGATTCCGGGCGAGGCTGCCGTGCGGATTGCGGTGGCGCCGGTGCAGTCGGTCCTGCAGGTACAGGGGCCG
The DNA here is from genome assembly GCA_007692605.1 of Gemmatimonadales bacterium. Classification (GTDB taxonomy): domain Bacteria; phylum Gemmatimonadota; class Gemmatimonadetes; order Longimicrobiales; family Gaopeijiaceae; genus SLBA01. The sequence continues at coordinate 69,356 of REBS01000081.1, forward strand.
TCGTGGTGATCGTGCCCCGAGTGGGTGTGGGCTTCGACCACCGGGGCACCCGGCTCGGACACATCATGCCCGGATGCAGCATGGGATGGGTCGGACGCCCGGTGTGAGTCATGCCCTGCGTGGTGGGCATGATCGGAGTGAGCCGCGTGAGCGGTATGGACCGGGTCGACCGAATCGCTGCCCGACTCATGGCCGCCGGCATGCGCGCCGGCCTCTACCGCTGCGGCCTCGACGAACAGGTCGTGATGGGGACAGTCGTGCATGCCCCCGACGTCGATGGCCCAGCCGGCAAGAAACGCGACGAGCGCAAGGATCCCGACGGCGCGGCGACGGGGGCCGAATCTTGATCGGGCCCCGAAGCGATCGAGAACCCCTGCCGAAAAGGATCGTTTGGTCATCATGAGTTTCCAGGCTCAAAGATCTCGATGCTCCCTGGTTCGGGCAAGGCGTGGTCGATCCGGACAGGGTATGGTTGGAGCGTGCGAAGGGAGGTCGGGAGGTGCACTGTCGAGGCCGATGTCGTATGCTCCGCGGTACCCGTGACCCGTTCTGCTTCAGCTACGAGTCGGTCCGAGAAGTCGGATCAACCTGCAGGCTGTGAACGCTACGGTCACCGGACCACATCGAACCAGGCCTTCTCCACCCTTGATATTGCGAGGAATCATGAGCCCCGACATCGATATCGCTCCCGCAACCCATGGTCGGTCGGGGTCGCTTCGTCCGGCGCTCCGGAGTCACCGGCTGAAACGAGACCTCATCCGATTCGTTTTCGGCCTGCTGGTCCCCGCGGTCCTCGTTGGCTGCGGGACCGATGCCGATTCCTCGGCTTCCGAAGCTTCGGGGGCCACTGCCGATGTGCCCGAGGATCGCCGGGTCGCCCTCGTGACGGGTTCGACCTCGGGCCTCGGCGAGGAGGTGGCCCGACGGCTGGCAGCCGTCGGCATGCATGTGATCGTACATGGTCGTAGCGAGGAGCGTGGAATGGCGCTGGTCCGCGAAATCGAGGATTCCGGGGTCGGGAGCGCGAGCTTCCACGCGGCCGACCTCGCCTCGCTCGAACAGGTTCGGGAACTGGCCCGCGTGGTGCTCTCGGAGTACGACCGCCTCGATCTCCTGGTGAACAACGCGGGGATCGGCTCCGCGAGAGATGGACGCGAGGAGAGTGAGGACGGGTACGAACTCGTCTTTCAGGTCAATTACCTCTCGCACTTCCTGCTCACCGACCTGTTGAAGCCCCGCCTGGTCGAAAGTGCGCCGGCGCGCATCGTGAACGTGGCCTCGGTGGCCCAGTCACCGATCGACTTCGACGATGTCATGCTCGAGGAGGAGGGGGCGATCGGACGTGCATACGGACAGAGCAAGCTGGCGCAGATCCTTCACGCCTTCGACCTGGCCGAAGAGCTCGAGGGCACCGGAGTGATCGTGAGCGCGCTTCATCCGGCCACCTTCATGGACACGGGGATGGTGCGGCGGGCCGGGGTCGAGCCCCGAGCAACCGTCGACGAGGGTGCCGATGCCGTGATGCAACTCCTGACCGAGCCCATCGAGTCCGGCCAGTATTTCAATGGACTCCAACCGGCAACGGCGAACGACCAGGCGTACGACGAATCCGCCCGTGACCGCCTTCGAGAGCTGAGCCGGGAGCTGGTGGGTCTGCCCCCGGCGGGCTGAGCGAAACCGGACAGGAGTGGGAGGCCGTGCAGGCTTCGTCGCGCCCGAGCGAGCCACGGGTGGCCCCGATCTCCGGGTGGTCCTATCTTCACGCCGTTCGGTGAAAGTCCGATCGTCGTCGGCGCCTCCCGGTTCCCGGGGCACGAGCCGATCTCACGCACCCGTTCCAGCAGCCAGAAAGGTCAGCTCATGTCCCCCAGTGGTTCCGTTCGCATGGTTCTCGCCCTCGCAGCATTTCTGCTCCTTCCGTTCAGCTTGAGCGGACAGACGATCCCCGCGCCGGATCGGGGCCCGGACGAGGGGGACGGCCCCCATGAACGCTTGATCATCCGGGGTGCGATCGTGATCGATGGGACCGGCTCTCCTCCCTACGGCCCCACCGATATCGTGATCGAGGGCGACCGGATCGTTCAGGTTCGTACCGTGGGGTATCCCGGCGTCGAGATTCCGGAACAGGGGCGCCCGGGGGATGCCACGCGCGAGATCGATGCCGAGGGGATGTATGTCCTCCCCGGGTTCATCGACAACCATGCCCATGCCGGAGGCGGTTCGAAGAACCCGGAGCTTTCATACGCCTACAAGCTCTGGCTGGCACACGGAATCACAACGGTGCGCGGGGTCGGGCTGACCGGATTCGACCTGTCGTGCAGCGAGCAGGCCCGAAGTGACGCCAACGAGATCGTGGCGCCCCGCATCGTAAACTATCAGCGGCCCGGAGGGGGATGGGACCAGGGTCCGCTCGATACCCCCGAGATAGGTCGGGAGTGGGTCCGATGGGCGGCCGACAACTGCGTCGACGGGCTGAAGATGGGAGCGATGGCCCCGGACGTCATGGCCGCGGTGCTCGAGGAGGCCAACGAGCTCGGCCTCGGTTCGACCGCTCACCTTGCCCAGACCGGGCTTGCCCACATGAACGCGCAGGATGCCGCGCGGCTGGGGCTGACCGGAATGACCCACTTCTACGGGCTCTTCGAGGCACTCCTGAAGGATCACCAGATCCAGCCGTATCGCCTCGACTACAACTACCAGAATGAGCAGCACCGCTTCGGGCAGGTGGCGCGCCTGTGGGACAAGATCCACGAGCCGGGCTCCGACGAGTGGAACGCCCTGGTCGACGAGTTCATCGAGCTCGACTTCTTCATCAACCCGACCATGACGATCTACGAGGCCAACCGCGACTTCATGCGGGCCCGGCAGGCCGAGTGGCACGACACGTACACCCTCCCCTCGATGTGGGACTTCTACTACCCGAATCGCCGTGCGCACGGCTCCTACTGGTTCTACTGGACGAGCGAGGACGAGGCGGAGTGGAGGGCCTTCTACCGAACATGGATGGCGTTCCTGCGCGACTACCATCGGGCCGGAGGGCGTCTCACGGCCGGGGCCGACGCCGGCTTCATCTACAAGAACTACGGATTCGCCTACATCGAGGAGCTCGAGCTGCTCCGCGAGGTCGGGCTCCACCCCCTCGAGGTGATCCAGTCCGCGACCCTCTACGCGGCCCAGGAGATCTTCGAGCCGCAGCGGCGTCCCAGGGAGTTCGGCACGATCGAGCGCGGGATGAAGGCGGACCTGATCCTGGTCGACCAGAACCCCCTCGAGAACCTGAAGGTGCTCTTCGGGACCGGTGCCGTGAAGCTCGACGACGAGACCGAAGAGGCCGTGCGGGTGGGTGGAATCAGCTACACGATCAAGGACGGGATCATCTATGACGCGAAGCAGCTTCTCGAGGACGTGGCCGAGATGGTCCGTCAGCAGAAGATCGAGCGGGGAATGGATCCCGAGGCGCCGCTCCCCCGCTACTGACGGGATCGGAGCGCAGGTGAAGCGGGGGAGCCCGGCCGGGGCGGACTCCGCTCCGCACTCTACTGCGTGAGGAGTGCCAGCGCCGCCTCGATCTGCTGGATGCGGGGCGCCAGTTCGGTGTCGGCGTCGTCCCAGAGCGCGAGGAGGCGCTGGTAGTGCTCGGCCGCGGTCACCGGATTGCCCCGCGCTGCCTCCAGCTCCCCCAGGCGGATCAGGAGTCCGGGGAGGAGGGCTCGCGGCACGATCGGATTCGCGAAGGCCCCCCAGGCCGGGTCCACGATCTCGAGCAGTTCGGCGACCGCTGCGTCCAGGTCTCCCACCAGTTCGTGCGCTTCTGCCAGAAGCAGTCGGCGGGGAACGAGCCAGTGGATGGGGTTCTCGCCGTAGGCATCGCTGGTTCGGATCTCCTCGAGCGCTTCTCGGCCGTGGCCCCGGCCTGCGCTGCGCGCAGCCTCGACGAGAGAAGCACCCTGACGGGTGAACCAGTGATCGGGTTCGGAATAGGGGGGAAGGATTTCCTGGACCCCGAGCATGCGGTCACTCCCCCACAGGCCACCCATCATCGCGACGTTCTGGCGTAGAAAATAGCGCTCCGGCTCCCCGATCCGATCGGCGTCGAGAGCCGACATGAAGCTGTCGACGTGCCGGATTCCGGCCGTGGGGTCGTCCACAAGCTCCTCGAGCAGGAAAAGGGCCCAGGCGATGTAGTAGGCCCGGAGCCACTGCCCCCGGCCCAGATAGCTGTTCTGCACCTGCTGCAGGTGGAGCCGGGCCGCCGACAGCTGTCCCATGGCCAGCGCCATCGATCCGCAGAGTTCGCGATCGTCCGAAAAATGGAAGGTCAGCGGCGGACCTGCCAGGATGGAGTCGCACAGCCGCCGAACCTCCTCGAGGTTCCCCCGAGCGAAGTGGGATCGGACCTTGAAACGGGTCGCCAGCTCGGTTGCCCCCAGTTCCTCCATCGACCCGATTAGACGCTCGACGTCCTCGGGCGATCCAATGAGTCCGGTCATCTCCGTCAGGTTCGTCAGGTGGAGGAGACTGCCGGGACTCAGCTCCTGCGCCCGCTCGTGCCAGGTCCGCGTGCTCTGGGCGTCGGAACGCCAGGTGAAGCTCGTAGTGCCCATGTTGTTGGTGGCTCTGGAGTCATCCGGGTATCGGTTCAGGATGAGTTCATAGAGATCGAGGGCGGCCCGGGGGTCCAGGCGCACGAGGTGCTGGTAGAACGCCTCGACGTGCCACCGTTCACGATCCGAAAGCCGTTCCCGAAGCTCGTAGGCACGGGAGGCGTGCTCCCGTCCCTCACTGGTACGCCCCTGGTTGAAGGCGCTCACGGCGGCGAGTCGGTGCGCCATCGCGAACGAGGGATCGATCCGGATGGCCTCGGCTGCGAGAACCGCGGCTTGCTCGGCATCCCCCTCGGATACGGCTTGCTCCGCCTCGGCATACGTCTTCAGTGCCTCGAGCGACCGGGTCGTCACCTCGGGTAGGGGGAGACTCGCCCGGATCATCCCCCGGTTCTCGCCCAGGCGCCGTCGGACCTCTCTGGAGAGCGACTCGACCGCCTCCAGGAGCCGGCTTTCGGCAGCGGCCACACGGATCGCAAAGAGCTCCTCACCCGTTCCGGCGTCGAGCGCCCGGCCGCTCACGACGTACTGGGGGCCCAGCCGCGAGACCGTGGCGGTGAACACGGCGCCGGCCCCGAAACGCTCCGCCACCTCGAGAGCCAGGGGAATGTCGAGAGGTGGGTCCTCGAGGTCCATTCGCTGGAAAATTCCCACGAGCTGACTGCGGCTCAGCACGTTCACATGTTCCGACTGATGCAGGTCGACACTCAGCGCCTCTCTGACCGCCAGCGCGATGCCCCGGTCCGCTTCGTCGACCACCTCGAAATCGGCGAGCAGGATCCAGCCTCGCTCCTCGAACGTGTTCGCCGCGGATCCCCGGGCCTCACTGACCCGGGGAGCCCCCTGCACGTAGAAGAGCCCGCCCAGAAGCGCGACAACCGCAAACGCGGCAAGGCCCCCGGCGAGGGTGCGGGGCCAGGTCAGGACCATGCGGAAGGGACTCGAGTTCAGCGTTCGCCGCAGCTCGGCCCAGACTCCGGAGGAGGGAAGGGGCGCGGACTCCGGGTCCGGATCGGGTGCCGATCTCGTCGGCTGCAGGCTCGGGGGGGGAGGGGAGGTCTCGCCGTTCACCGCAGCGAGGTCTGCGGGCGGGCGGCCGTCCGAAGCTCGGGCGTCGGCGGGGGTTTCACGCCCGAGAGCCGTCGCGAGCACGATGGGAAGGCCGACGAGGAGCAGGATCACCGCCGAGCCGTACACCCACTCGGGCAGGAGAAATCGCTCCACCACGTGCTCCGAGACCTGGAGCACGAACCATGCAGAGGCCAGATACACCGCCAGGACCTGCCAGAGGGAGCGGCGGTGGATATCGATCACGAAGGCACGAAAGCGGGTCACTTCATCTCTCCGGCGAGCCCGGTGTCCAGCCTCGTCGAGGGGGCTCGCAGCCCTTTGACGACCCTCGCGTCCCAATTCTGAGAATAGAAGCGCGATCGGGCGGCCATGCAATAGCACGGGGGACCCGGTTCCCCACCGTGATCCCAGCGCTGGCGCCACTCCGATCCGGAGCGTATGGTCCGAAGATCCGCCCCATTGTCTCGACGCCCACCCGGAGCGCATCGCATGAACCGGTTTCCGGCCACGACACGGTCCGATCGAGCCATGACTGAGCCCGATCGAGCGACCCAGGCTCGACGATTCCCCCCGATCTTCGTACTCGTACTCCTCCTCGCTGCCGCCTGCGAGCCGGCCCCGGACGAACCCGAGACCTTCGAGGCACTGGCGCGCGCCTCGCTGGCGCAGATCGAAGGCACGATGGATGTCGCCGGTCTGCAGGGTGAGGTCCGGGTGGTGCGGGACGAATGGGGCATCCCCCACATCTACGCCGAAAGCCTCGAAGACCTCTTCTTCGCGCAGGGCTTCGTACAGGCGCAGGACCGGCTCTGGCAGATCGACATGTGGCGCCGCGTGAACGAGGGGCGCCTGGCCGAGATTCTGGGGCCCGGCGCCGTGAACCACGATCGGCTGGCCCGGCTCATCATGTACCGGGGTCCCCTCGACGAGGAGTTCCGTACGTATCACCCCGAGGGCGAGATGATCTTCCAGGCCTTTTCGGACGGGGTGAATGCCTACATCGATCAGATCGGAGAGGACCTTCCGGTCGAATATCGGCTCACCGGGCTCAAGCCCCTTCGATGGACCCCCGAGGCCTCGACCGGACGGGTGGCGACCGCGCTTCCCCTGGCCAACGCACGAGCGGAACTGGCGCTGGCCCGGCGGATCGCCGAAGTCGGACTCGACGCGGTCAACCGGAGCGAGGCGCCGCGTCACGCGAACTGGATCGATCTCGAACTTCCCGATGGGCTGGACGTGTCGATCATTCCCGACGAGGCCCGCGACGCCCTGGGCCACTTCCAGGGCTCCATGCCCCGCCCACCCCTCCTTCCTCGCTACGAGGAGTGGGAGGGTGCGGTGGCTTCGGCGAATCTCGGGGCCCGGGAGACCTCTCCGGGAAGCAACAACTGGGCGGTGAGCCCCCGACTGACGTTGAACGGGGAGGTCCTTCTGGCCAACGACCCCCACCGGGGGGTCACCAACCCCTCGCTTCGCTACCTGGTGCACCTGAACGCCCCGGGATACAACGTGATCGGAGCGACCGAGCCGGCGATTCCAGGCGTCGCGATCGGCCACAACGGCCGGGTGGCGTGGGGCCTGACGATCGTGGGCACCGACCAGGCCGACGTCTTCGTCGAGACCCTGAACCCCGAGAATCCCGACGAGGCACTCTGGCGGGGCGAGTGGTATCCGCTCGAGGTGGTCGTCGACACGATTCCGGTGCGGGATGAGGAGCCGCTCGTGGTGGAGCACCGGTTCAGCCGGCATGGACCGGTTTTTCACGTGGATTCGACCAACCACGTGGCTTACGCGGTGCGGTCCACCGCGAACGAGCCCGGAACCGGGGGATACCTGGGTGCCCTGAGACTCGCCGAGGTCGACGACTGCCGGGAGTTCATGGACGCGCTCGCCTACTATCACGCCCCGTCCGAGAACATGGTGTGCGGCGACGTCGACGGGAATATCTCCTGGCTGGCCGCGGCGCTCACGCCCCGGCGGACCGGCGGCTGGTACGGTCGACTTCCGGTGCCGGGAACGGGCGAGTACGGCTGGGACGGGTTTCGAACCCACACCGAGCTGCCCCAGGAGTTCAATCCGGACCGCGGCTGGGTCGGGACGGCGAACCACGATGTCCAGCCCGAGGGATACTACCCGCCCGTGATGTTTCGGCCCGGACCCTTCGGTCGCTGGGACCGGCTCCAGGAGATTTTTTCGGACATCGCCCCCGGTCAGCTCTCGGCCGAGGACTTCGAGGGCATGGTCCTCGACGCGGTCCATCCGTGGTGGTCGACCGACGACCGCCCCCTCCTGGTGGGTTGGACGGCGGAGGATCCGGACGCGGAGTGGGCCCGGGCCGAACTCGCGGAGTGGGACGGCACCTACGATCGCGACAGCCGGGCGGCGGCCCTGCACAACGCCTTTCGCCGGCACCTGGACGGCGAAGTCCGGGGGTCCGCGCCGGACGACGGCGCCCGGGAGGCCGGGTCCGGCGCCGAGACGCCTCTGAACGAGTCGCGCCAGGAGCTGGTCAGCCAGGCGCTGCTCGATGCCGTCGAGGAGCTGACCGGTCGGCTGGGGGACGACCCCGACGACTGGCGCTGGGGCCGCATCCATCGAAGCGAGTTCCCCCACCGCCTGGTGAGTGCCTTCGACCTTCCGGCGGTGGAGCGGTCGGGTGGAGGGGGGACGCTGGCGGCCACCGGGGCCACCTTCCGGCAGATCATCGACTTTTCCGATCTGGATCGCTCTCGGGCCACGAGCACTCCCGGCCAGTCGATGCAGCCACTGAGCCCCTACTACGGCAACCTCCTGCCCCTGTGGGCCGAAGGGGAGTTCTTTCCACTCCTATATTCCCCGGAGAGTGTCGAGGCCGCCGTCGAGCGCGAGTTGATTCTACGGCCGCCGGGGTGACCCGGGGCGGCCCCGCCCGGCCCCCGGCGGAGTTCCACGCCGCAATGCCAAGCCGGAGTTCCAGGCCGGTGTTCTGGACGGACGCGGCCGGCCCCGGCTATTGTGACGCCGATCTGCCGTGACCCACCGACCCGCCGTGGCGCATCGATTCGCCACGGTTCATGGATCCACCATGTCTTCCCGTCCCGAACCCGAAACCCGCATGCCCCGATTTCCGCTCAATCTCCGCCCCGCGCTCCGGTCCTTCGCCGCTCCCGGAATCCGGACGCATGTGGGGGCTGCCCTCACCGTGCTCCTCATCGCCCTCATGCCGGCCTCGGTGAAGCTCTCGGCCCAGACCCCCGCCCAGCCCCCGGTCCAGTCGGGGGCCGACCGGGCCGAGGATCTGCGCGGTCTGTACGCCCCGGGATTCCTGGTCGAGGACTCGAACGGAGACGGGCACATCGACCGCATCCCGGGCCGCATCCACCTGGCGCCGGGCAGTGGGCAGGCGGGACTCGCGGCTGCGGCCAATCTCTCGGCCCGGCTGGGCTTCGAGAGCTACGCCTCGCATCTCGAGCTCCTGGAGCCGGGGGCGACGGCTCCCTCCGAAGCCTCGCCCGCCAGGGCGCCCCTGATCGTGGTGGGGACCGACGGGTCGCTCCTTGCCACCCTGGGCATCGATCCCGACGAGGCGCTGCGGGGACTCGCTCCGGGAGAAGGCGCTATCTGGCGACTTCCGACATCGGCGGTCCTGCCGGCCGGGGGGGTCTGGGTGGACGGGGGCGACGCCACGGGCCTTCTGGCCGCCGCGGCCTATCTGGCGGGTCGCTATCCGGCCGTCTGGCAGCCCGACGGTCCCTCGCTCGAGGCGTGGGCCGACGAGCTCGCGACCACCCTCGCCGAGACCGTCGACGACACCGAGGCGCCCGAGGTCCCGGCCGCCTTCACCCTCACCCTCGACCGCCTCGTGGTCGGGCAGGGTCGCGACGGGATCCTGCGCCTGGCGGCCACGGCCCGGGGTGAGAGCCCTGAGGAGGCCCGTCGGCTCAACACCCGTGTGCGGGGTGAGGGCACCGACGACGACTTGGAACCCTCGGATCTCCTGCCCGCCGGGCTGCAGCGCCTGGACCTGACCGTCGTGGCTCCCGACGGCACCGAGACGACCCATCGGGTACTGCCCGAGCGAAGGTGGAGTGCCCCGAGCGCGTCGGCCTGGCAGCCCCGCGACGTCTCCGACTTCACCCTCTCGGAGCTCTTCACGACGGGCGGCATCTTTCGCGACACCCGGCAGGACCTGGTCCCCGATCGGACCGAGGCGATCCTCTCGATCGCCGGTACCGAGGCCGCGGCGGGGGCGGTGGCACTCGCCAACCGGATCGGGCTCGAGACCGCGGGCATCCGGCTCCCCTTCGCCCGGGTCGCCGGAGAAGAGGACCGACCCGAGGCCGACGGCTTCCCGATCCTCTTCGGGGTCGACCACTACCGTACCGGGCGCCTCATCGAGGAGGGCCGGCTGGGCGTACCCACCGGGGCACCCGGCGAGGGCTTCGTGGAGTTCGTGGCACGTGCGCTCGACGATAAGCACGCTCTGGTCGTGAGTGGGAGCGATCCCGCCGGTCTCGAGGTGGCGGCGGCCCTGGCGGCCGGCCGTCTCCCCTACCTGAACCGCTACGAGAAGGGGCAGTTCGGGCTGGCCGAGTTCGAGACCGAGCTCCGCCGCTTCTTCCAGGCCCGCGACGTGGCCGGCACCAGTGCGCTGGCCCTGGCCAAGCTCGAGCAGTGGATCACCCGGCTCGAAGAGGGCGATCGTCCGCAGATTCCCCCTTCCGACGCTTCCTGGCCCCCCGAGGTCGGAGACCCGGAGGCGCTCCCCGAGGACCGCCGGCGGGTGGAGCGCCTCGAGATCGAACTCGCGCTCGACACGGTGCCCGAGGGGCTCGAGGGCTACCTGAACGCCCATCTGCGCGAGCGACTGGCCGACCGGTTTCCCGAGACGGAGCTCCAGGTGGCGCTGCATCCCTCGGGGTTCGGGGCCGGCGAGCCGGTCTTCGACGAGCGCTTCGAAATCCCCTGGGAGGTCGACGAGTTGCGCGCCCGGCTCGAGACCGAGCTGTACCCTCGGGTGTCGGCCACGGACTCCTCCCTTCGCGTGGACGTGCGGGTGAGCGAGCCCCCCGAGATCCGCGAATCGCTCGCCGCCGAGCTGCGCACCGAGCTCGAGGCGCGGGGCGTCGCCCCCGACCGGCTCGAGGTGCGGGTCACGAACGCCTACAAGCAGGGGTTCAGCTGGATCGAGGACCATGTCCTCCCGCGGCTCCGCGACACCGCGGTCGAGCGGATCGAGATCCGGTATCACCACCTGCAGGACTCCGACGAGCTCCCCTGGCAGGTCGTCGGCTCGCCGACGCGCTGGCTCCAGGAGCTCTTTCCGATCGACGCCGTCCTGGCCCGGGAGCTGGGCATCTCCGACTCGCAGGTGGTCTTTCACGCCACCGGCGCATCCGACCCGATCTACCACGTTCGCGCCCTCGACACCGGTGGCTCGGTGATCCTCGAGGAGTCCTTCACCCCGCGCTACGACATCCGTCCCTACTTCGGGCTCCACGACGACTACGAGAGGGTGCGGGTGAGCACGGGGTGGCTTCGGGCCGAGCTCGGCGACGAGGTGATCCTCGACCAGCGCGTGGCGACCGACCTGGAGCGCTTCTGGGACCACTGGCAGGGCGACATCCAGCCCCGGATCCGGGACTACCTGATGGACCTCCATGAAGGGGCGATCACCCCGGCCACGGCCCCCTTCTTCGATGAGCTCGTGATCGAGGCGCGGTTGAGCGAGCCGAATCATCGGATCGGGATCGACGAAGAGGTGATCTCGTCGCTGGAATCGCTGCACAACGACCTGTATTTCACCTCGATCGCCTACTTCAGTCACCTGGGCAATCACTACGGGGTGGGGGGACTCAACTACCCCGGGCGGATTCTGCCGCACATCGATCCGACCGGGGCCGGAGAGCCCGGCCTGGCGCGATTCACGCTCACGGGGCGTTCACAGTCGGCGCCCGAGCTGGTGCTCCGAGCCCGCACCGCCGACGGGGAGTGGGGGCGCTGGCGCTACTCGCTTCGAAACGCGCTCCCGACCGATCCGCCGAAGTTGCGGGGGCTGTCGGTGATCGCTGGCTCGCCGGGTGCGGGCGTGGGGATCGCGGCCGCTGCGGAGCGTCCGGTCCACCGTGCGCTCTTCGAGGTCATGGCCGCCGATTCGATCGATCGTTACCCCGAGTACCGGACCCGCTCCACCGAGGCCGCGATCGACCGCAGCTTCCTTTCGGTCGAGCTGCTCGAGGGAATGGTCGAGGCGGTCCGGGGGCTCCACGGGGCGGGGGTGCTCGAAAGCGCGCTGGCCTTCGAGGGGGTCGAGGAGCTCGCCTTCCGCTTCCGTGTCGAGGTCGACGAGGAGGCCGAAGACGAGGAGTCCGGCAACGGGGACGAGAGCGGGGAGGATCCGGACGAGGATGCTGCCGGCGCGGATGCCGGGTCCGATGCAGACGGCTCGCGGGACCGGGAGTTCACCCGCTTCGTCACCCTCCCCGTGAGCGCGAACCCGACTCCCACGCAGCGTCCCGTATTGTACGCCGCGGGGGTGGATCGCCCGGGGGATCTCGGGGCCGGCGAATCCCTCTCCGAAGGAAACTCGATGGTGCAGTGGGAGACCCCGATGTCGCCGGCCGAGAGCGACTCGATCATGGCGCGGCTGGCGCTGTGGGACGAGGTGTCGGTGTACCACGTGGGGAGGTCGTACCTGGGCCGGGACATGTTCGCGGCGGACTTCCTTCCCCCGGTCGAGGGGCCGTGGCGGTCCGAGCTCAAGCTCACCGCGCTGCGGCCGACGCTGATGCTCTCGGGGCGGCAGCACGCGAACGAGGTGTCGAGCACGAGTCACCTGCTGCGGCTGGGGGAGACGCTGGTGCGCGATCCCGAGTACCGCGAGATGCTGAAGCGGGTGAATGTGGTGCTGCACCCGATCACGAACGCCGATGGCGCGCAGCTCGCGTACGAGATGCAGCAGGTGAACCCCGACTTCACCCTGCACGCCGGCTACCTGGGGGCGCTCGGGGTCGATGTGACGACCGGGGCGGGGAGCGCGGATCCGATCTACCCCGAGGCCAATGTGCGGCCGGCGATGCAGGCGACCTGGCTGCCCGACATCTTCATCAACCTGCATGGGTACCCGTCGCACGAGTGGGTGCAGCACTTCTCGGGATACGCCGCGTGGGTGAGGGGGCGGACGGTGACGCAGCGCACCTGGTGGGCGCCGAGAGGGTGGTTCATTCCGGGCTACTCCTATGTGGATGATCCGGACCATCCGGAAATCAAGGAGGCCCAGTTCGCCATCCTCGACTCGCTTGCGGCGGCGATCACCGGGGAGCCCGAGGTGCAGGCGATGAGCGAGCGGCAGTACGAGCGGTATCGAAAGTACGGCCGCCAGGATGTCGACGGCTTCCGGGAGCACTTCCACGAAGGGATGCTCACCTACATGTCGCTGACCGGGCGGTCGGCCTCGGGATCGGGCCCGACGAACCCGCGGATCCTGACCTTCTCGGCCACCACCGAGGCGCCCGACGAGACGGCTCGGGGCGACTGGTTGCGGCTGGTGAATACGGCCGGGATCGCCCATACTTCGGCCCTGTTGCGCTACCTGAACACGGGGGCGCCCCGGGTGGAGCGCCAGGCCGAGGCCTTCGAGGATGCGGTGGCGCGGACGCTCTACCGGGTTCGGCCGGTGCTCCCCGAGGAGCCCGAGGACGAGGGGGACGGCGGCTGATCTACGGGCGACCAGCGGATCAGAGCGTTCGGACCTCCTTGATGTCCGCGGAGCGACCGAGTGCGAAGACCACGCGGGGGATGTCCTCCTTTCGCGCACGCAGCTTCAGACTGCACCCGGACTCCTCTCCCTCGACGAAGGCCTCCTCGAGTGAATGGTGGGGGAACCCTTCGGATGTGATCGTTTGGAGGATGTCGTCGACATTACCGGCACTCCCCGTCCAGATGACCTCGATATGATGCCAGTGGGGCTGCCGCCGGAAGAAGGCGTCGAGGTAGTGCAGGCTCCGCAGGGCCACGAGGGCGATCAGGGTGACGAAGGCCGCCTGCGCATAGGCTTCGACCCCGGCGGCCATTCCGATCATTGCGGCCACCCAGAGGGTCGCCGCGGTGGTGAGCCCCTGGACCGACCCACGGGCCTGCAGGATCACCCCGGCACCGATGAAGCCGATCCCGCTCACGACCTGGGCGGCGATCCGGCCGGGGTCGGCGAAGTCGATGGTTCCGAACCCGGAAACCTGCTGGGAGAGCTGCGTGGCGAGGGCAGCGCCCAGGCCGACCAGCAGATGGGTGCGGAGTCCGGCCGCCTTCCCGGCGCTCTCCCGCTCGAGGCCGAGAAGAGCACCGAGGACTGCCGCGATCAGGAGAGAGAGAAAGACGGACATGCGTCACCTGCCTTCAGTTCAGTGATGCTCACGACACTCGGGTCCCGGCGTGAACGCGCCCGACCCGTGCGCAGCGTACGTCATGCAGATCCCGCATCCTGCGCAGTCTTGAATATGGAAACCCCGAATGGTGGGAGAAGATCGGGGGCCGGTGGCTCGCCGGATCCGATGGGGGTCGGAACCTGCCGACCCGATTCCCCATAGCACGGAGGCATACTCCACATCCTGAGGGCGCCTCACCGCCGACCCCATCTCGAACCAGCAGAGGCATGAGCGAGATGTATTCCAGTTCGTGCGTATCGCATTCACGTCCGGTGCCCCTCTCCCGGGGCTCGACCTGCGTCCGGCTTCAGTCGATGGCGCGGCAGCCACTGCGCTTCATGGTCGGCGGCCTGGCTCTCGCCGCCCCCGCGCCGGGGGTCGCCTGCGCCCCCGACGGAGGGGCTGATGGTGACGAC
>REBS01000186.1 GCA_007692605.1 Gemmatimonadales bacterium
GCTCAGCGTTCGCCCGTACGATCGACTCAGGGCGAGCCGCCCCTCGAGTCCGGCCAGGGCCCGATCGAGCGTCGCGAGCCCCGTGGTGGCGTCGGTGCGCAGGGTGAGCGACGCGCGGGTATCCCGAGCTGCCCCCGTGCGCAGTCCCACGAGCCGCCCCGCCTCGAGATCGGTCCCCTGCAGGAAGAGGGGGTCCGAGCCCGACCGGTGATGCGACACCGTCAGGGGCAGGTCGACCCCCCACTCCTCGGGCAGCGCCCCGCCGAGCTGGACCGACCCCGACAGGTTCAGGGCATTCTCTTCCCGGTAGTCGGGGCGCGTCTCCATGTTCTGGAACCAGGGCGAGGTCCCCTCGTAGCCGATTCGCGCCTGCAGCAGATCACCCCCGTCGAACTCCATCGTCAGGTAGCGCGCCGTACCCGCGGTCCGCACCCCCCCGCCCAGGCGCAGCTCGTTCACCCACGCCTCGCCGCGTACCGGCGCTCCGGTCCGATTCCACACCCCGAGCGAGATCTCGCGCACCGCCGCGAGGTTCGGCGCCCGCGCCCGATCCTCGAGCACCACCGCATGGGTCGAATCGGCGTTCCACTCCACGATCGGGCCGTCCCGCGCCAGCCCGCCCTCGCGGATCAGCCGCTCCTCGGCCCGCCGCCTGAGCGTGATCCAGGTGTCGAAGTCGATCACCGCCTCGGGCACCCAGTCCTCGGGGGTGACGCCCCCCGGATCCCGTTCGGGAGCCAGGGAAGACCTCCACAGGTAGAAGTTGTCGGGATCGCTGCCCACCTTCAGGAAGACGTCGGGCGCGTCTCCCCCCGTCCAGTCCCCCCGACGGGTGGCGGTCCAGAGCCGAAGGTGCCCATAGGAGAGAAAGTCCCGCGGGCGCTGAAGAAAGCGCGAGTATACCTCGACCCGATCCCCGACCCCCAGATCCTCGAAGCGCAGGGCGAGGGAGCGCTCCGAGAACTCGACCCCCCGCCCGGCCACCGCCGAGGTCGGGTCGTCGAGCCGCTCGAGCACCCCGGGAGGCGCCTGGTACGCGGCCCCCTCGGTGAGCACGCCCACGGGTGTGACCTCGAAGCTTCCCCCGATCGCGAGGGTGTCGCCTCCGACTCCACGCAGGATCCCTTCGACGCTCCGCTTCACCCAGCGCGACCCCACGAGCCGCATCCGCGCCAGCGTCATGCGCGACGAACGGGTGCCGGTCACCGTCATGCGCATGAACTGGACCGAGCGCCAGTCCGCCTGGGTGAGCTCGCCCGAGGGGTAGACAGTCAGGGGGCCTCGCAGGGGGATCCGGTAGAGTCGAAAGCCCGTGCCCGTCTGCTGCCGATCCCGCACGAGATACGGCGAACTCCCATCCAGGCGCACCACGTAGCGGGCGTAGCGCTCCTCGGTGTCCAGCACCCCGTTGCCGTTCAGGTCCTCGGTGTCGCGCCGCCCGTTGCCCCGCAGGCAGTTCGCGGTGGCATCTCCGCGCGGATAGACACGCCCGGGCTCCGCCAGGCACTCCTCGGGCCACATTCCGATCCGGTCCAGCTCCCGGTTCCAGATCTCGCCCCGCAGCGGATCGGCCTCCTGGTCGAGCACCCCCTGCCCCCACGGGCGCCCCGTCTCCGGATGGATCCCCGTGGTCCGTCCCCCGGCGTCGATGAAGTACCCGTCCTCGCTCACCATCCCCAGGTCGAGGACCAGGGTCGCCGAATCCCCGTCGGCCACGTAGAAGTCCAGGAACTCCGTCTGCGTCAAATCGGCACCCGTGCTCGAGATCAGGGTGGTGATCGAGCGCCAGCGTGGCTCCCGGAAGGTGGTTCCCGGAGGCCCTCCGAAGGTGAGATGCAGGCCGGGTTCCCGCGTCTGGCTTCCGGCAATGTTGATCTGCTGGTCGATGTCGGAGCGGGGGAAGAGCCCTTCGAAGACCCCGATCGAGTCCCCGAGCGGACTCGTCTCGACCCAGGTGTGCTGCCAGACGAGTGAGGTGGCCGAACTCACGTCGAGCGTTTCAGGGAGGCGTTGCGTGGCCCCCGTCCGATCCGCGGGCCGACTCCCCAGGTGCCATCCGGTCGACAGGAGCGAGACCGTGCGCTCGTCGCCGGAGTCGAAGTCGTCGAGGTACGCCGCGCCCGACACGTTGGGGTTGGGCAGCGACACCGCGAACTCCCCCTCGACCCGGAGGCTCGCGTCGCCACCCGGCTCCTCGGGGTCGCCGCCCAGGTACCGGGCCAGGAAGGTCTCGACTCCCGGCAGGCCCCACTCGAGCTGCGTGCCGACTCCGACCATCCCCGCAGCGACGGGCTCGGACCCGAAGCGGGGTCGGTTCAGGATCTCGCGCTCGGCCTGGTAGAGCCCCAGGAAGGTCAGCTGCCCCGCCTCGGCCACGGGCACCGCGGCGCTCCCCCCGACCAGGGTGGTCGGGCGTGGCCGGAAGAGGCTCAACTGCTCCCAGCTGATCTGGAGTCGGTCGGACGAACTGCGGGCCAGCAGGAAGTCGGGCTGCAGCAGGGTCACGACCCCGACTTCGGGGTCGAGCAGGTAGTCGGTGCCCGGGCGCAGGAGCCGATCGCCCAGGTACAGCCGCTCGCTCCCCTCGCGGATGCCGAAGGCCCCGAGCGAGAAGGTCGAGGCGACGCCGGAGCTCTGGGAGCTCAGCTCGACGTTCAGCCGATAGAGCCCTCCGGACCGCCGCTCGAAGGGGTCCGCGGAGCGGTAGATGCGCCGATTTCCGTCCTCCCCGAGAAGCGCACGGGTCTGATCGGCCGAGAGCCCCTCCGAAGGAATCGGGGGTGGCTCCAGGAAGGGCCGCAGGGTCGGAAAGACGAGGAAGGTCCCGCTCAGCCCGGTCTCGCCGAAGGTCTGCGACGCGGGCTGGAAGAGGGCGCTGCGATCCACCCCCTCGAAGGGCGCGGACTCGTCGAGTCCGAAGAGCCGGAGCAGGGAGAGGCGCTCGGCACCGGAGCGGTTGACGAAGGTGCGGCCGGCGCTCTCCTCGCCGAGCGAGATCGACAGGTCGAGGGTCTCGAGGTCGACCTCGTCGGAGCCCGAAAGCCGGTAGACCTGGCGCATCTCGAGCTCCCACCCCGCACGGTCGGGCTGGTGCCGCGACTCGGTGGGCCTGAGGAGGCCGAGCCGGGGGACGCCCCCCTCGTTCTGGATCCGCTCGGGGTTGTAGTCGCCGATCGTGTCGCCCTGCATGGTGATGTAGGTGACCCCGAGCGCCTCGTTCGGGCCCAGGGGCACGCGCAGCGCGACCCAAAGCCCCGAGGGGTGCACGTAGTAGTCGGTGCCGGGGCGCAGGTGCCGGAACCAGCCGGATTCACGCACCACGGGCTCGGTCACCCCTCCCACCTCGGCGTCGGCCCGGATGTAGCCCTGGACCTGCTGGCGCACGACCGGCTCGCGCTCCATGCGCCAGAGCTGGATCGGAGCCGGCCCCGGAGCGAGCCGCGAGGGGGCGTCTCCCGGTCGCAGCCCCAGGATGTCCAGGTGCGGGTAGTCGCCGAACTCGCGGGGGTCGAGGAGGAAGAAGAACTGCCCCCGCACGTAGTCGGCGTCGTCGACGACCAGGGTGTCCTCGCGAATCACTCCCTCGTCGCCCCGGCCCAGCCGGAACTCGCGGCGCTGGCGACTGCCCTGCTGCTGGGCGACCACCGACTGAAAGGTCATGCCCCCCGCCTCGCCGCTCGCCAGGAGCCCGAAGTTTCCGGCCGGGATCCCGCGCGTCAGGAACCGGGTGTCGGGCAGGGCGAAGGTGATGTCGCCCAGCTCCACCCGCTGGATCGTCTCCCCCTCGCGGCCTTCGTAGTAGGCCTGGAACCGGTTGGCGCCCCCGAACTCGCGGGTCTGATCGTAGTCCACATCGAGGAAGACGCGGTCCGCCACCGAGCCCCCCACCTCGAGGCTGAACTGGAAGTCGGGCTGGAGCTGGGGGATCAGCCCGGGGTTGCAGGTGAGCTGGAACGAGGCATCGCAGGGGCGGAAGCGGCTCCAGTCGCCGCCGAACTCGCCTCGGCCCCGAAGGCGGATCGCCAGGTCCTCGAGAGGCGAGATCCGACCGGGCGCAGGGAGGGTGTCGCGAGCCGTGAATCGGCGGGTCGAGGGAAGGGTGTCGCGAGCGGCAACTCGGGAGACGCCAGGAAGGGGAGCGGCGAATCCGGAGCCCACGAACAAGGAGTCCGCGAGCCGGAGCGTATCGCTGCCCGAGATCGTGTCCGCGCTCGACGCCGCCCGCTCAACCCCCCGCTCGGGTGCCCCCTGAGCCCGAACCTCGGTCGCCCACCCCAGCAGGGCGACGCCCGCCACGATGGCGGCGAGGAAGGGCTTCAGAACTCGCATGCGCGGTCCGGCTCCAGGGCTGAAGGACTCGAAGGACCCGTGTCAGGCGTTCCGGGTATGATTCCGGCTTGAGAAGTGAGTGTGTCGCTCCTCCCCGTACGTGCGCAACGAACGCGTACGAATCAAACGACCCCCACCGACTCGAATCGACCGAACCCCGACGGCATGACGATTCTCACCCGCTACGTGATCAAGGCCCACATCGGGCCCTTCCTCTTCGCATTCATCGCGGTCACGGGGCTTCTCTTCCTGAATGCCGTGGCCCAGCGACTCAGTGACCTCGTCGGAAAGGGTCTGGGGCCCGAGGTCTTCGGGGAGTTCATGCTCCTGTCGCTCCCCCATATCGTCGCACTCACCTTTCCGATGGCCGTGCTCGTGGCGGTTCTCTACACCTTTTCCGAGTTGACGGCTCAAAACGAGATCACCGCAATGGCCGCGGGCGGGATCCGGCCCACGCGCCTGCTCGCCCCCATGCTCGTGATCGGGGTCGGGCTGACGGTCATGATGTTCTACTTCAATGCCCAGGTACTGCCCGAGTCCAATCACCGCCTAAGTTCCCTCATGAGTGACGTCGGAAGCAAGAGCCCGACCCTCGAACTGCGCGAGCAGGTGATCAACGAGGTCCACACCGGCGACAATACCCGCTACTTCCTGAAAGCCCGCTCCATCGACCAGGCCACCAACACCATGGTCGATGTGACGATCTACGACATGAGCCGCCCCGGTGACAACCGGGTGATCGTCGCGGACCACGGAGAAATGGCTTTCACCGAAGACCGGATGGACCTCTACGTCCTCCTCGCCGACGGGACCGTGTTCGAGACGACCGAGGAGCGCCCCGGGGGATTTCAGCGGATGGACTTCGAGCGCCAGGTGATCCCGTTTCGAGGGGTGGGAACGGAGCTGGAGCGCCGCACCTCCGGGGGCGGACGGGGGGCGCGCGAACTGACGATCCCGATGCTCGAGGAGCGCGTCGCCGAGGGGATGGCGAACCTCAGGAGTCTCGGTGAAGAGAGCCGGCAGATCTCGCGGCGGACCGTCGAGACGGCCCTCGGGCTGGACCACACGGGGGATGGCGAAGAGGCCGAACTGCTCTCCCCCGCCGTCGTCGAGCCGGGTGGCACGGTGCAGGACGGTGAGATCGCCGAAGCCCGCAGCACCCTGCAGATCACCGAGAACCGCTGGAACGTCCACGCGCTCTCGATCTACCGCTGGCAGGTCGAGATCCACAAGAAGTACGCGATCGCCTTCGCCTGTTTGATCTTCATCCTCCTCGGAGGCCCCTTCGCCGCGCGGTTCCCCCAGGGAGGGGTGGGCATGGTGATCGCGATGTCGGCGGGCATCTTCTTTCTCTACTGGGTCGGACTCATCGGCGGGGAGCGGCTGGCCGTGCGGGGACACCTGAACCCGGTGATCGCCATGTGGCTTCCTAACCTGATCCTATTCACTCCGGGACTCTGGATGGCCTGGCGGATGGGGCGCGGGGGAACTGCGAATCGCAGCAGCGCCTTCGATGGGGTCAGAGGCTGGCTCCGGGATCCGCTGAATCGCCGGGGGGCGGTGGAGTCGGCCCCGGGTGCCGCAGTCGGAGGCGGCCGATGATCCGCATTCTCGATCGCCTGGTGGCCCGCACCTTTCTGAAGCTCTTCCTTCTCTTCGTGCTCGGCGCCCCCCTGCTCTTCATTCTGGGCGACGCCACCGAGAACCTGGATCGCTACCTGGACCGTGGGCTCCCCCTGGGGCAGGTACTTCTCTCCTACGCCTACCAGTACCCGCAGTTCGTCTTCTGGTCGCTCCCGATCGCCGCACTGCTGGCCACGGTCTTCACGATCCAGCCGATGACGGTCCACCGCGAGGTGATGGCGGCCAAGGCCGGGGGCATCTCCTTCCACCGGCTCACCGTGCCCCTCTACGTGCTGGGAATCCTCTTTACCGGGGCGGGGCTGGCGATCGCCGAAATCGTGCCCCGGGCCAATCAGGCCTCGGCCGAGCTGCGCGAGGATCGCGAGCGCCGGCAGGGATGGCGCAGCCAGTTCGTGTACCTGACGGACAGCGGGGAGTCGCTGATGGCCCGCTCGCTTCGAGTGGCCGATGGGCGGATGCACGGAGTGGTCCTGGTCCGCGAGCAGGGGGAGAACGGCGAGCCGGCCCTCCATATCACCGCGCAGGAGGGGCTCTGGAACGAGGAGGGCGACCTGGAGCCCCACTGGGTGTTCCAGGACGGCTACCGGCGGGAGCTCCACTCCGACGGCTCCGAGACCCTGGAACGCTTCGAAACCCTCGCCTGGGAATCGCTTCAGGAGGATCCCGGCCAGATCGTGCAGACCGTGCTCGACGAAGACGAGATGACCCGGGCCGAGCTGGCCGCGCTCTCGGAGCGGGTGAGTCGATCCGGGGGCGACGTGGGTCGAATCGAGGTGAAACGGGAGCAGCGCCTCGCGATCCCGATCGCGACGCTGGTGATCATCCTGTTCGGGGCCCCGCTCGCCACCTCGTCGAAACGGGGGGGTGCGGCCTTCGGGATCGGGGTCTCGCTGGGCACCACGATCCTCTACCTGGTGCTCTTCCGCGTTTTCGGGGCGGCCGGCTACGCCGGGGCGATCGACCCGATGGTGGCCGCCTGGCTCCCCAACGGGCTCTTCCTGGCCGCAGGTCTCATCTTGACGATGCGCGTGCGTACCTGACGGAGGTGGCGGTCCGAGCGGTTCGGTCCGAGCGGTTCGGTCCGAGCCCGCCGGACGGGCGGACTATTCGGCCTGCGCCATCCGGACGACTGGGCTACCCGGCCTGCGCCATCCGGACAACTGGGCTACCCGGCCTGTGCCATCCAGCGCACGAAGGCCTTGGCGATCTCGACCCGGCCCACCTCCTGCACGGGGCCGCGCAGCGTCACCTCGAGCTCGGCGGTGACCTCCACGGCGAGCAGCCCCCCCTCCATCGTGACCTCGATCCGGCCCGCGGGGAGCTTCCCGGTGTCGACCGCGGCGACCGCGGCGGCGCAGGAGCTGGTCCCCGAGGCCTCGGTGGCACCCACCCCCCGCTCCCAGATCGCGATCCGAAGCTGGCCGGAATCCTCGAGGTGGGCGAGCTGCACGTTCGTCCCCTCGGGAAAGGCGGGGTGCACGGCCAGGAAGGCCCCGACCGCATCGCGGTGCGTATCGGACAGGTCGGGGGTGAAGAGAACGGCGTGCGGGTTGCCCACCGACACCGGGTGAAAGTCGAGGGGGCCCAGCTCGGGGTGGACGGCCCGCCGGGCGTCGTCGAGCGCCCCGGTGTCCAGGCCGAGCGCCTCGAACCCGGTGCGGGCGGTGCCCATCTCGACCGACAGGTCCAGGATTCCGAACTCCGAGACCGAGTGCAGGGTCATCGCGATCTCGGAGCCCCCACTGCGCACGCGGAAGGTGTCCCCCTCGGCCACACGCCCCATCCGATGAAGGCAGGCCCCCAGGATCCGCAGTCCGTTGCCGCTGCGCTCGAACTCGGAACCGTCCGGATTGAACATCCTGAGCGGAAAGACACCATCGTCCGGATCCGGGTCGAGGAGCACGATGATGCCGTCGGATCCGAGCCCGCGCGTCCGATGACAGATCGCCCGGACATTCGCCGGAGTGAGGAGGATCCCCTGCTCGCGCGCCTCCGGTTCGAGGGCCTCGAAGACCAGATAGTCGTTGCCCAGTCCGTGGCCCCGAAAGGCCTCCCTGCCGATCGTCGGTGACTCCATTTGGACTCCCTTGCGACTGCGTTTACGGATGCGTCGTGAATGCGTTGCGTCTGCGTTGTCGATGCGTCGTGGCTTCCCGCTCGCCCCGTGATCTCGTCGAGCAAACCCCTTTCGCCCCGGTGACGTTTCATGAAGCAGGTCAGGCGGCGTCTGAAACCGATCCGCTTTCGGCCTCGTAGGGTCCGACATATCCGACACCACGTGCCGTGGTTCACACCTGAGAGGCCATGATGATCCGCTCCGATATGCAGACACCCGACGCCGCTTCCTCGACCTCCGCACTCTCGCTGTGCGGCCACGCCCTCGTCCTGACGGTGGCCATGATGCTGCTCACCCTGCCCCTTGATGGTCAGGAACGCCCCGTGGACAACGGCGACCCCGATTCGCTCCGGTCGGGCACGGCCCCCTCCCTTCCCGCGGTCCGGGTGCAGGGCGCGGCTCCGACCATCGATGGTGATCTGAGCGATCCGGCCTGGGCCCACGCACCGGTGGCGCGCAACTTCACGCAGTTCGAGCCCACGCCCGGGGAACCCGCATCGGAAGAGACCGAGGCGCGCATCCTCTACGACGACGAGGCCCTCTACGTGGCGATCCGGGCGTGGGACCGCAACCCCGAACTGATCGCGGCCCAGCTCACCCGGCGGGGGGAGCGGTCGTACTCCGACCAGGTGCACCTGATCATCGATTCGTACCATGACCGACGCACCGCCTTCCAGTTCTCGGTCAATCCACTCGGGGTCAAGATGGACCTCTACCGCTACAACGACACCGCCGAGGACACGGGCTGGACCGCGGTGTGGGACGTGGCCACGCGGATCGACGACGAGGGGTGGACCGCGGAGTTCCGCATTCCGCTCTCGCAACTCCGCTTCTCGAGCGCGGCGGAGCAGACGTGGGGACTGAACTTCGCTCGCGAGATCGCCCGCAGGAACGAGATTTCGACGTGGGCCCCCCTCTCGCCCCAGGAGCAGGCGATCGTCTCGCGCTCCGGCGAGCTTCGGGGGCTGACCTCGCTGGCCGGCGGCCGTCGGGTCGAACTGCTCCCCTACACCGTCAGCCGTGCAACCCGCGCCCCGGGGGATCCCGCCAACCCCTTCTTCAGCCGTACCGATACCGGGATCGAGGCGGGGGCCGACCTCAAGATCGGGATCACCAACAACATGACGCTGGACCTGACCCTGAACCCCGACTTCGGCCAGGTCGAGGCCGATCCGGCCCGGGTCAACCTGACGGCGTTCGAGACCTTCCTTCCCGAGCAGCGGCCCTTCTTCCTGGAGGGCGCCGGGATCTTCCGCTTCGGCATCGGGATCGGCGATGGCGACGGGGGCAACGAGACCCTCTTCTACTCGCGCCGGATCGGACGCTCGCCGCAGGGTGCCTATGCCCCTGAGGGCGCCTGGGTCGAGCGTCCCGGGCAGACCCGGATCCTGGGGGCCGGAAAGCTCTCGGGAAAGACCGAGGACGGATGGTCGGTCGGGGTGCTGAGCGCGCTCACCGGGAGCGAGCAGGCCCGCAGCGCACACCCCGACGGCACCCGGGGCTCGCAGGTGGTCGAGCCGCTGTCCAACTACTCGATGGCCCGGGTCCAGCGTGATTTTCACGGAGGCTCGAGCGCGATCGGGGTGATCGGCACCGCCGCGGTGCGCGATGTAGGCGGGGCCGAGGAGCTGGGGCTGCGGGACCGCGCCTTTACCGGAGGGGTCGACTTTCGTCACCGCGTCCGCTCCAACACGATCGAGATCCGCGGCTCGCTCCTGGGCAGCCACGTGGCGGGCTCCGAGGAGTCGATCCTGCGGACACAGCGATCGTCCGCCCGCTACTTCCAGCGGCCCGACGCCGACCATGTCACCCTCGACGAGACCCGGACGAGTCTGAGCGGGGCCTCGGGCTCGCTGGAGGTCATGAAGGTGGGGGGAGGACCCTGGATCTTCGGCGGCATCACGCAGCTGCGCACTCCGGGCTTCGAGGTCAACGACCTGGGATTCATGACCGGCACCGATTACGTGGCCCAGGCGGGCTTCGTGGGCTACCGACAGACCCAGCCGGGCGAACGCCTGCGGAACTGGGGTCTGAACACGAACCTCTGGTCGGTCTGGACCACCGGAGGTGAGCACACCGACCTGGCCGGGAACGTGAATGGCCAGCTCACCCTGAACAACAACTGGAGCGCCTACGGTGGTGTGGCGGTGAATGCGTCGACCCTCTCCGCCACCCTTCTGCGCGGAGGGCCGATGCTGCGCACCGAGGGGGCCGCCAATGGCTGGATGGGTGTGAACAGCGACAGCCGCCGGGCGGTTCAGGCCGGCACGAACTTCAACTGGGGAGTGCGGCCCGAGAGCGACTCGTGGAACGCGAACGTGTCGACCAACGTGCGGTGGCGTCCCTCCGGGCGTACGACCGTCCGCCTGAGCCCCTTTCACAACCGGCGCGTCGAGGACCGGCAGTGGCTCGGTCGGATGGGGGGAGACGACGATCCGCACTACCTGTTCGGCCGACTGGAGCAGTCGACCACGGGGGTGACGGCCCGCCTGGACCTGGCGCTCTCGCCCACCCTCTCGTTGCAACTCTACGGCCAGCCCTTCCACTCGAGCGGCCACTTCCCGGAGCTTAGGGTCGTGGGAGACCCCCGGGCCGAGCGCTACGAGGACCGGGTGCGCCCCGTGGCGACGTCGCGCGACGCGCAGGACCGAATGGTCGGGGACGTGACGGGCGACGGGCAGGCCGAAACCCTGGGGAACCCCGACTTCAGCGTCGCCCAGTTTCGCTCGAACGCCGTCCTGCGCTGGGAATACCGACCGGGGTCGACGGTCTTCGTGGTCTGGTCACAGGCCCGCGATCACCGGGGTGTGGACGGATCGGTCGGGGTGGGTGACGGCTTCGGCGACCTGTTCAGCGAGCGCCCCGAAAACGTCCTGATGGTCAAGCTGAACTACTGGCTCAACCCGTAAGGGCAGGGTTGCCGGGGGGCGGGGGCGGGCCCCGCGCCACCGATTCGCAGCGGGTCGATGGCCGTAAATGTGACAAACGTCCCCGAAAATCGCACCGAAGTCCGGTTTGCGGTCATTATTACCGGAAAGAGGTGGGGCAGCCCCGACAACCGGCCAAAGCCCCGCTCCGGGCGAGGGCAGCCCGGGTCGAGTGCCACGAGCGACATGGGCGGCCCGTCACCTCTGGCGACTCGGGTCTACGGGCGACCCTGCACTACGGGCGGCCCGACACCTCAGGCGACTCGGGACTACGGGCGACCCTGCACTACGGACGACTCGGCACTACGTTCGCCCCCCCTACGTCGGGAGGTCGCCGCTGAGCACCTCGTGGCCGTCGGCGGTTACCAGGACGTCGTCTTCGATCCGGACCCCGATCCCGGAGAAGGGTCCGGGGTCCGCGGGCGAGGCACCATTTTGCGGCGGCCCGCCCTTCTCCGACGGGGCGCCCTTTCGGGCCCCCGGGGGGGGGGGGGGGGGG
>REBS01000149.1 GCA_007692605.1 Gemmatimonadales bacterium
GATGCACATGTCCGCCAACAGCGGGCAGGGGGAAACCAGCGGGTCGCTCCGGGTCGGGGCACACCTTCAGCCCGCAGTCGGCCCCCGGGAATCCGGAGTGGGAGCGCCCTGGATCGAAGGGCATATCTCGGCGCCGCTGCAGGGCGACACCATTCGGGTCACCAGCGCATTCCAGGTTCGAAGGGCATCGGAGCTCCTTCCATCGGTGCTCCTTCCCGAGTCTCTGGAGGCGGAAGTCCTGCGGGGCGTCGGTGCGGTGGGTGGCGGGCTCCCGGGCGCCGCCCTCGGTGATCGCGAGCGCGACGTGCTCTCGGGGTCGAGCCGGCTCGACTGGGCCATCGGCGAGATGGCGTTCTGGACCCTCTTCACGAGCGCGACCGTGCTCCCCGAGGCCCCGGAACTCGTACTGCCCGTGCTTCCGGAGGGTGTCGGGAGTTCGACAAGCGGTTCGGACCTGCACTTCGCGTCCCGTCTCCTGACCGCCATGGAGGGCGGGCATGCGATCGAGTTCGATGTCGCCATGGATCGCTCCCAGCGAATCGTCGGGTCGGGACTCTCGGGGCAGGGCGACCGGGAGTGGGTCAGCCAGCTGGATCCGGGTCTGTCGACCGGGCCCTTCCGAGACTCGCAGGGCGAGTTCACCCTCACGCGCGTCACGCTCGCACCAGCTGGAACCTATTCGGGCGAGAACCTTCGCCTTCGCGGAGGCATGACCCTCGCCATCGAGCGCTGGTCGGACCTGCGTCCGGATGATCCGGGCCGGGCCCGGCTCCTCTCGGGGCCCGACGGGAACGGGGGACTCACGCACACCTCGGTCGGTGCCGGACGGGATCTGTCTCTCAACCAACAGTCCCTCAGCCTCTTCAGCGAGGCGCGATGGTGGGTGACCTCGGCTCTCCGGCTCACTGCCGGGGGCCGGATCGACTGGCAGGTGCTCCCCTTCGACGAGATCACTCCCGACGAGGCGTGGGGAGCGGCGACCGGTATCTTCGATGCGGTGCCCGACGGTTCACTCTTCCAGGTATCGCCTTCCGGGGAACTACGCTGGGAACCCGAGGGCCTTCCCGGCTGGGGTCTGAACCTGGCCGCCGCCCTGCACCCGGGAACTGCCGAGCCGGGGCTGCTCGGACCGATCTTCCAGCCCAGAGACCAGCCGTCGGAGTCGGTTCGCACGCTCGGCGACCCCGCTCCCGGTGACGAGTTCAGGGGGCGCCGACTCACCCTGCTGGGGCCCGAGTTCCGTGCACCGCGAACCGAGTCGCTCTCGGCGCGGGCCTTCGGCCAGATCACCCCCGAGGTTCGGCTGGCTGTCGAGGCTTTCCGGTATCGGGCGGACTTTCTTCCTCGACGGCGCGACATCAACCGGATTCCGGGGCAGGGGTTTCGGGATCAGTTCGGACGTTCGCACCATGGTGTGCTTGCGAACTCGGATGGACTGATCGCAATCGTACCGGGCACCGACCGACGGTTCCGAGGCTTCGACCAGGTGTGGGCCCTCGAGTCCACCGGGTGGTCCGAAACCGCCGGGGTACAGTTCGCGGGCACCTTCGAAGCCGGCGAGCTTCTGCTCGAGGGGAACTATCGCTTCGCACGGACTCGCGACAACGCGCCCTTCGGGTTGTCCGGATCCCCCATCCCACTCGATGGGTCGACCGATTTCGCTCTACTCGAAGCCGGATGGGTCGAGGGGCGCTCGAACACCGATCGCCCGCACGAGCTGACCCTGCTGGGAACGCTGGGTCTGGGGATCGGTCCGCTCGACCGCGTCGCATGGAGCTACCGGATGGCCTCGGGACTCCCCTTCACTCCGGGAGTACGGGATGCGCTCGGTCAGGCGTGGGAGACGGGGTGGACCCGACTCGAGGCGATTTCCCTTCCCGATGGAGCCACGATTCCGGTGACTGGAGACGGTTGGAGCTGCGCGTCCACTCTCGGGTCGACATCTCGGCTTGAACGCAACAGCTGCCGGGGAGAGACGCTTCACGAACTGAACGCGGGGATCGCGTTTCAGATTCCCGCCGGTGGCGCGGGACAGGTGGAACTTCGGGTGGACGCCCTGAATCTTCTCGACCGTGGCGACTCCCTGCGGGACCCGGCGCTCTTTGTGGTCGACGGTGCCGGTGAGCTCGGGTACCCGAGTACCGGAGAGGGTGCCCGGGTCGACCTCCCCGTCCGCGACAACCCGACCTTCGGGGAGCCCATCGCCCGGCTCTTCGAGGGCCGCACGATCCGCATCGGCCTGGAGTACCGTTTCTGATGACGACCCTGCACGCAGACCTCCGTACTCGGTGGACGCTCCTTGTCTCTCTCCTGATCATCCTCGGCGTACTGATCGGGTGCGAGGGCTCGGGGCCGGGCCAGCTCATCGACACGGACCGTAGCGGCATCATCGATGTCGAGGTGTTCGCGGACCTGAACCGAAGTCGAACCTTCGACGGCGGAGACAGCCCGATCGGGAACGCCTGGGTGGCGCTCCGATTCCCCGGCGCCGCCGACACGATCCAGCGTCTCACGACGAATTCCGTCGGCGAGGTTCGGTTCTCGGATGTCCCGGTGGGCGTCATCGAACTCCTTCTCGATCCGGAGCCGTTGGGCGACTCGCTGGTCGTTAGCCATCAGACCCCCGACCCCCTTCGCCTGATTCGCGGTCAGTCCGAGGTCGTGCGATTGGGCGTGAGCTATCCGATCGTCAAGATTGACACCGCGCGGGGGTCGCGTCAGGATCGTCCGGTGTTCGTCGAGGGTGTTGCGCTGAACGGATCGGGCGCACTTCCCAACAGCGCGATTCACCTGTGGGACGGGACCGGCTGGCTCCGAGCGGAGGCCACGACGGGACCGACGATCGAGGTCGGCGATTCGGTTCGAGTCCGGGGACGCGTCCATCGGACCGGAGAGAGCGTCGTGCTTCGGGAGGGACTGCGTGCCCGTATCCCCGGACGGAATCCCGATGTGACTCCCGTTCCGGTCACGACCCGGGAGGCCCGGGAGGCCGGCGCCTCTCTCGATGCCGCCCTGGTGCGAATCGAGACGGCCGGAGTCGTGCAGACCGTGTTTCAGGGAGGCGTGGCCACGGTCCAGATCTCGGATGGATCGGGGACGCTGATGGTGCAGATCCCACAGGGACACCTGCTCGCTGGGAATCTTCCGATCCCGCGTGCGGGCGGCACCGTTCAGCTGACCGGATTGCTGGTTCCGCAGGCTGGAGGCACCAGCTGGATGTTGCGGACACGGTCGGGGAGCGACGTCAACATCTCTTCGACGGGAACGATGACGGGTCGGGTGTTCATTCCGGCGCCCGATGATGAAGACGACGAGGAAGGAGAGCCCGTACGCTTCCAGGACACCCCCCTTGCCGGCGTGACGGTTCAGGCTCGGGCGGCTCAGATCGGGGGACAGCCGATCGGCGAGGCGGTCACCGGCAGCGACGGGACGTTTCAGATTTTCGGCCTGCCCACCGGGGCCTATGAAGTCGACCTCGACCCGTTCACCTATCCGGACTCACTCACGATCGGTACGATCGAGCCCACGCCCACCCTGATCCTGACCAACCAGACCACCCATGTGACCGTGCCCCTCCTTCCGCCCGCTGAAGGCTGACGACGACTCGAACAGGGACCTGACACCATGTCCAACGAAGAGGAAGAAACCAAAACCACGGCGCTCATCCTGGTGGTCGAAGACGACCCCACGGTGCTCGGCTTCATCCGACGAACCCTCAAGCGGGGTGGGTTCTCGTGTCTCACGGCCGAGACCGCCGAAGATGCGCTGCAGGTGTCGAGCGCTTCCGAGCGGCCCATCGACCTGCTCGTCCTCGATATCATGCTGCCCGACTCGTGGGGCACCCGCCTGATGCAGGACGTGCGAGCACAGCACCCCGAAGTGGCCGTCATCCTCACCTCGGGATTCACCGGCGATGATCCCGTACTGGCCGCCGGGGTTGCGGCCAGGGACCCCGACATCCCGTTCCTGAAAAAGCCGTTCACCCCCGAGGAGCTGCTCGAAACGGTCCGTGAAAAGCTCGCGGATGGGCCGAACACACCGCAGGCGCCCAACCCGCAGGCCGGGTGAGCTCGGGCTTGAAGATTCTCTTCCTGTGCGAGGGGGATGCCGAGACCCACGACTCCTGGTCGGGGATCAGTCGGAGCCTGGTCGTGCATCTGCGGCGAGCCGGACATTCGGTCGTTCCCGGAGATGCGGACCTGTACGGAATGGATCGCATCCTTGCGGGAATCCGGGCCTTCTCGCCCCGATTGGACCGCTGGAGGATGCGCCACCGGCTCTCTGCCGCCGCCTTCAGCGCACGCTCCCGAAAGGCGGCGCGCCATGTAGCGCGGCATGCGGGCGAGGTGGACCTGATTCTTCAGGTCGGTGCCACCTTCCGCATCGAAGCCCCGCGCGACATCCCGCTCGTTCTCTACTGCGACTCCAACATCGAGCTCTCGCGCTCTGCAGCGTACTCGGGGGTATCCGAGGCGGCCGCGCTCTCCGGTCGCGAGATCGACGAGATTCGGGCACGCGAGGCCTCGGTCTATGACGATGCGGCGTTGATCTTCACCATGAGTGATCAGCTCCGTGACTCCTTTGTGCGAGATTTCGGGATCCCACCCGACCGCCTGTGCACCGTGCACTGCGGGCCGAACATCGAACTCGACACCCCGGTGAGCCTGGAGCGCCGGCGTCCCGAAGACCCCCCGACGGTGCTCTTCGTGGGCCGGGATTTCAAACGAAAGGGTGGAGACGTTCTGCTCGAGGCCTTTCAGGCCGTTCGGCAGTCGCTTCCCGACGCTCGCATGGTGATGGTGGGCCCGGACCCTCGAAACCACCGGGCGCCCGGGGTCGAGTTTCTGGGATATCTGGACCGAGATGACCCCGACGGGCGGGAGCGCATGGACCGGGCATACCGAGAGGCCGACGTGTTCTGCCTCCCCACGCGCTTCGAGCCGTTCGGCACGGCGTTCGTGGAAGCCATGCTCCATGGGCTCCCCTGCATCGGTCCCCGGGCGTGGGCCGTGCCTGAGATCATCCGGCCGGACACCACTGGGGTCCTCGTTCCCCCCGAGGACCCTTACGCCCTGGCCCGGGCGCTCATCCTCCTGCTCGAGGATCCGGACCGTGCGGAACGGCTGGGCCGGGCGGCCCGGGATCGGGTGATGGAGCACTTCACCTGGCCTCGGATCGTCGAGACCATGACCACCCGGATGAGCGACATCGTCGAGAGCGAACCGGTCCAGGGAAGTGAGCGTTCGCGGTGACGGAGTCTTCCGGCCCCGGGCCATCGCGTCTTCTGATCCCCCTGTCGGTCCCTCATCTGACCGGTCATGAGACCGAGGCGCTCGAGCGGGCGGTCTCCACCAACTGGATCGCCTCGGTGGGGCCCGAGGTCGATCAATTCGAAGAGGAGTTTGCCGAGAAACTTTCGGTATCCCGCGCGCTGGCCACGACCTCGGGAACCGCAGCGATCCACCTGGCGCTCCGGGTGCTGGGCGTGGGCCCCGGTGATGACGTTCTGGTGAGCACCTTCACCTTTTGTGCCTCGGTCAATCCGATCCTGTACCTGGGTGCCACCCCGGTGTTCGTCGATGCCGAAGAGCGCTCGTGGAACATGGAGCCGGCGCTGCTCGAAGAGGAACTGGACCGGCGCGGACGCGAAGGGAGACTCCCCGCCGCCGTGGTGGTCGTGCACATCTATGGCCAGCCGGCCGACATGACACCGATCCTGAGGGCGTGCCGACGCTGGAGCGTTCCGATCGTCGAAGATGCGGCGGAGGCGCTGGGTGCCGAGCATCGGTCGCCCGAGGGAACGCGGCAGGCCGCCGGCACCCTCGGTGACCTCGGGATCTTCTCTTTCGACGGGAGCAAGATGATCACGACCTCGATGGGAGGCATGCTGGTCTCGGACCGATCGGAGCTGATCGATCACGCCCGGAAGCTGGCGCGTCAGGCCCGGGAGCCGGTCGCCCACTATCAGCACGAGGAGATCGGGTACAATTACCGGATGAGCAATCTGCTGGCCGGGGTCGGACGCGTGCAGCTGAGGGTGCTCGACCGCAGGGTCGAGCAGCGACGGAACGTGTTCAACCGATATCGCACGCTCCTGGAGGACACGATGGGCCTCACCTTCCAGCCCGAAGCGCCGTGGTCGATGCACGCGCGATGGCTGACCTGCGTTCTCCTTTCTCCCGAGGTGATCGGTGGGGGTCCGGAGGCGGTTCGTATGCACCTTCACGAGCACGGCATCGAGACCCGGCCCGTGTGGAAGCCGATGCATCGCCAGCCGGTGTATGAACGTCTGGGTCTCACGTCGGTAAGAGGTGACGTCGCGGATCGGCTCTACGAAACAGGCCTCTGCCTTCCGTCATCGTCTTCGCTCACCGACGAGGAGATCACCCGCGTGGCCTCGACCCTCAGAACGTTTCTGCACCATGATTGAAGTCGAAGAGGTGATATCGCTTCCCGCCCGCAGGGGAATCATCCTGGCCGGGGGGCTGGGCACTCGGTTGCATCCCATGACCGTGCCGGTCAGCAAGCAGCTCCTGCCCGTTTATGACAAGCCGATGATCTACTATCCGCTCAGCGTACTGATGTTGTCCGGTGTGCGCGACATCGCCCTGATCACGACCCCCCGGGACCAGCCCCAGTTCCAGCAGCTCCTGGGAGACGGATCGAAGTGGGGGCTGGAGTTCACCTATCTGACTCAGCACGGACCCGGAGGGGTGGCCGAGGCCTACCTGGTGGCCGAAGACTTCCTTGCGGGGGCTCCGTCGATGATGATGCTCGGCGACAATGTCCTCTATGGTTCCCACCTCAGAGACGCGCTCGAGCGCGCCGCCGTGCCCCGACCGGGGGCACAGATCTTCGCCTATCGGGTCCGGAACCCCGAGGCATTCGGGGTGGTGTCGCTGGACTCCGGGGGGCATCCGGTCGAGCTCGTGGAAAAGCCGGAACACCCCGATTCACCCTGGGCGGTGATCGGGCTCTACATGCTCGACGGAGACGCTCCCGCCCGGGCTCGGCAGATGTCCCGATCGAGTCGCGGAGAGCTCGAGATCATCCCACTCCTCGACTCCTACCTGAACGAGGGTCGGCTCGAGGTGGAGGTGCTGGGCCGCGGCATCTCGTGGCTCGATACGGGAACCCCGCAGTCTCTGCTCCAGGCGTCGCAGTTCGTGTCGGTCCTGCAGGAGCGGCAGGGGCTGCAGGTCGCCTGCCCCGAGGAGATCGCCTATCGCATGGGATTCATAGACGCGGCGGCCCTTTCCGACCTCGCAGCGGGATTGAAGCGCACACAGTACGGTGCCTACCTCGAGCGACTGGCCGAGGAGGACCCCGGTGTCGGATGAATCTCGGACCCCGCCGCCTTCCGCACCCCCACGCGTCGCCATCGTCGGCTTCGGGTATGTCGGGGCGTGCCTCGGAGCGGCCCTGACCGAACGGGGTGTCCCGGTTCTCGGGATCGACGTGGACGCCGGGCGCGTCGCAACGGTCAACGCGGGTGAGGCCCCATTCAGTGAACCGGGCCTCGCGGAGGCCATGGCCCGGGCGCACGACCGAGGAATCCTGGAGGCAACCACGGACATGTCCCGGGTGAGCGAGGCCGAGGTGGTGCTTCTGTGCGTGGGCACCCCCCTCGACCGCGACTTCGCCCCCGATACCCAGCAGATCCGCGCCGCAGCGCATGAGCTTGCGCCGCACCTCAGCAATGGACAACTCGTGATCCTCAAGAGTACGGCGCCCCCGGGAACCACGGAAGAGATCCTTGCCCCCATCCTGCGGGAGGGCGCAGGCAGGAAGGATCGTGAACTTCTGCTCGCATTCTGTCCGGAGCGTCTCGCCGAAGGGTCCGCCCTCGAGGAGCTGCGCACGATTCCGGTGGTGGTCGGCGGAGTCGATGCGACCAGTCGAGACGCCGCACGGTCTTTCTGGGAGGAGTCACTCGGGATCGAAACGATCGCGGTGCGTAGTGCCCGCACGGCCGAGATGGTGAAGCTGGCGGACAACCAGTGGATCGACCTGAACATCGCCCTGGCGAATGAACTCGCGAGGTTGAGCGAGCGGGTGGGGGTCGATGTGCTCGAGGTGATCGCCGCGGCAAACAGTCTCCCGAAGGGGCAACACCACGTAAACATCCTCTCTCCCAGCATGGGTGTGGGAGGGTCCTGCCTTACCAAGGACCCATGGTTCGTTCATCGAATGGCCCTGGATGCCGGACTTGAACTTCGTCTGCCCGCCGCCGGAAGGCGGGTGAACGATGACATGCCCCTTTACGCCGTGGACCGGATTCGGCAGGGGTTGCAGGCCTCCGGAAGGAGCCTCGGCGATTCCAGGGTCGCCGTCCTGGGGCTGGCATTCAAGAGCAACACGGGAGACTGCCGGTTCAGCCCGACCCAGCCGGCGATCGAGGCACTGGAGCGGGAGTGCGCCGAGTTGACCCTCTATGATCCCCTTGTGACTCCCGGGGATGCTGGCCAGATCAGCTCCATTCCCCTGAGCACAACTATCGAGGAGGCGGTCCGCGGAGCGGACTGCATCGCCTTTTTCACGGGACATGACGCGTTCCGGCACGTCCCACTCGAACGCTTCGCCACACTGGCCCCCAGGAGTCTGATCATGGACGGCAGGATGTATTTCTCGAATGAAGCCATCGAACGGATGGGTGAGCTGGGCCTCGGCTTCATCGGAATCGGCCGATGAGCAAAATTCTGGTCACGGGAGGTGCCGGGTTCGTAGGAAGCCACCTGGTCGACAGCCTGGTACGAGAGGGGCACCAGGTGACCGTACTGGACGTGACTCCCGCCGAGGACGCCCACCATCTGGAATCCGTCCGTTCGAAGATCCACTACCTGCAGGGGGACATTCGAAGCAGCGACGACGTGCGCGCCGCGTTCGACGGAGTTCCGGACACCGTCTATCACCTGGCTTCCGTGGTCGGGGTCCAGAGATACGTATCCGACCCGCTTGCCGTGGTCGATGTGATCGTGGGAGGGACCCGAAATGTTCTCGAGTCGGTGACCCGATCGGGCTCTCGCCTGGTCGTGACGAGCACGAGCGAGATCTTCGGCCGAAACCCCGAGATTCCCTGGGCCGAAGACTCCGACCGCGTCCTCGGAAGCCCGTCGGTCGACCGATGGAGCTATGCCTCGGCGAAGGGCGTTGCCGAGCACATGATCTTCGCGATGGCCAGGCGCGGGATGGACGCGTCGATCGTGCGCTTTTTCAACGCCTATGGCCCCAGGCAGAACCCCGAATTCGTGGTCAGCCAGTCGGTGCGGCAGGTCCTTCGCGGGGAACGGCCCCTGATCTACGACGGCGGCAGACAGACCCGATGCTTCACATTCATCGACGACATCATCGAGGGGACGATCGCGGTGGGGTCGACCCCGGAAGCGACGGGCCAGGCCTTCAATCTCGGGAACCCCGTCGAGACCGAGATTCGCCAGGTCGTGAACCGGATCATCGAGCTCGCGGACGTCTCGATCACCCCGGAGAACTTTTCGACCGAGGAGCACTTCGGGGATCGGTACGAAGACGTGTCGCGGCGGGTCCCCGGTGTGGAGAAGGCCCGCGAGCTCCTGGGTTGGACCGCGAACACATCCCTGGACGACGGACTGCGGGCGACCCTCGACTGGGCTCACGCGAACCCCTGGTGGTGGCGAGGCGAGTCGTAGCGCTCCCGGCGCCGGGGGGACCTTCTCCTTGGCTGCGTTCCCCTCTTACCGCACCGACCTGGGGAACCGGTTGTTCACCACGTTCGTGACCGACGATCCCCAGCGATAGTTGAAGCCGACCGAGGCCTGGTACCGGTAGCCGGTCGGGAGACTGACCCGCCCAAGCAGGATGTCCTCGTCGGAGAAGTTCGAAGCCGCCACGTGAATCTGGTCGTTCACCCGCGAGGCATCTCCGGACACGTTGAGCTCGAGGCCCCGGCTGATGCGGTAGCTGACATCCCCACTCAGCCCGTACGAGTAGAGGTCCGTGTCGTGCAGGTACTGCGACGACTCGAAGCCGAGTCCGGCATTCCCCCACTGCTCCCGGGCCCGGTACTGGAAGGCGAAGCGGTGCTGGGGGAGCGTTTCGGTCAGTGAGCCGAAGACCGTCTCCTCGTAGTAGTTCGAGTACTCCAGACCCGCTGCGTAGTGGGCGATGAACTGCCGTCGATTCGCCTGCATGTAGGGATAGTAGTTCCACTCCACGGCCGGCTGGACGTTCACACGCGCCCGACGGTTCTGATTGATCGAGTTCGAGGCCCCGGCGTCGATTCCGACCGAGACGTGGTCGGAGATCGACCTCACGAGGAGCCCGCCGACGCGCCAGGAGTCCTGGTCGTTGCGAATCTCACGCCCGTCCGAGAGTTCGATCGTCTGGCGACGGAAGTTGGACCAGAACGAGAAGTCCACCTTCCACGCCTCGGTCACCCGGTTCGCCGAGAGCGACGGGTTGATCCGCTGCTCCGAGCGGCGTTCCTGGATGTCCATGTTTCCCGACAGGCCGAACCGGAAGGTCCAGTAGTTCCAAGGGTCCCGGAAGGGTGCGGACGCCTCGCCGGAAGCAGAGGAGCCCATGTCTCCGCCCATCTCGTCATTCACCCGAGCCCCCAGGAATTCCACCGAGAAGTTGCGCCCCTGGCCCATTTCCACCGCGTACCGAAGCAGCCCCATCCGGAAGGTCTGGGTCAGACCGTCCATGACCTCGGCGCCGACATCGGTACCGAGCGAGGTGTAGGTCAGCTGATCGTCCATCCCCGCGACCGCTCGGAGTCCAATGAAGTCGAGCGTGTACTGCATGCCGCCGCCACCGGCCCCCGTCGCCGTGAAGATCACGTGCAGATCGGCGTCGGAACGGTCGCGGACCCACTCGACGAACTGGATCTCGGTGCGGAAGTGGGTGGAGTCACAGTTCCGGCGTGCCTGACAGTCGAGGAACACCTTGGGGCGGGTGTCGGCCTGGTTGATCCCCGTGGAGCTGATCTGCCCCTGAGCCGGCGTCGGGAGGAAGGCCAGCATGGTGAGTGCCAGGGCCGCGAGGATCACCGTCCACAAGATTCGCGACGGATCCTGACGCTCGACCTCGATCGCCCGAGGGGCACTTCGCCTTCCAGTCTGGTGGCTCATCGTTTTTTCAGTCTCCATATATCATTCACCGCAGCCGTTCGCCGTCTCGGATCTCGTCGCCGCGACTCACGCAGAGGCGGGGGGGTCGAGCGTGTGCGTGCCTGGTGTCATGCC
>REBS01000188.1 GCA_007692605.1 Gemmatimonadales bacterium
GACTCGAACCCGCACGGGCTTGCGCCCAGAGGTTTTTGAGACCTCCGCGTCTACCGATTCCGCCATCCCGGCGTGCAGCGCTACGAAGGCGACTATTCTCGCCACTCCCGGCACCAGAGGCAAGCGTCCAGCCCCGCCCTGCGGTCAGTCGCCCCCGCGCACGAGCCCCAGCCGCACCACCCGCTGCACCTCGAGATCGTCCCTATGCACCCCGTACAGGTGATCGCCGACAAAGCGGAAGGGCATGAAGCCGCCCGGCATCTCGACGACCCCCAGGTAGACCCCATCGGCATCGAACACATCCCAGCTCGGGCTCCCGAAGTCCCCCGCCTGCAGGGCCTCGGCCGTGAGATCCTCCATCGAAGCCTCGGGCTCGACGCGCTGGACCCAGAGGGTTTCGTCCGGTCCGCCCATGAGGCGAGCCAGCGCCGGCCACTGCTCGTCGAACTGGATGGCCTCCATGAGCATCGACACCATCTCCTGCGGCACCTGTCCCTGATCGTCCCAGGCGGACCGGAACACGTCGCGCAGCGCTCGCTCGTCCGCCTCGGTCACCGGCCGGCGACGGGCATCGCGGCGCACGATCGCCATCGGGTCGCCCGAGGCGTCCTGGATCAGCAAGGAGTACTCCGAGGAGAGTCCTGTCACGAGCCGACCGTCTCCGAGCACCGTCCAGATCGGCTCCGGCGCGAAGATCCGGATCTCGGGCATGCCGTGGGATCCCATCGAGACGGACTCCCCCGCCGGCAGGGTCAGAACGGTCTCACCGGTGGCGGAGCCCTGGTCCAGACGGACGATGTCGTCGGTCAGCCCCTCGAGGGGGTTCGCACCCGTCATGTCCATCCGGCGAATCTGCTGATAGAGCGCCCGATCCTCGGAGCGCGTCCAGATCATGGGGATCCCACTCTCCAGCGCGATCGGCGGGGACTCCAGCGCCTGGCCTCCCAGATCGAAGCGGGCGAGGCGCTGGTTGCCGAGATCGGGGATCACGACCTGCCCCTCGGAGTCGACGAAGAGTCCGCTCGGTGCCGGAAGGAGGGCCTGCGAGAGTTCGCCCGGCCCACCCCCACTGCGCCCGAAGGCCTCGAGGAGCGTCCCATCGGCGCCAAACACTCGAACCCTCCGCGCCTGACCATCGAGCGTCACGATGCGACCCTCGGAGTCCGCGTCGAGCCCCACGATGCTTCCGAACTGGAGTTCGGGATCCCCCGAGCTGACTCCGATCCGCAGCTCCTCGTCGAGCCGCCAGCGAGCGGCCTCGGCCCAGCTCCCACCCGCGGGGTTCTCAATGATCTGGATTCCCGCGGAGTCCCGGACCACGGGGTCTCCTCCCCGGGCAGCGTCATCTCCCCCGCAGGCGCCGAGGGTGAAGACGAAGACGAGGACGAAGAGCAGGAAAGGCATGAAACGCGGGTTCATGAGGGTGCTCCAGGTGGCCGGCGGAGGAGGATGGGACTCGGGGTCCCCTCCTTTACGGGCCCAGTGCCCCGCTTTCTTCACCCCGCAGGGCATCGAGCTTCCTCAGGGCTTCGTCGGAGGCCGGGTGCCCGCGTCCCGCCCCGGCCACCTCCCCCGTCTCCAGGTTCAGGTCGGGAACCCCCGCGAGCCCTCCGTCCACCCAGCGCTGGAAGTCGTCAGGAAAGGCATGCGCCCGCTCCATGACCTCGGAGACCACCCAGGGCTGAGGCTGGATCGGACCCAGAAAGCCACGGATGGGGCTCCCA
This sequence comes from Gemmatimonadales bacterium, assembly GCA_007692605.1. Classification (GTDB taxonomy): domain Bacteria; phylum Gemmatimonadota; class Gemmatimonadetes; order Longimicrobiales; family Gaopeijiaceae; genus SLBA01. The sequence goes on from REBS01000188.1 coordinate 1,725, forward strand.
GCGCTCACCAGCCGTCGCGCGGTCTCGAGGGGCGGCCCCAACCCCCATCGCCCGGGTCCCCTGCCCCATCGCCCGCGCGCCAGGATTCCAAGCGTTCGCGGCCACCACCGGGTCAGGCCCACCGCCCGCCGATGCGACCGCAAGAGGATCGGCCCATCCCACCCCACCCCGTAGCAGCCCTCGAGCGCACGGCCCAGAAAGGCAATCGACCGGGAGTGGAAGAAGGTGTCCGCCGGGGGAGGCGAGATCGGGCTCTTCCCGAGAAGCGTCATGTCGAGCCCCACCTCGAGGCTCACGTGTGTCTGTACGTCCTCGGCCGCATCCATGCGCACGGACCGGTCCCCACGCACCCGCTCGCCCACCGCCCGGCCGACCAGGGGGTGGAGGACCACATCGCCGAGCACGTGCGAGGCCCAGCCCCATGCAAAGGCCACTTCCTCGGGTGTGCGGGCTTCGACGAGGAGGGCCCGGGTCAGGGTGACCGGGGTCACATAGTGCGCAAGCTCCGAGATCAGGCGGTGGGTTCCGGGCACGAAGCCCATATCCGGCGCCAGCGACCCGTGCAGGAAGGCGAGACGCACGGGATCCGACCCGTTGACCCCGCCGAGGGTGAGGCGCAGGGGGGATCGGTCCGGGTGGCGGCGCCACTCGGAGAGTACTCGATCGGCCAGGTGGAGGTGGGTCGTTGCACAGGGCATACTGGGATCCACCCCACAGACCGCCGCAGGGATCCATCGGACCCCCGCAAAGGCCGGGCGGCCCTCCCTGTTCCAGATCCCTCAACCTTTTTAGGTTAAGGGGCTGTGACCGACCTGATCGAACCTTTACACATCAAGGCTGAGGAGCGCCTGTGGCGAACCCCCATACCGACCCCTTCGGGGCCCTGACGACGATCGATCTCCCCGAGGGGGAGACCTCCTTCTACCGCATCGCGAAGCTCGAGGAGGACGGTATCGTCTCCTCGCTCGATCGGATGCCCTTCTCGATCCGGATCCTCCTCGAGAACGCCCTCCGAAAGGCGGGCGAAGGCTACGTGACCGAAGAGGATGTGAAGGCCGTGGCCGAGTGGAGCCCCACCAATGCGGGGGCGAGCTTCCCCTTCATGCCGTCGCGGGTGGTGCTCCAGGACTTCACCGGAGTGCCCGCGGTCGTCGATCTCGCCTCGATGCGCGAGAGCCTTTCGGAGCTGGGAGGCGAACCCCGGCGGATCAACCCCGTGGTCCCGGCCGACCTCGTGATCGACCACTCGGTTCAGGTCGACTTCTTCGGATCGCAGGATGCCTACCGGCTGAACGTCGAGAAGGAGATGGAGCGCAACCGGGAACGCTACGCCCTCCTGCGCTGGGGCCAGCACTCCTTCGAGAACTTCCGCGTCGTGCCACCGGGCACGGGGATCGTCCATCAGGTCAACCTCGAGTACCTCTCGTCGGTCAAGCACCGGCGCGAAGAGGATGGCCGATTCGTCTCCTATCCGGACACCCTCGTCGGAACGGACTCGCACACCACGATGGTCAACGGCCTCGGCGTGGTCGGCTGGGGCGTCGGCGGCATCGAGGCCGAAGCCGTCCTCATGGGCCAGCCCTACTACATGCTCCTGCCCGAGGTGGTGGGGGTGAAAATGAGGGGTTCGCTACCCGAGGGAGCCACGGCCACCGACCTGGTGCTGACCGTGACCGAGCTTCTGCGCAACCATGGCGTCGTGGGTCGGTTCGTGGAGTTCTACGGTACCGGCCTCTCCTCGCTCGGCCTCGCCGATCGTGCGACGATCGCGAACATGTCGCCGGAGTATGGGGCCACGGTCGGCTTCTTCCCCGTCGACGCCGAAACGCTCCACTACATGCGGGGCACCGGGCGCAGCGAAGAGATGATCCAGCGCGTCGAGACGATCTCGAAGGAGCTGAACCTCTTCCGCACCGACGACACCCCCGATCCCGAGTACACCTCGACCGTGGAACTCGACCTGAGCACGGTGGAGCCCTCGGTGGCGGGTCCGCGTCGCCCGCAGGACCGGATCTCGCTCGCCAACCTGAAGGACGCCTTCGGCGACCATCTTCCGGGGCTCCTCCCGCAGGGGTTCGAGATGCCGGACAAGTCCGAGAACCGGAGCTCCGAGAGCTGGTCGGCCGAGGGTGGCCGCAGCTCCATGGTCACGGAGGGTGGCGGAGACGCACCGGCTCCCTCGGTCGCCACCGGCGGCGCCCGGCACTCCGCGGCGCTCATCCAGCGCGAGGAGGGTCCGAGAACGGCCACGATCGAACTCGACGGTCAGTCGATGGAGATCACCGACGGCTCGATCGTGATCGCCGCGATCACCTCGTGCACGAACACCTCGAACCCCTCGGTCATGGTCGGCGCGGGGCTCGTGGCGAAGAAGGCGGTCGAGCGCGGGATGGGCGTGAAGCCATGGGTGAAGACCTCGATGGCACCGGGCTCGAAGGTCGTAACCGACTACCTCGAGGCGTCCGAACTGCTGCCGTATCTCGAGAAGCTGCACTTCGACGTGGTGGGCTACGGCTGCACCACCTGCATCGGAAACTCCGGGCCGCTGCCCGACCCCATCTCCGAAGCCGTGCGCGAGAAGGGGCTCGTCGTCTCGTCGATCCTTTCGGGGAACCGCAACTTCGAGGCACGGATCCACCCGCTCGTGCGGGCCAACTACCTGGCGTCTCCGATGCTGGTGGTGGCCTTCGCGCTCGCGGGCCGGATCGACATCGACCTGCACAACGACCCGCTGGGCCACGACCGAGACGGAAACCCGGTCTTCCTCAGCGACCTGTGGCCCACGCAGGAGGAGATCCGTGACACGATCCGCGAGTCGCTCCGGCCCGAGATGTACCAGGGTCGCTACGCGGAGGTCTTCGAGGGCGATGAGCTGTGGAAGGCCCTTCCGCTTCCGGAGGGCGACGCCGCGCTCTACGAGTGGGACCCCCAGTCGACCTACATCCGCAACCCGCCCTTCTTCGACGGGATGACCCTCGAGGAGCCCGAGATGCACGATGTCGAGGGAGCCCGGGTGCTGGCGATCCTGGGCGACAGCACGACCACCGACCACATCTCGCCCGCGGGTGCGATCCCGAAGGACGAGCCTGCCGGCCGCTGGCTGCAGGAGCGCGACGTGAAGCCCTGGGAGTTCAACACCTTCGGCTCGCGGCGCGGCAATCACGAGGTCATGATGCGCGGCACCTTCGGGAACGTGCGCATCAAGAACCTCATGCTCGACGGGAAGGAGGGCGGCTACACCTCGTACGAGGGCGAGGTCATGCCGATCTACGACGCCGCCATGAAGCACCAGGCCGACGGCACGCCCCTCGTCGTCCTTGCCGGTACCGAGTACGGCGCCGGGTCCTCACGGGACTGGGCGGCGAAAGGCACCCTGCTGCTCGGCGTGCGGGCCGTGATCGCGCGCAGTTACGAGCGGATCCACCGGTCGAACCTGGTGGGGATGGGCGTGCTCCCCCTGCAGTTCCAGGAGGGCGATTCGCCCGAGAGCCTGGGGCTGACCGGAGAGGAGCGCTTCGACATCGAGGGGATCGCCGAAGGGCTCGCCCCGAACGGAACGGTCGAGGTAACCGCGCATCGGGACAATGGCGAGACCGTCCGCTTCGAGGCCGATGTCCGCCTCGACTCCGATGTGGACCTGGAGTATTACCGCAACGGCGGGATCCTCCACACGGTGCTCAAGAAGATGGGCCGCGGAGAGATGTAGCTCAGGGCAGAAGTTCGTCGCCCTGATCCCGGAACCCGACCGGCCGTCCGAGGACCTCGCGAAGCACCACGGCTTTGCGAAGGTCCTCGAGGCGGCCGGTTTCCAGTAGGCGGGTGTACTCCCCACGCCCGGAGCCGCGCCGCCCCCGGTCCGCACGTGCGGCGTAGGGACTGTCGAGGCTTCCAAGCGCGTCGGCGGAGCCCCCTTCCCCATCGAGGATCTCGCCCTCGGCGATGTCGTCGAAGAGGTCCCAGGGCTCCTCCATCGATCCGAAGGCGGCGGCCTCGCCTTCGGCCATCGCATCACGGTCTCGGGCCTCGACCTCGTCCACCCCGTCCATCCAGCGCGACGACCGCCGGGTCGTCGAACGCGCCGGGGGCGTGTGGTCTCCGATCTCCTGGCCCTTGCGGGAACGTCGCGTGGGATCGGGGCGCTCTTCTCGCGGAGCCGTCCGGTCCGAGGGAACCGGAGCCGGAATGTGCGGTTGCTTCGGCGGACTCTCCGCTTCGGAACCGGTGCGCCCTCCACCCTGCGGGGCCTGACCGGTCAGGATCGCCCAGAGGTCCTCGGGCACCATGGTCTCGGCGGTCTCGCGCTCCGACTCCGGCTCGGGCTCGGGGCTGCGCTCGGCCTCCCACTCGCGGGCCCGCTCGGGCGCCTGCTCCCGCTCCGGATCCCATTTGCGAGCGCGCTCGGGCTTCGACTCCCGCTCGGGCTCCCAGCTGCGCTCCGCCCCCATCGACTCGGTGCGGCGGGTGCGATCCTCGCCATCCTCGCCGATCGCCTCGGCGGTGGCCTCGCGCTCCTCCATCTCGCGCTTCCGCTCCTCACGCTGGCGGTTGCGCTTGACGGCATCGAAGACCGCGGCGGCGATGAAGGCCACGATGATGAGAAGCTCGAAGAGTCCCGACATCGATCAGCCCTTCTTCGGGCGTCCGCCGCCGGCCTGCTGGTCGTCGTCGTTGCCGGCAATGGCGTCACGCATCGACGTGTCGGACTGGATGTTCCGGTAGCGCATGTAGTCCATGATCCCCAGGTTCCCCGACTTGAAGGCCCCGGCGATCGCGAGCGGCACCTCGGACTCGGCCTCGACCAGGCGGGCGCGCATCTCCTGCACCTTCGCCCGGTTCTCCTGCTCGAGCGCCACGGCCATCGCGCGCCGCTCCTCGGCCCGTGCCTGGGCCACCCGCTTGTCGGCCTCGGCCTGGTCGGTCTGCAGTTCGGCCCCGATGTTCTTCCCGACGTCGACGTCGGCGATATCGATCGAGAGAATCTCGAAGGCGGTCCCGGAGTCCAGGCCGCGCGAGAGCACCGTCTTCGAGATCGAGTCGGGGTTCTCGAGCACGGCCTTGTGCGAGTCCGACGAACCGATCGACGACACGATGCCCTCTCCGACCCGCGCCAGGATCGTCTCCTCGCCGGCTCCACCGACGAGCCGGTTGATATTCGCCCGGACGGTCACCCGCGCGATCGCGATCAGCTGAATCCCGTCGCGCGCCATGGCGGCCACCCGGGGGGTCGCGATCACCTTCGGATTCACCGAGACCTGCACGGCCTCGAAGACGTCCCGACCCGCCAGGTCGATCGCGGCGGCTTGCTGGAAGGAGAGGTCGATGTTCGCCTTGTCGGCGGAGATCAGTGCGCGGACCACCCGATCGACCCGGCCCCCGGCCAGGTAGTGGGCTTCGAGGTCCCCGACCTTGATCCCGATCCCGGCCTTCGTGGCCCAGATCAGGGGTCGGACGACCGCGGGCGGGTTCACCTTCCGCAGCCGCATTCCCACCAGGTAGCCGATCCCGACCCGTGCCCCGGCAGAGATCGCCTCGATCCAGAGTCGAACCGGGATCGCCCAGAGGATCACGAGAATGAGGAGGACGGCCCCGATCAGGGCCAAGGTTCCAGTCTGTGTCAGAAGTTCTTCCATCGTCTGCGTCGTCTCTCTCAGGTTGCGGCCCGGCTCGGTGCGGGCGCGGATTCAGGGTCGGGAATACAGGTCCAACGTACGGGTCGAACGCACGAGAGTGTCAGCCCTCGGAGTCATCCCCGCTCTGCGAGTCGCGAACGAGGCGCACCACGTGGCGGTACCCCTCGGACGAGGTGATGCGGATCGGGCTGCCGGCCTCGATCCATTCGGACTCCGAGACCACGTCGACCCGTTCGTCGCCGAACAGGCCGGTGCCCGAAGGGCGCAGGTCCGTCAGCGCCTTGCCTTCGACGCCCTTGAGCTCCTTGCGGCGCACCGACGAAGTGTAGCCGGTGTCGCGATCGGTGGCCTCGCCCAGGAAGATCCCCAGGCGGGTGAGTCGTCGATTGGCGGGAAGTCGTCTCACGAGAAACCAGGAGCTGAAGATGATCATGGTCAGCGAGGCCGCAAGCACCGTGCTGGCCCGAGCGTAGTCCTCGCCCGAGGGAATCCCTCCGAGAAGGGAGAGATAGACCCCGACGAGCATGCCGATGCCCCCCAGAATGCCGAGGATTCCGACCCCGGGCACGATGAAGACCTCGGTGAGGAGCAGGATGACCCCGATCCCGAAGAGAATCAACCCCTCGGCCCCGGCGAGCCCGATGATCAGGTGCGAGCCGAAGAAGAGCGAGAGGGCCAGAATCCCGGCTCCCCCGGCCACCCCGAACCCGGGGGTCTTGATCTCGACCAGCAGCCCCAGGAACCCGAGCGAGAGGAGGAAGGGGGCGACCACGGGGTGCGAGAGGAAGCGGACGATCCGCTCGGCCCAGTTGACCTCCATGGCCACGACGCGATTCTCGGCGATCCCCAGTTGCCCCAGCATGTCGTCCCACCCTTCGACGAAGCGGGCGTAGTCCAGGTCGACCGCCTCGTTCGCGGTCAGCGTCAGGAGCTTGCCCGCCTCGATCACGCCGGGCACGGCCAGGTCTTCGTCGACCATCGCCTCGGCGATCGCGGGATCCAGCCCCCGGGCCTCGGCGAGCGATCGCATGGTGGAGCGCATGGCCGAGACCATCTTCTCGGGAGCCATCTCGCCCGACCCGTCCACGGGGGCGGCGGCGCCCATTGTCGCGGTTGGCCGCATGAAGATCCCGTTGGTGGCGATCGAGATCAGGGCGCCGGCCGACGAGGCTTCGGGGTTCACGTAGGCGTAGACCGGAACCGTCGAGTTGCCGACGGCGTCGGCGATCCGCTTGGCGGCGTCCACCCGTCCGCCCGGCGTGTCGACGTCGAGGATGATCACCGACGCCTCGGCCTCGGCCGCCTCGGAGATCGCACGCTCCACGAAGGGGGCCAGCCCCAGTTCGATCACGCCATGGATGGGAACCCGATAGATCGGCCCCTCGGCCCGATTCACCCGAAGTTCGAAGGCCTGCGACGAGACCTCGGCCTGCTCGGCCACCTCGTCGACGGCCGGATCGGACTCGGGCTCCTGGGCCCCGGGAAGACCGGCGCCCAGCAGCAGCGCGGCACCCCCACCCAGGCTCAGGGCGATGAGCAGGTAGCGGAAAAGCGCGAAAGGGCCTCGCGATTCGATCGTGGACGGCTTGGACTGGCTCATCGGTCCCGCTCCCGGGCATCGGGGGAAGTGGTCATGCCCCCGGGATTATCGTCGTCGCTGGCGGAGTGGAGGAGTCCGACGGCGTACCAGGCGCGTCGGAGGGCCAGCGTGGTCTCCCCACGATCCAGGGCGTCGCGGGCTCCCACCAGGAGCCGCTCGCCCCGACGCCTCGTCACTTCCGGATACGTGTCATCGGCCTCGATCCTTCGCAGCGCCTCGTCTCCCTGGACGAGGAGTGCGCGCGCCACCGCGTCGGGCGTGGTGGCCCTCAGGTGGTCGGCGGCGAGCAGGGCATGAGTGAGGGCAGAATCCCGATCCCCCCGACCCAGCGCTTCGGTGGCCGCCCGATGATCCTGAGCGGCCGAGGCCAGCGAGCCGGTGAAGGCATCGGATTCGGCGGTTTCGAGGAGGGCCTCCTCGACGGCGCCCATCGCTCGGGTCACCTCGGTGAGCGACCGCTCGAGTTCATCGTCGGGCATCGCGGCGATCAGGAAGGGGGCCGCCGACCGGATCGCCTCGGCCCGGATCTGCGCTCCGCGGTCGCCGGACCGATCCCATCCGTCCCGCCACTGCTCCACGATCGGCTCCAGCGAGCGATCGGGCATCCACTGCTGCGCGAGGCCCGGAAGCGAGGGGAGCCCCTCGCTGAAGCGCATCGTCGCCACGGGCTCCCCGTCGTCGAGCTCCGCCGGCGGCACCGGCTCGAGGTCTCCGCACGCGACGAGCACCACGAGAAGCGCCCCAAGGGCGATCCCGCGGCTCGGGCACGCCCGCCGGCGTCCCCCGCTTCGGTACGATGGTACGGTTGAGCCCTGCATGAACCCCCGGAAGGATGTTGAAGTCGGGAAGGTGGACCATGGAGACCTTCCTCCGCAAGCCGTTACCCTCGGAAGCGCCCGCGGGTCCGCGCGACCTTGACCCCGGACCGGCGCTCGGGGTAGCTTCCCGATCGAACGCTCGTCCGGTACTCCCCCCGGGAGACTCCGATCCTCGTGACCCGACACCGACTGCCGCTTGGAAGCTCGCCCGACCTACGACGAGAAGCTGCTTCGGATTCTTCGCGAGTCCGCGGCCATCTTTGCGGCCAAGGGATACCATCGGGCCAGCATTCGTGACATCTCGGCGGCGACCGATGTGAGCCTCTCGGGGCTCTACTACTACTTCAAGAGCAAGGAAGAGCTCCTCTTCCTGATCCAGGACCACTGTTTTGGAACCCTGCACCATCGGCTCGACGAGGAGCTCGAGGGCAACACCGATCCGGTGGCGCGACTGCGGATCTTCGTGCGCAACCACCTCCGGTTCTTCCTCTCGAATCAGGCCGAGATGAAGGTCCTCTCGCACGAGGCCGACGTCCTGACCGGAGAGCATCGGGCCGCGGTCCAGAAGCGCAAGCGGGCCTACGCGGCCGCGGCCGAGACGATCCTGACCGAGCTGGGTCCGCCGGGAGGGGTCGAGCCCCGCTCCGCGACCTTCGCGCTCTTCGGCATGATGAACTGGATCTACACCTGGCATCGACCCGATGTGGACCCCGATGCGGATCGACTGGCCGAACAGATGACACACCTCTTTCTGCACGGGTATCGCACCCCGATCGCCGAAGGAGTCGAAACCCTCCCGGAGCGCTCGGGCGGGGGCCGCGGCGACGCGCCCTCGATCTGGAGGACCGACTGACCGAAGCACCGCGGGACCCGGCCGACCGCCGGCCCCGAACCATCCACCACGCTGATTTCACACCAGAGGAAGGAACGAACGATGGCAGACACCAAGCTCGTCACCTACGAAGTCAAGGATCAGATTGCGATTCTCCACCTGACCGATCCCCCGGCCAACACCTACACGTACGAGATGATGCAGGACCTGGACACCTGCATCCTGAAGGCCCGGATGGACAATGACGTTTCGGTCATCCTCCTGACCGGGACCGGCGAGAAGTTCTTCTGCGCCGGCGCGAACATCGGGATGCTCAACTCGGTCGATCCGACCTTCAAGTACTACTTCTGCCTGCACGCCAACGAGACCCTCAACCGCCTTGAGCAGACCCCGAAGCTGACGATCGCGGCGCTCAACGGGCACACCGTGGGAGGCGGCCTCGAGATCGCCATGGCCTGCGACATGCGGCTCGCGCGCAAGGACGGAGGCCAGGTGGGCCTCCCCGAGATCAACCTGGGGGTCCTCCCGGGAACCGGCGGCACCCAGCGCATGGCCC
>REBS01000100.1 GCA_007692605.1 Gemmatimonadales bacterium
GGCACGGCGGGCCCGGGGCTATCGCTGGAGCTTTCCGAACGACCTGATCCGCCTGCACTCGTCGTATCGCGACTTCGGGACCGCCTGGGATCCGGATGTGGGATTCGCGGGCCGTCGTGGATTCCGGCGCCACCAGCCGACGCTCACCGTCGCCCCCCGTCCCGATCGGTGGGCCTCGATCCGGCAGACCGAGCATTCGCTCGCGTTCGAGTACCTGACCGACATGAACAACCAGCTACTGACGCGAAACTTCGACCTGACCGTCGTTCAGGTGAACTTCGAGAGCGGCGATCGCCTTTCCCTGGAGGCCGGACGGGGCTTCGAACGCCTCCGAAGCTCCTTCAGGATCCACGGGAGCGGCGCGGATGCCGTCGTGATCCCGGCCGGAGACTACGATGCCTGGTCCTGGTCGGCGGGGGTCCAGACCGCCGGACGACGGGTGGTGTCGGGGCGTCTCGACCTGGAGCAGTCGGACTTCTGGGACGGCAACCGGACCCGCATGGACCTGCAGGGGACGCTGCGCCCCCGTCGAGGGGTCACGCTGTCGGCCGCCTACCAGCGAAACGAAGTCCGACTGGACCAGGGAGACTTCAACACGAACCTGACCCGGGTTAGTGGGTCCTGGAACCTGAATCCGCTCACCTCTCTGACCGGCAACCTCCAGTACGACGACGTCTCGCGCGTCGTCGGGGCCTTCGCACGGGCCCGCTGGATCGTCCGGCCCGGCAACGACGTCTACCTGGTCTGGAGCCACAACTGGCAGAACGAGGTCGCCCGCCTGCTGGACCGCGACTTCACCACCCTGTCCCGCGGGGGGGCGGTGAAGTTCAACTACACCTACCGGTTCTGAGCGCCCCTCACCCGTCGGCGTCGATCTGCCCGAGGAGCACCTCGACCGCCCGCTCGAGCTGACGGTCGCGGCCCTCGTACCACTCGCCCGTCGGCCGCTGCACCTCGATGTCGACGGGCCGCGGGTTGAGCTCCATGTTCTGGCCCCGGTTGTCGCGAATGAAGGTGCTCGGCATGCGGACCGAGGTCCCGTCCACGAGCCCCTGGCTTCCGGTGAAGATGATCCACCCGGCGGTCGGTTCTCCGACCACCGTGCCCAGGCCGAGTTCGCGGTAGCCCTCGGTGAAGTCCTCGCCGTCGGAGAGGGTGTGCTGGTTTGTGACCAGGACCGTCGGGGCCAGGAGCGCCCGCTGGCCCAGCCGGATCCTCGAGGGCGCCAGGACGTCGCTGCCCCGCGACTGCATCGTGAAGTAGTTGCGACGCGCCAGGATGTCGATCGCGTAGACGTTGACGAAGCCGCCGTTGTTGTTGCGCACGTCGACCACGACCCCGTCGCGGGCGTGGTTCTCCTGGTCCAGGTCGAAGATGAACTGGTCGAGCGCGGCGGCCGACATCGAGGCGATGTGCACGTATCCGAGGCGCCCTCCGCTGATCTCGTCGACGTACGCCCTCCGGTCCTCGACCCAGTTTCGATAGACGAGCTGGCTCTCGGCGCCCCCCGACATCGCGAGCACCTCGACATCGCGCGGGCCCTCGCCCCCGCCGTCGACCTCGAGCACCACCCTTCGGCCCACCGTCTCCCGGAGAAGCCGGTTGAGGTCCACTCCTTCGCCGAGCGATTCCCCGTTCACCGCCAGGATCCGGTCTCCGACCGCGATCCCTCCGGCGATGTCGGCCGGCCCGAGCTCGACGACCTCGCGCACCACGAACCGCCCCTCCTGCTCTACGGCGTGGCGATCGAAGCGTAGACCCAGCCGTCCGGTCGAGCCACCGTCGCCTCCTCCCGGCGGGCCGGTGCGTCCGGAGTGCCCCAGGTGCGATGCGTTGAGCTCACCGAGCATCAGGTTCATCAGCCGGCTGAACTCCGCGCGGGTGCGTGCGCCTTCCATGTACGGGCGAAACCGGTCGCGCACCGCGTCCCAGTCCACCCCATGGAAGTCGGGGTCGTAGAACCCGTCCTTCATGTGCCGCCACCCCTGCTCGAAGGCCGTGACCCGGGTGGCCTCGAAGTCCTCGTCCCACGACACCGAGGTCTCGACGGTGCGAAGCTGCCCTCCCGGCATCGAGGCCACACGAAGCTGTCCGCCGGACGAGAGATAGAGACGGCTGCCGTCCCTGTTGAAGGCGATCGGGTTGCCGCTGAACTCCAGCCGGTTGATCTCGATCTGTCCGTTGGGCTCGAAGGTGATCCGATGGAGGGCGCCATCGCCCGTCAGCACACCGGTCTCTCCATCGGGGCTCAGCAGCACCTGCCCGACGGAAAAGCTCGTGTTCACGATCTCGCCGCGACGGCGGATCCCCTCGAAGACGATCTCGATCTCGTCGGGCACCTCCACCGCCTCTCGCACGCGCTCCTCGGGTGGCTCACGCTCCTCGACCTCGACCGTGTCCGGTGATGGATCCTCGTCGGGTCGATCGAAGAGGTCGCGGAAGCGGTCCTCGTCGAAGGTCGGCGTACGGGGGACCATGTCGATCTTCACGAGCTGCCCGGGCTCGGTCCGCTGGGCGGTCCGGTAGACGATGTAGGACCCGTCGGCGCTCCAGTCGATGGACCCGAAGAAGCTGCTGGCCACGAAGCTGACCTGGCGCGACTCCCCACCCGTCACGGGGACCACCATCACATTGCTGAATGCGTCCGTCTCCGCGCCGTACGCGATCCACCGGCTGTCCGGTGACCAGGCGGCCCCTCCCACGATCCCGGTCGCCAGGCGGCGCTCCTCTCCCGTCTCCCAGTTGCGCACGTGGAGCTCACGGCGCTCGTCGACGAACCGCACCCACGCGAGCCACGCGCCGTCGGGCGAGAAGGAGAGGGCCAGATCGCTCCCCTCCCCCGTCGTGATCGAGCGTTCGGTCTCGGTAATGAAGTCCCACGCCCGGATCTTGGGGAGGCCGGTCTCCCATGACGTGTAGAGGATCTGGTTCGAGTCGGGGCTCCAGACGGGCTGCCCCTGCTCGGCCGGAGACCGGGTGACACGGGTCGCGGGGACATCGCCCTCGATGGTGGTCGCCCAGACCTCGCCTCCGGCGGTGAAGGCCCACTTTTCGCCATCGGGAGACACGGTGATGTTCCCCCACCCGGAGGATGCTTCCTGCAGCTCGGGAGCGGGCCCTTCGATCGCACCCAGGAGCCGGATCTCGAGCGGACGGGCCTCGCGACTCTCCACGTCGAGCACCCAGATCCCGAAGTCCCGCTCGAAGGCGATCGTGGAGCCATCGGCGCTCATCGACGGCCACAGGAGGCGCCCCTCGCGAAAGTCGGTGATCGGCTCCGCATCGCCCTCCCCGACCCGCGCCCGCCAGAGGTTCTCGGCGCCCGAGCGGTCCGACATGAACCAGACCTCGTCCCCATCGGCGCCCCACATGGGCCAGAGATTCTTTCCGCCGGCCGTCAGGCGGGTGAAGGTCGGGACCTCGTCAGAGGACATCGGCTCGTCCACCAGCCAGATCTCGGCCTCGTCGATCTTCGAGTGGCCGTTCCTCCACCACTGGCTTTGCGCCATTCGTCCCCGGCTCGCGATGGCGAGCCGCTGTCCGTCGGGGGCCGGGGCCGCGAAGAACTCCGTCTCGTACCGGTCCGCCGAGACCGCCATGGGGGTCCCGCCCGACGCCCGCACCCGGAAGATGTCGTGCATCCCCCCCACATCCTCGACGCCCGAACTGAAGTAGACCCACTCCGAATCGGCGGACCATCCGTTCAGCTGCTGGGAACCCGAGTCGTGCGTCAGCCGTCGGACCTCGCCGGACTCCATGTCCATCACGAAGATGTCGAGTCCCCCGTTCCGGTTCGAGTTGAAGGCCAGCATCGAGCCGTCCGGCGAGTAGAGGGGACGGGACTCATGGGCCGAGTGGGCGACCAGGAGCCGAGCGGCGCCCCCCTGGGCCGAGACCGTCCAGATGTCCCCGGCCGAGACGAAGGCGATCTCGGATCCGTCGGGCGAGATGCCGGGCTCGTAGAGCGAGGGCAGGCCCTGGGCCGACAACGCGCACACCGAACCGAGCATGGGGGCCGTCGCCAGGGAGACGGTTACGAGAAGCGCCACGGCGACCCGGCCGCCAAGAAGGGGCCGGGGGGGCAGCAAAACGGCTATACGGCGGAACGAGGCAGTCAGACCACGGGGCATGGGGTTTCCACTCCGGGGGAGGTGGGGCCAGATCGGCGGCACCTTCGGGGCGCCGCACGCCAACGTATTGGACGCTCCGGGGCGGAGCAAGACGCCGGGCCAGCCTTGACCACCCGGCCTTCCAGGGCACCGACCTTCCGCGCTCGATGACCCAGGTGGTGGTAGCTTCACCGGGAGCCCGGTGGGTGGGGTGACTGGCGCCACGGATCCGGAGGTCTTCCATTGTCCCCGGGCATGTGGGCCTCGCTCAAAGCGTGCACGGGGCTCGACCGGAACCGGAACTCGACAGGAGCGGACCATGAATGTGAAACGTACGTTGAAAGGATGGGTCACAGTGCTGGCCGTTGCCGTGGGACTCACCACCCTGCACGCACTGCCCGCCCTCGGACAGTCTCCACCCGCCGAACCACCGGAGAACTGGGGTCCGGTCTCCATCAACCTGGAGGATGTGGACTACCCCCATCCGGTCTCGTATGTCGAATTCACCCTGTACGGCGAAGACGTGCGGATGGCCTTCATGGATGTCCAGCCGGCCGGGGAGCCCAATGGGCAGTCCGTCGCCCTTCTGCACGGGGGAAACTACTTCGCCAAGGCCTGGGAGGGCACGATCGAGGCGCTGCGGGACGCGGGCTTTCGCGTGGTGGCCATCGACCAGATCGGCTACGGCCGCTCCTCGAAGCCCATCATCCCGTACAGCCTGGACATGCACGCCGCCAACACCCTGCGGGTCCTGGACCATCTGAACATCGAGCGCGCCGCGATGGTGGGCCACTCCTTCGGGGGGATGAAGGCGTCGCGCTTCGCCCTGGCCTATCCCGACCGGACCTCGCACGTGGCACTGGTCAACGCCATCGGGCTCGCAGACACACGGGCCGGGCGGGGTTGGAACGAGCCGCGGCCCGCCGAGGGACGCAGCTACGAGGCAGCCCGGAATACGATCCGCGGACATGTGCTCGAGTGGGACGATGCCTACCTGGAGTACGTCCGCATCCACTACGGGTGGGGCCTCAGCGGCGAGTGGCCCCGCCTCGCCATGGTGCGGGCACTCAATGGCGACGTGATGCGGACCAGCACGGTGGTCTACGACTGGCCCCAGATCGAGGCCCCGGCGCTGGTGGTCGGGGGGGAAGAGGATGGACCGCGCTTCCCCGAACTCGCCCGGAACGCCGCCGAGGCCTTCCCGAACGGCCAGGTGGTGCTCTTTCCCGGTGTGGGCCACAACCCCCACTGGGAGGCGCCGGAACTCCTCCATGAGGCGCTGATCGACTTTCTCCGGACCCAGAGCACCGCCCGATGATCCGACTCCCCGGCGCCCTTCTCCGGCATCCAGCCGCGCTCCGGTGCGCATCTCTGGTCGCCTGCGCGGTCGCAGCCGCGGTGCCGGCCCTTGCCATGCCGCTCCAGGCACAGTCGTCGGGGGGCGAGCACGCCGCCCCCATGGTCGTGGAGCTGCCCACGAGCACCCGCGCCCTCGGGCTCGGGGGGGCCTTCCATGGAGGGCAGCGCGAGAGTGATGCGATCTTCGCTTCGCCGGGCCACCTCACAAACCCCACCGGGATGGAGGCCGCCTTCCAGGAGTGGGGGAGTGGCGGGACCCTCCTGCAGATGACGGGGGGGGTGGAATGGTGGTCGGGCGGGGTGGCGCTCGGTGTGCGGGCGCTCGGGTATGGACCCTCCTTTCGCGGGAGCTCCGATTCCGAGGAGGGCACACGCGGTTCGGGGTGGGATGGCTCGGGATCGGACGGCTCCGAATCGGACGGCGCGGGGCCGGGCTGGCTCTCCGACGACGTGTCCGAGCTGCAGTTCGCGGTGGGCTACGGGCGGGTCGCGTGGGGATTCCGGTTGGGCGCCGTGGGGAGTATGCTGCAGTTTCGGACCGGTGGACGCGACGAGACGACCGGAGCCCTTGGCCTCGGGGCGGCGCGGTCGGTGGGGCCGGTCGTGCTCTCGGCTTCGGCCCTGAACCTGGGTGGAGGATTGGAGACGCCGCCGCTGGCGGGCGATATCGACCTGGCCGACATGACCCCCACCGCGCTCTCGCTCTCACGAGAGATCGCCCTCGGGGCGGCGTCCCGCACCTATCCCCTGGGGCCCCTCGATGTGGGGGCTGCAGCCCGGCTATCCTTCCACGAGGGCGGGGCGACCACGTACGGCGGGGGCCTCGAGGTTTCGTACTGGCCGATCCAGGGCCGCACCTTCACGGTGCGCGTCGGTGCCCGCGATGCGCACGACGGGTCGAATCTCCGATGGTGGACCGCGGGAGCGGGATTTCGAGGAGACCGCCTCGGCCTCGACTACGCGCTGATGCCCTTCGAGGGCGGAACCGTCTCGCACCGAATCGGGCTGATCTTCCGGTAGGGAACTGACCCGGGCCGCCGGTGAAGAGCCTCCGCGGCCGCGTCCACCACCGTCTGGGCTCCCGATCCACGGCGGGGGTGTCCCTGTCTCCCCGCTATCCCTCCACGTCGATCCCGATCTCGCCCACCACCACCGAGCCCGCCTCGGTCCGGTCGAAGACCAGCCGGATCTCCCTGAGGGTGGTGGGATCGAGGTCGGGGGCTTCGTCGATGAAGTCAGCAAAGGGGATCGAGTAGTCCTGCAGGATCTGCTCCCACTGGTTCGCGAACATCTCCGGCTCCAGGTCCCGTCGCCGCATGATGCTGATTTCGAGGGGCCGCCGGATGGCGCCGTACCGGCTGAGGGAGACGGAAGCGACGACGCCTGCCGCGTCCTCGACCTCGATGGTGAGATCGAGGGCCTCGTCCTCGCCGTCGCTGTCGCGCGACCCGACCGGGTCACCCGTCGACCCGTCTTCCGCCTCGGCCGTGTCGGCTCCGGAGGGCTCGTCCGGCCCCTCCTCGGGATCCACCGCCGCCCCGGGCTCCGTCGCCTCGTCTTCCTCATCGTCTTCGGGAGGAGTGCGGGGACCGGGGGTGGTCCGGTCGCCCCCCAGCGTGATCTCGAGGCGACTGTCTGCGCTCACGCCCCACTCTGCGGCGAGCGTTTCGGGGAGCCGGAGGTGGAAGCGTGCCGGCGGCCCGAGGGCCGGGGTGTCCTCCCCGGAAAGCCGGTTGTTCCAGCCCAGATGGAGGGCCTGGATCTGCTGCGACGCCGAGCCGTCGATGTTGTTGCGGGAGCGAAGGAGAAGCTCTCCCTCGCGCCAGGTGGCCATCGAATCGGCCCGGAGCCGCACGCCGGGCGCGGTGCCGGTGGTCAGGTCCACATCTTCGGAGAAGTCGGCGAGGGGCCGGAAGTCGCCGGTGCGCAGGCGGGTGATGTACATGGTGGGCGGGAGCCAGTCGCCCCCGGTGCGGTGATCGCGGAGGAATGGGAGGTACCGATCGTCCTCTCTCAGGACGTACTCGAGGAAGGCCGAGATGTAGACCTCGGCGAAGCGGCGCTGGTCCTCGGGGGCGAGGAGGTGATCCAGGTCGAGGATGCGGGCGCTTCGGGGGCCTCGGTCGCGGGCACCCCAGACCTCGTTCCACTGCCCGTGGTTGGCCCGATAGACGTAGACCGCCGAGCGGATGTGCCTGGAGCCGGGCGACAGCGCCACGCGGTCATACTGGCGCAGGCCGTGGAATGCGGTGACGTCGCCGTCATGGGAGCCGTGGAAGACCAGGTAGCTCACGTCCTCGACGGGGACGAAGCGGTCCATGGGGCGGTACTGGCCATCGACCGGTGCGATGGCGACGAGGGCCCGGATATCGTAGTCGAAGTCGAAGCGGACCGATCCGTCGTCCGGGTAGTGGGTAAGCCGGTTGAAGGCGGCGGCGTGCCCCACGGCCTCACCTCCGCGGGAGTGCCCGATCAGGGCGATCCGCTCCCAGTCCACCTTGTCGTGGAAGGGGCTGTCGGGGTCCTCGTGGAAGCCCTTCCAGGCGTCGAGATGCCTCAGGAAGAGCCATCCGCGCACATCGTTCTCTCTCGGGTGGAGGGAGTTCACGAAGTTCATGTCGAGGGAGACGCCGATCATCCCGCGGCTCGCCAGGAGTTCGCCCAGGTACTCGTAGCCCGGGTCCGAAGGGTTGCTGGGGTTGTGGTTCCCATGGACGATCAGGACCAGGGGGAAGGGGCCGTCGCCTTCCGGATACCAGACCCGGCCGTTCAGGGGAAAGGCGTCGGGTCCGAAGCCCCAGTACTTCTCGCGCTCCTCTGCGGCGCCGCCCAGGTTGATGATCCGCGAGGCGTCGACGGTGTCGGTCACGATGGTCACCGAGTCGCGATACTCGGCGCGGGTCCGGTCGGTGCCGCTTCCGTAGTAGAGGAAGGAGACCTCGTGGGGGCCGCGTTCCCCGGGATCGGGGGCCTCGATGGTGTGGTTCGCCAGCACCGTTTCGTGATCGCTGGGGGTGAGGAGGACGGTGCTCCCGCAGCCGGCCAGGAGCACGGGGGCCAGGGCGGCCATGAGGATCGCTGTGGGTGCCCGGCCCGGGAGGGCTTCGGGCGCATTCAGGGCCTTTCGCATGGGGTCGTCCGAACGGGGGGTCAGGGAGGGGTCTTCCAGGCGCCGATCGTTCGCGGAAGAATCAATCGCGCGGGGAAGAATACAGACGGAGTGCCGTCGGGACCAGTCGGTGCCGGGCGCACACGTTCCCGGAGGTCCGGCCCGGTCGACTCGGCGGATCCGGAGGAGGGCCGGACGGAATCCGGCATGGACCCGGATGAAGTGCGAGAGGGACCAGGATTGCCAACTCCGCGTGCAGAACCGTATGCTCCGAACCGAGGTTATCTCAGGGTACCCCAACCGCGCCACAACCACCGCTCCGGAGCATCCCATGTCCCGTCGTGCCTTCAAGAGCCTACTTCCCGTCACATGGATCTGTCTCCTCCTACCCCTGGCTCTCTCCGCCCAGGAGCGGGGAATCGAGGCGGAAGACTAATACCGCATGGTCTTCGTGGGCGATGTGGCCCTCTCGCCGAATGGAGAGATGGTGGCCTTCACTCGCACCCGGGTCGTGGAGGAGGAGAACCGGCGCCACCGGGAGCTCTGGGTCGTCCCCCTCGAAGACGGGCAGCCCACCGGTGCGCCCTTCCGCTTCACGGATCCCACCCGCGAGGCATGGGGGCCCCGCTGGTCCCCGGACGGCAGCCTCCTCTCCTTCCAGTCCCGACGCGACGACGAGGCCACCACCTGGTTCGCGCGGGTGGGGGCTCCCGGCGGGGAGGCCTTCCGGGTCCCCGGGGTGGAGGGCGCTCCCCTCTGGTCACCCGACGGCGAGTGGATCGCCTTCGTGGACCGGGCCGAGGGTGGAGAAGAGGGCGAGCGAGCCGGGTGGATCGCCCCGGACGCCATCACCGAAACCCCAGACCGGGAGCGCTTCGACGGCCGGGTCCTCACCCAGGTCCGCTACAAGTCGGATGGGACCCTCTCCCTTCTGCCCCACCCCGACGCCCGGGGGCGGAACCAGATCTTCGTGGTGCCGGCGGAGGGGGGCGAGGCGAGGCAACTCACCGAGGTTTCGTTCGATGTGGGAGGGGTCGAGTGGGCCCCCGATGGAAGTGGGCTGATCTTTGCCGGAAACCCCGAGGGGGATGCGGACCCCTTCAGCCAGCGCTCCGACCTCTACCGGGTGGAGATCGACGATGGCGAGGTCCGGATGCTCACCCCCGGCGATGCGGTCTACCGCGCACCAGCCCTCTCCGCCGACGGGCAGACGCTCGCCTACCTGCACCAGCCCGAGCCCGATGCGCCCACCCGCCTCGAAGTACGGGGGGTGGGGGCCGACGGCACCCTGACGGGCGAGGCCCGGATCCTGGTGGATGGCCGAGGGGTCTCCCCGGGTGGCCCGGAGTGGACCTCCGATGGGGAGTCCCTCCGCTTCACCGCCCAGGACCGGGGGAGTGTCCACCTCTTCCAGATCCCGGCGGGAGGAGGGTCGGTGACGGCGGTGACCGAGGGAGAGCGACAGGTGGGCTCCATCTCGACGACACCCGACGGGTCGTGGATGGCCTACACCGCCACCGACGCGGTGACTCCCGACGAAGTCTTCCTCGCCCAGGCGGATGGAAGTGGCGAGACCCGCCTCACCGACTTCAATGATGGATGGCTCGCCGAGATCGCCCTCCGCGCTCCCGAGCGCCTCACCTGGCAGGTGGAGGACGGGACGGAAGTGGAGGGATGGGTCATTCCCCCGGTGGATGAGGGGCCGGGGAGCCATCCCATGATCCTCAAGATCCATGGCGGGCCCAACGCCATGTACGGCCACACCTTCTTCCAGACCTTCCATCTCCTCTCCTCCGCCGGCTTCTATGTCCTTTATCCGAATCCCCGGGGCTCGACAGGCTATGGACACGACTTCATGATGGCGACCCGTGGGCTCTGGGGGCTCATGGACGAAGAGGACTTCCTTGCCGGTGTCGACGCCGCCCTCGAGGCGTACCCAGGGATCGATCCAGAGCGGATCGGGGTGGGCGGGGGAAGCTACGGGGGATACGCCACGAACTGGCTCACCGCCCGCAGCGATCGCTTTGCCGCTGCGGTGACGAGTCGCTCCATCGCCAGCCTCGAGACCCTCTGGGGGACCTCCGACGCCCTGGGGACCCTGGAGCAGCACTTCTTCGGGACCCCCTGGGATGCCGAAGAGACGTACCGGGCCGCCTCTCCCATCACCTATGTGGGGAATGTCACGACCCCGACCCTCATCATCCACAGTGAGCAGGACCACCGCACCCCGATGCAGGATGGCGAGATGTGGTACCGTTCGCTGCAGAGCCTGGGGGTGCCGGTGGAGTTCGTGCGCTACCCTCGCTCCTCGCATGGACTCTCCCGGACCGGAGAGCCGTGGCTCCTGGTGGATCGGCTGGTCCGGCTCCGCTCATGGTTCGAGCACTGGCTCCTGGACGAAGCTCCGCACGGCGGTTGAGGAATGCGCGGGTGCGGCCGACCCGGTGTCCGTGCCCGTGGGCAGCGACCCCGTCATCGAGAATATCCGCGCCTTCGCGTGGCCCCCGACGTCACCCAGCCTATCCTGTCATCGACGAAGCACCTAAGTTGCCGGTTTGCCCCAGTTGGCCCCCGAGGTAGGG
>REBS01000151.1 GCA_007692605.1 Gemmatimonadales bacterium
GGGCGCGTCACCCCACGCCTCGATCCGCTTTCCCAGGAAGTGCGCGTGCGGGTAGACCCCCAGGATCTCGATGTCGACGGGCACCTCGAAGCTGTCGGTGATCCGGAAGTCCGGTTCACCGGCGGGGATGTCGATCTCCTGGCCGCCGAGTCTCAGGATGGTGGGGACCCGCGTCGGCTCCTCATCGGTGAAGTAAAGGCCGACGCGCAGGCGCACCTCTTCGGGCCGGCCGGTGGGCCACAGGTGCAGCTGGACCACGAAGTCCGAGCCGGGCTCGACCCGCCACGCCATCCCGTCAGGGTAGGGTGCCGGTACCAGCCCCGGGGTCCACGCCAGGAAGAATCCCCCCGGGGGCCGCGCCGACGAGGCGAAGACGCGATCGTCGTAGCCGGGCTCCGGATCGGCCATCGCGGTCAGGCGCGAGGAGCGCGTCGGGTCGACCTGCATCGTGGCGTGGTGGACCACCGCAGGGTTGTCGGGGAGGAGCTCCACGGCCTTCACCCAGCGCGGGCCATCCACCGGAATGTCCAGGACGAAGTTGCGGTAGATGTCGTGATGGTGCGTGGCCGGGACCCGGTAGCTCTCCTCCATCTCGAGGATGAGGTCGGGCTCGCCCAGCGCCCAGCCGGTGGGGAGGTCGGGGGGCGCCGGTTCGTTCGCGGCGTCTCCGCGCGGCGCGCCCGCCTCGGCCCAGCGGCGGATCGTGGCGATCTCGGCGTCGGTCAGCCCCCGCTCCCCGCGATAGCTTCGATCGTCACGGGCCGGAAGCCAGGGGGGCATCCTCCGCTCCCCGGTGACCTGGGCGATCAGCGGTGCGACGGCGGCCGCGTCGTCGTAGCTCAGCAGGGGCATCGGGCCCGGGCCCTCGGGACGATGGCAGGCCACACAGTTCTGGTGGAGGATTTCGGCGACGTCGTCGGCGTACGTCGGCTCGGAGTCGACATCGCAGGCGGCGCCCACGAGCGCCACGGCCGCGAGGGTCAGCAGGGTTCGGATGGGCGGACGGCGTTCGGACAGGTGAGATGCCATGTGGCGTCCAGTGCGTGGGGTGGAGGGGCCGGATTCGGCTGAGTAGTACCAAACTAGGGCGGAGCGGATCCCGAGGGAACGAAACACCCCTGCCGAGGCTATGGGACGGAGCCACGGTCCGATCCCCACGAGCCCAGGAGTGACCCGTATGCCGATGTCCCGGCGCCGCCACAGGTCCAAGCCCCCGATCGCCGCCATCGTCGGAGGGGTCATCGCACTCCTCCTGGTGATCGGTGGAGTCTGGTACTGGATGCAGCGTGATCCCGGCGTCGAGGAGGTCGGCCCGGAGCCCGGCGCGCCCCCGCCGGCGGCTGAGATGCCGGAGGAGCCGGAGCCGGAGCCGGAGCCGCTGGATCTGCCCGAGTTGAGTGCGAGCGACGAGTTCGTGCGAGGGATGGTCGGGCGCCTCTCCCAGCATCCGCAGCTGGCCGCCTGGCTCGTGACCGACAACCTGGTCCAGCGCTTTGTCGCGGTCGTGGTGGATCTGGCCGGAAACTCGAATCCCGCCGCGAACGTGCGCTTCATGGAGCCGGACCAGCCCTTCCGGTCGCAGGAGGTGGGAGGAGTCCGCCGGATCGACCCCGACAGCTACCGCCGCTACGACCTGCTGGCCGCGACCTTCGCCTCGCTCGACACCCGGGGCACCGTGCGCCTCTATCGCCAGCTCCGCCCGCTGATCGACGAGGCGTGGGAGGATCTGGGGATCCCCGACGTCACCTTCGACGAGGCGTTGACCATGGCGATCCGCAACCTGCTCGAGGCCGAGGTGCGGGACGAGCCGCCGCGCGTCGAGATGGTCGACGGGATCTACGAGTTCAGCGATCCCGCCCTCGAGAACCGACGCGGTGCCGAAAAGGCGCTCCTTCGGATGGGACCCGAGAACACCCGCCGGATCCAGGCGAAGCTGCGGGATCTCGCGAGGGAGATGGGGATACAGGTGCCCTGAGGGGGACCCTTTTCGGGGCGGCCTCCGGCCGATATGATCAGCCGCAACGAGAAGATTCCCCCAAGACGTCGAGGCGACACGCATGAGTTTCCGGCCCTTCATCCCCTCCGCCATGCTGGCCCTCGTGGCCGGGCTCCTCTTCGTGTCGGCACCCGCGGTCGCCCAGACGCCCGACACCGTCGAGGTCGCGGTCCCACAGAGCTTCGACTGGCACCTGGAGCGGACCCTGCCCGAGACCGCCCGATGGGGGCAGGCGCTCGACACCGCCTACGCCCGCGACATCCTGTCGTGGACCACGGCCGCGGAATTCACGAACTCTCTCGTCGACCACCTCCCGCTGGCCGAAGGGGTCGTCACCCCCATGGAGCACTTCGGCTACGCGATCGGGCAGCCGGGCACGCTGCACACCACCGCCGAGTTCTACTCCTGGTACGAGGCGCTCGCGGGCTCTTCGCCCCGCGTCCGGATGGAGTACCTGGACGAGACCGAGGAGGGGCGCCGCTTCGCCCTCGTCCAGATCGGGAGCGAGGCCAACCTGGCGCGCCTCGAGGAGATCCGCGAAGCGTATCATCGGCTGACGGATCCTCGCGAGACCTCGGAAGCCGAGATGGAGGAGCTGATCGAGGACCTTCCGGCGATCTACATGGTCTTCTCGGGGCTCCACTCTCCCGAGACCGGCCACCCCGAGGTGACGGCCGAGCTGGCCTACCGGGTGGCGGTCTCGGAGCATCCGATGGTCCGCGAGATCCGCGACAACGCGCTCCTGTTCATCATGCCGGTCACGGATCCGGACGGGCGGGATCGGGTGGTGGAGTGGTATCGGCTGCATGATCAGGGGCAGGCGTACACGTCGGATGACCGGGTCCCGGGCCCCCCCTTCTGGGGCCAGTACATCCGGCACGACAACAACCGCGACGGCCTGCAGCTCACCCTGGCGCTCAGCCGCCAGGTGGTGGGGCTCTTCGAGCACTGGAAGTACCCCATCGCCCTGGACCTGCACGAGTCCGTGCCCTTCCTGTACGTGTCGACGGGGACCGGGCCCTACAACCCGCACATCGACCCGATCACCCGCCACGAGTGGCAGTGGATCGCGCACCACGAGGTCACGCAGCTCACGGCGCACGGGATGCCCGGGGTCTGGACGCACGACTTCTTCGACGGCTGGAATCCGGGGTACATGGTCTTCGCGCTGAACAACCGCAATGCGATCGGCCGCTTCTACGAGACCTTCGGCAACTCGGTGCCCGCCACCCAGGAGCGCACCGTCGGGGGCAACCGCACGAGCGAGGAGTGGTTCCGGGCGAACCCCCCGTACAGCGAGGTGATCTGGTCGCTTCGCAACAATGTGAACTATGCGCAGTCGGGGGTTCTCCACTCCGCGCACCTGATCGCCCGGAATAGAGACGAAGTCCTTCGCAACTACTGGCGGAAGAACCGGAACGCGGTGGAGCGGGGACGGACCGAGGCGCCCCACGCCTGGGTGGTGCCGGCCGATCAGCTGCGGCGGGCCGATGTCTCGCACATGCTGAACCTGCTCCGCACGCACGGGGTGGAGCTGCACCGGGCCGAGGCCGGGATGCGGGTGGCCGAGTTCGCGGCGGCCGGGGTCGAGCCCCCGGAAGGCCTCCCCGATACCCTCGAGGTGCGGGCGGGCGACTACCTGCTCCGGGCCGACCAGCCCTACAGCAACTTCCTTCGGAACCTGATGGAGACGCAGGATTTCCCCGAGGATGCGCCCCGGCCCTACGACGATGTGGGCTGGACCTTCCCCCTGATCTACAACCTGCAGGTCTGGGAGGTTGCGGACCCCGAGGTGCTGGCCCTTAAAATGACCGCGGTCACAGAGCGGGTGGCGCTCCCCGGGCGGGTGGCGGTGTCGTCGGATCCCGACTGGTGGGTGGTGCGGTACGAGGCCTCGGCCCATGCGCTCGAAGCGCGCTGGGCACTCGGGGAGGGCGTTCCGGTCCATACCGCGCGGGAGCCCCTGACCCCCGCGGGCGCCGAAGGGCCCTGGGGTGCCGGGGCCTGGCTGATCCCCTCGGAGGCGATGGACCGCGAGGCGATCACGAGTTGGGCCGACCGCTTCGGGCTCGAGGTGGGCGGGCTTCCGAACCGGGATGTCGAGGCGATCGAGCGCAACGAGCAGACGCTGCCGAGGATCGCGCTCCTGCACAGCTGGCGGAACACGCAGGACGACGGCTCGGTCCGCTATGCCTTCGATACGATGGGAATTCCCTACACCTACCTGTCCGAGGATCGGATCGGGCAGACGGATCTGCGGGCCGAGTTCGATGTCGTCCTCTTTCCGGATCAGGGGCGGAGCGCCGGGGGGCGGCAGATCTTCGAGGGGCTGGATCCCGAGGATGGCCCGATCGCTTGGGAGCCGCATCCGGACTACCCCTCGCTCGGGATGCACTCGCAGACTTCGGACATGACGGGGGGAATGGGCTACGAGGGGCTCTCGGCGCTCCGTGACTTCGTGCATGCGGGGGGGACACTCGTGACCCTGGGCTCGGCCAGCACCGTGCCGATCGAGTTCGCGATGGTGCGCGGGGTCTCGCTCCGGAGCCCGGGGAGCCTGTTCAGCCCGGGGTCGATCGTGCGGGCGCGGGCGGATGGGGCCAGCCACCCCCTCTTCTGGGGGTACGAGGAGGAGTTTCCGGTCTTCGATCGCTTCGGCCCCTACCTGGGCGCGAGCGGCGATCGGAGCGACGATGTCGTGCTTCGCTTCGCTCCCACCGACCGGCTCTTCCTGAGTGGACTCGTGGCGAGCCCGAACCAGCTCGCCGGGCAGCCGGCCGCGATCGCGACCCGGCTCGGGGACGGACACCTGGTCATGTTCGGGGTGCGGGTGCTGCATCGGAACCAGACGCGCGGCTCCTTCGCCCTGGCGTGGAACGCGATCCTGAACTGGGATGCCCTGGATCGGGTCCAGGATGACGAGGCGGTGGCCGACGACGCCGAGGAGGCTTCCGACGGCTGAACCGACCACTTCGACCACCTTCACAGGGAGTGATTCCGATGCCTGAAATTCGACTCGATCCGGGACCCGGAGGACAATCGATATCGGTGGCCGCCCTCAGGCCCGCCGACATCATCGTGTCGACCACCGACGCCAACGTCTCGAGATTCATCCGCTTCGGCACGGGCTCGGAAGTGAGCCACGCCATGCTCTACTATGGCGGCCGGAGCGTGGTGGAGGCCATCCAGCCCGGGGTGGTTCTCCGCTCGCTGGACAACGCCCTCGCGGACGCGAACCTGGCCGTTGCGTATCGTCGCCGCGGGGTTCCTCCGGAAGCGGCCAACGAAATCGTTCAGTGGGCTCGAGCGCAGTCGGGAAAGCCCTACGACGCCCGCGGTGCCGTGGCTCACGCCCCCAAGCCCGTCATCGTCGCACTCGGGGGCCTGTCGGGTCGCCACCTGGCTCGAAGAGAGCGGGTCCGGACCGACACTGCGAACGATCGATTCTTCTGCTCTCAACTGGTGATTCGAGCCTTCGCTGAAGCCGGATACCCCATCATCACCGGGGAGCAGGCCAACAAGAATCCCGAGCAGCTGGTCCAGGCATGGGGACACGGACTCCTGACCTATGTCGGGCATCTGCTCGATTTCAGCGACTGAGTCGACTCAGTCCTGCGGGCCTGGGTCTGGCCCGCGGCGCCCCAGCCGCTCGAGGAGCCGGTCGGGAAAGTTCGTGAAGATGCCGTCGACCCCGAGTTCGAGGAGGCGGTCCATCTCGTCAGGCTCGTCGACGGTCCAGGGGTGGACCAGAAGACCGTGGGCGCGGGCCGCATCCATGAAGGCGGAGTCGACCAGCTTCCGATTCGGCCCGACGCCGATGGCGTATCCGGCGATTACTTCCATGGCCTCGTCCGGATCGGCGAGGAGCTGGATGAGGGGCAGCTCCGGATCCAGCGACCGGATGCGTCCGAGTGAGTCGGCGCTGAAGGACTGGATCAGGACGCCCCGCCTTCGGGCCGACTCGCGCAGGTCGTAGCGGTCGAGCAGTTCCAGGAGCGCCTCTTCCATCCCGGGGGTCTCGGCGGGATTCTTGGTCTCGGGGTACCACCGGACCCGGTCTCCCCACCGCTCGAAGAGCTCGGCCAGGGTGACGACCCGTTGCCCCTCGAACTCGGGCCGGGCGCGCTCCGGATACCGCTCGTTGAACCAGCTTCCCACATCACACCGGCGGATCTCGTCCAGCGTTCGGGCGCGGACCGGGCCCGAGCAGTCGGACGGGCGCGCGGTTCGGTCGAGGGTCTCGTCGTGAAAGGCGATCAGGTGCCCGTCTCGCGTCATCTGCAGGTCGGGCTCCAGGAAGTCGGCGCCCATCTGCATCGCCAGCTCGTAGGCGGGCCAGGTGTGCTCGGGAGCATGACCCGAGGCGCCCCGGTGCGCGATGACGTCGGTCACGATGCGCCCTCGGCCTCGGCCAGGAGGGAGCGATACCGGGCCTCGTCTTCGCGTTGCCCATGGGCCGCCGAGATCCGGGCCAGGCCCTCCAGGGTCAGGAGCACGGTACGGCGGCTGACGGACTCGTCTTCGGCGATGATCGACTCACAGTCACGCAGGAGACTCTCCGCCTCGGCTGTCCGACCCTGTTCGATGAGGCTGGTCGCAAGCCAGCTCATCGCCCACGCGGTCCAGCCGTGACGGGGGCCGAGCCCGTTTCGGTAGATCTCGGTAGCCTCCTGGAAGTACGGCTCCGCCAGGTCGTGGGCACCCCTCGAATACTGGGCGGACCCGACATTGAGGGCTGCGCGGCCCACCCGCCAGTGATCGGGCGGGTGGGTGGATCGGAGCAGGGCCAGGGCCTCGAGGGCCACCGCGAGTTCCTCCTCGTGGCGACCCCGATGAGACAGGAGTCCGAGGAGGTTGGCGTGGACCGTGTCGAGCGACGAGGAAGGCTCTTCTCCCTCGTCCGGCCAGAGGGCCGCTCGGCTTTCCCGCAGGTACCGTTCGGCCTCGTCGTAGCGCTCCATCGCCCGCAGGAGCGAGGCGTAGTTGTTGAGGATACCGGCTGGGGCCGCGGACTCCGCGGCCTCGCTCCGGGCGATCACCTCCTCGTACAACTCGGCCGCCTCCTCGTAGCGTTCCAGGCCCCGAAGCACGAAGGCGAGGGCGCCGAGGTCGCCCAGGGATCGGGTCGAGGTCACGCCATCGGTGTCGGCGTCCCGCAACTCCAGGTATGCAAGGATGGTCTCGTAGGCCTCGTCTACCCGCTGGGTCTCGCGGTAGGCCACAGACAGCTGATGAAGGATGGCCGGAAGAAGGTGCCCGGACTCGGGGCCTCCAAGCCGCTCGGTGCGGGCGATCTCGTGAGGGAGGGCTCCCACGATCCGAAGGGCTTCTTCCAGATACTCGGCGGCCGGGGTGAACTGGTAGTTGGCCGAGTAGCGCATACCCATATCGAACAATGCCCGGGCGGTCTCGGGGTGATCCGGGCCATAGTGATCCCGCACGGTGCGCACGCGAGCATCCTGAACCCGCTGCATCGGTCCGGTGAGCGCCATCCGGCGATACGCGGTCTCGAGCGCCGACAGAAGCTCGATCCGCACCTCCGGGGGGTCGTCCCGACCCAGGATCCGGTTCTCGCCGTCTGCCAGGAGCCGTCCCACCGTCAGGGTGTCTCGGGCTCCGGTTTCGCCGGCGTCGTCGAAGAGGTCGAGGAGGAAGCCGGTGACGGCCTCGGCCCGCTGGGCCTGGAACTGTGCCCGGTCCCGCTCCCCCTGCAGCTGCGCGGAGTGGGTCAGGATTCCGGTGACGCCGGCGGCCGTACCGACCGTGATGAGCGAGACGATTGCGACCGCCAGGCGGTTGCGCTTCACGAACTTCGTGAGCCGGTAGCGCCGCGATCCGGCGCGAGCCCGCACGGGGAGGCCGGCGAGGTGGCGTCGGATGTCCTCGGCCAGCTCCACCACCGATTCGTAACGCTGTTCCGGCTTCTTGCGCAGGGCTTTCAGGACAATCGTGTCGAGGTCGCCCCGGAGTCGGGCGGATCCCGCCACCACGCTGGGAGGACGCGGGTCCTCGTCACAGATGGCCGGGACGAGGGTGGCGGGGGTGAGCCCGGCCTCGGCGTGCGGGCGGCGTCCGGCGAGCAATTCGTAGAGGAGGGTCCCCAGCTGGTGCACGTCCGAGGCGATCGCCACCGGCTGCCCCCTGACCTGCTCGGGGCTGGCGTAGGCGGGCGAGAGGGCTCGGATCCCGGTTTGCGTGAGGAGCTCCCGTCCGTCGGACTCGAGCAGCTTGGCGATCCCGAAATCCAGAAGCTTCGGGTCGCCATTGCGGGTGACCAGGATGTTCGACGGCTTCAGGTCGCGGTGCACCACGAGACGGGCGTGCGCGTACGCCACGGCGTCGCAGATCCGAAGGAAGAGCTCGAGTCGCTCCTGGACCGTCAACTCGTGCTCGCGGCAGTAGCGGGTGACGGGTACCCCGTCCACGAACTCCATGACGAGATAGGGGCGGCCGTCCGGTGCCGTGCCTCCGTCCATCAGGGTCGCGATTCCGGGATGGTTGAGCGAGGCGAGGATCGTCCGCTCCTGCTCGAAGCGGTGGATCACGGCCTCGCCCCAGGGATCCATGAGCAGCTTGATCGCTACTTCCTGGTCGAAGCCCCCGTCGATGCGACGCGCACGATAGACGACCCCGAGGCCTCCGCGGCCGACCGGTTCCTCGAGCAGGAAGGCCCCCAGCTGCAGGCCGGCCAGCGACCGTGGCATGAGATCGCCGGTATCTCCAAAGGGCCCCGGGCCCGTGGGGCGGTCCAGGAAGCCCTCCAGGGTCCCGGACTGCTCGAGCAGCTCCTGGACCAGCGCTCGGAGTTCGGGGTCATCCTCGCACCGGGCATCGAGGAAGGCGGCCCTCTCGGAGTGCGGACGCTCCAGAGCTTCGTCGAAGAGCGCGTCGACCTCGTCCCACCGGCGCAGGAGGGGGTCGGGGTTCGCATCGTTCGGCTCCACGAAACGTCCTCTCCGATCAGGGGGTCATGAGGCGGCGGAGGTAGGTGCGCGCCTTCAACCAGTCACGCTCCACGGTGCGAAGTGACACTCCGAGCGTGTCGGCGGTCTCCTGCGCGGTGAGGCCCGAGAAGAATCGGCATTCCACGACCCGCTCCAGTCGGGAGTCCTGTTCTCCGAGGGCCTTGAGCGCTCGATCCAGCTCGACCAGATCGACCGGATCGTCGGAGCTCTCGGAGATGATCCACGAACTCAGGGTGACGTGATGCGTGTCGGGCCCCCCGCGGATCTGGGCGTTCCGTCGGCGGGCATGGTCCACCAGGATATGCCGCATGGCCTTCGAGGCGAAGGCGAAAAAGTGCGTGGGAGAGTTCCAGCGGGGGGACCGATCCGCCCCGCGCACCCGCAGGAAGGCCTCGTGGACCAGGGCGGTAGTGTCGAGGTGATCGCCGTCGGACTTTTCGCGCAGGCGGGCACGCGCCAGCGTCCTCAGGTCGTCGTACGCGAGATGAAAGACCTCGTCGAGCGCCTCGGGGTCGCCCTGGGCGAGCGCGTCGATCGCGTCGGCGAGATCCGTAGCGTCCAGAGGCGATGCGTCCACGGCGGTCATCGGGTATCGAGGGAACGGGTATTCCGTGAGTGTAGACCATGGCTCCGCCCTCGACAAGGTGATGGTACGGATCTCTGCCACGGACGTACGCACACCTCCCACCGCGACCGCCATCGACCGGCTCGGCGTACTGGCATTTCGGACTCCGGGACCCCACTATGAAGGGAGCACATTCACCCCGGGATCCCTCGGGTCGGAAGCCCCCGGCGCGGGGATTTTTCGGGATCCGCCAAGGGAGGCTGTGTGAAGATCAGCGAGATTCTGAGCCGGAAGGGAGGGCAGGTCGTGGCCGTGAGTCCGGATTCCTCGGTGACCACCGCCATTCGCCTGCTGGTGAATCACGGCATCGGTTCGGTGGTCGTGAAGGAGGGGGACGAGGTCGTCGGGATCCTGACCGAACGGGACATCCTTCGCATGGTGGACCGCAACACCGATGCACTGACCGAGGCAACCGTCTCCTCCGCCATGACCCGCGACCTGATCGTCGCGCTGCCGAGCGATGACGTCGGGTACGTGATGGAGGTCCTGACCAAGAACCGCATCCGACATCTACCGGTCATGGAAGCTGGCGAGATCCGTGGGATCATCTCGATCGGCGACGTGGTCAATGCGCTGCGCCGAGAGGTGGAGACCGAGAACCGGTACCTGCGCGACTACGTGCAGGGCATGGTGTCGTGACTCAGGACTCGACTTCGGCGAGGCGCGCCTGGAATCGTTCCAGTGCCTCGTCGAAGATCTGGGCCTTGAGCTTGGTGTTGCGGTTGCCCTGAGCGGCCCTGGTGGACTTCGGGTTGCGCTTGCCCCGGGCTTCACCCGCCTGCTGCCGTGCCAGATCGCGATACTTGTCGCGAATGTTCCGGGCCCGCTGGACCTTCTGGCGAAGCCGACCCGGGGTGACCTTCGCGAGTTCGGGGGGCCAGCTCTGGGAGAGCATCTCCCATTCGCGCTTCGTGCACAGGGGGCGGGCGTCACTCTTCGAAATGGCCATGTACGGCTTGGCTCCGGCTTGGAGGGAAAATGGATGTTCGCTACCGATGAAGGGGGTTGAACGTTCCGCGGGCCCCGTCCCTCATCGCTCGAGCCGCGTCACCTCGCCGAACTCCAGCGCCTCGAGCCGGCCCTCCTGGGAGGTCGCATCGCCGACCACGACCCAGACCATCCGCTCGGGGTCCAGATACCGTTCTGCGAGTCCGCGGATGTCGGCCACGGTGAGCTGCTCGGCGGCGCGCGTCCGCTGGATCGTGATGTCGGCCGGCACGCCCAGTGAACTCATTTCGGTCAGCAGCCCCAGCTTCGCCCCGAGCGTCTCGAAGGCCATGGCGTTGTTGCGCAGGTAGAAGTTGCGGGTGGCCTCGAGGTCCTCGTCCGAGAAACGCTCCCCGTGGCTGCGCATCAGCTCCAGGATCGCCTCGAGCGATTCGAGGGTGACGTTGCTGCGCACCCCGGAAGCGATCCGGAAGGGTCCGGGGCGGACCCCGCCCTGGAAGGTCGACCCGATCCCGTAGGTGTACCCGC
>REBS01000054.1 GCA_007692605.1 Gemmatimonadales bacterium
AGGCACGATGTCGCACTCCCTCTGGTCGGCGGTTGGTCGAACGGTCGGACGCGTCGCAAGGCGCAGCATGCAAGATCCAACATATGGTGCGCCTTCGCAACATTACTGCGCAAGAGCCGATCGGTTCCCGCCATCGAGATGGGGGAAAATCAGTGAGAACAACGGCGAGGAAGGGAAGGGGATGGGGAGCGAGCGCGGCGACGACCGGATCCGCACACCGGGCTCGTGATCGCCCGCCCGGCGCTTACCCCATGACCGCACGGGCTCGACCGCACGGGTCCGATGAGCGCACGGTTCTCCGGACCCGCGCCGGGTCCCGAGGTGTGGTGCAGGAGGGTCCCGAGCTCGAGGCCTTCGAGTTCGCTACACGCAGGAGAAGGGGATCTCGTTGCCGTTGGACATGGCCTCGCGCCCCCCACCGGGAAGCACCATCACGTCCCCGTCCCGCCAGGGAGCGATCTCTTCCGCGGGGTCGTACTGCGTCTGCGATCGACGCAGCGCGCCGGCCGCGCGCGACACCATGTCCACCGGCTCGACCGAGGTGGGGGTCGGATCGCCGGGGGAGTAGTAGCCCGCCCGCATCTCGACCTTCACCTCGCGCCCGTCCACGGGGATCGTCAGATGGCGCATCTCGGCCAGCAGCCGCTCGCCCATCAGCACCGCGCCGCCCTCGTCGGTCGAGGGCGCGACCACGATGAACTCGGTGGGGTTCAGGCGCCCGATCACGTCGGAGCGGCGCCCCATGCGCCGGAAGATCTCGATCAGCCCCTTTTCGAGCTCCGGCCGATCCCGCAGCTCCTCGGGATCGACCTCGGGGCCCTCGTCTGTGGACTCCGGGGGGATCACGGGCCCGAACACCATGCATGACATCGCCCGACGGAAGCGCCAGGCCTCGGCCGCCTCCTCTTCGGTACGGCGCAGCAGTCCCTTCAGGTTGTAGAAACCCGTCAGCCCGTCGAGCATTCCGTCGTGGCGGGCGAAATCCGACATCGCCTTGGCATCGACGTATCGACCGATCTTGAGCAGGAGCTGCTCGGCGTTCGCCGGAAGCCGGACCGTGTCCCAGGCGCCCGCCCTGAGGTTCTCGAGATGCCGCGTCTCGTCGATCACCTCCGAGGTCGTCACGAGGATGGGCGTGGCCGGATTGAACGAGTTCATTTCGCGAAGGAGCCGACAGATCTCGGGCGGCTCCAGATCCGAGTAGCTGTCACTGACCATGACCAGGTCGGGTCGGATCCCTCGCACCTGTTCGAGCAGCTCGGCCGCCGTGCGCGCCTGAATGACCTCGAAGCCCTCCGGCGCCATGATCGTCTGCAGCGCCCGAAAGGTCCAGTCGTTGGGTTCTCCGATCACGCCGAAAAAATGACGCTGAAAACGCGGTGTCACATCCTGTGCCGGACTCACTGGGTCTCCCCTGAGACCGTGGCGGGGACGGAACGGGTGATGATTCCGGGCATCACCGGCGTCGCGAAATCGTTACACCGAGTGGACGCCTCCGAACCACTCCGCAGCCCACGGTCCGGCGTCGGGATCGATCGAAATCGAACGTCGAACCCCGCTCCACAGGTGGGGTACCACCTCTCGACGCGATGCCGGGGCTCGATCGGTCGAACCGTCTCTGATTCAACCTTGAAGCGATATCTGGGGGCTGATGGGCCCGCAAACGGCTGAAACGATCGGTTGGCCCTGGTGAGCGATCCCGAGTACACTGTAGGAGAGGTCACGGTGAGCGATCCATAGTTGTCGTGAGCGGAGACTCCGGCGCGTCGTCCGGATCCATCTCTTCGTTCCGATACAAGATCAGGGCCAGATCGAACGGTGCCCCCCGGCACCCCCCAGGTTGTCCCGAACGGAATACCAATGCATCGATTTCTGATTGCCATGGTCGGCATCGTCGTGCTCGCTCTGCCTGCCGGGGCGCACGCCGACTCCCCCGCCTCTTCGGAGCCGGTCGACCCCTGGCTTCGCATCACGATTCATCTCGGGGAGGACGGAAGCGGCGCCCCGACCTTCGTCTTTCCCGACCCCGACAGGGCGCCCGACACCCTTCGCGCGCTCGCCCGATCCGAGGCCGAAGCCACCGATGGTGACGAGGCGACCTCCCCCCCGGTCGAGACTCTGGCCGGGGGCGCGCTGTCGATCCGCTTCGGCCCCCGACCGCTGGACCGGATCCAGGAGCTCATCGGGCACCTGCCCCCCGACCGCTCCGGGGTTTCGGTCCTGGTCCGGATTCCCGCCGGCATGATGGGCGCGGACATCTGGGAGTTCCAGGCACAGCTTTCCGCCGCACGCATTCGCCAGGTGCGCTTCGAGACCGAGAATCCGGCCTCGACTTCATCCACACTCCGGGAGTACCGATGACCATGAACCGCTCCACTACGAGCGGCGGCTGTGCCTTCGCCGCCGCGCTCCTGCTTTCGCTCTCGACCCTCGCGGCCCCCGCTCCGGCGCACGCGCAGGACCACCAGCACATGGACGCGCACCACGGTGCCGACGTCGACCTGCCCGAGGGCTGGATGGCCCACTTCGACGGGGGGCACGGCGCACACACCTCGCAGGACCTCGAGTTCGTCGAGATGGCTCCGGGCTGGCACATCACCACCGGGCCCTCGGGGATCTTCTACAAGCACGACTTTCGTGCCGAGGGTGACTTCACCGTCGAATCCGAGATCCATCTGTTCGATCCGGGGGAGCGCCGGGAGTCCTTCGGCATCTTCGTCGGAGGCCGGGCGCTCCACGGCGAGGATCAGCGCTACACCTATTTCCTGGTCCGCCGCACGGGCGAGTTCATGATCCGGCATCGCGAGGGTGAAGAGCTCCACAACGTGATGGGCTGGACCGAGCACGACGCCGTCCACGGCTGGAATGACCGGGCCGAGGGCGAGATGTCGGTACCCAACGTGCTTTCGATCCAGGCCGCCGGCGACGAGGTCGTCTTCAGCGTGAACGGCACCGAGGTGCACCGGACGCAGCGCGACGGCATCGATGTCGACGGCCACTACGGGTTGCGCGTGAACCACAACCTGAACCTGCACATCTCCCGCCTCGACCTCGTCCAGGGGTCGTGAGCGGAGGATCCTTCGGCGAGCCCTGGGCGATGGCGATCCTGGGGCTCGCCCTCTGCGGCTTCCTCCTCTGGGACGCCTTCAGGAGCTGAACGGGGGAACGATTCCGGGCGTGCGCGCCCGGCGTCGCCCCCCACCACTTTCGCGCACGGGGTCGCCCGGCCCTGTCTCCTTTTGCGCGCGTGGGGCCACCCCCCTTAGAATCATCAAGGTGAATGTCGTAGGGGGCCGGTCCGGCCCCCCTTGATGCGACCCGAGGGGTGGGGAGGGTGTCGATGAAGGGGCGAGTCAGGGAACGAGCCGGACAGATCTCGCTCCTTGTGCTGGGGGTCGCGGGCATCCTGGGGCTGACCCTGGGGCTCGGATCCTTCACCTTCTACTACGGGCAGGGCACCGCCTACCTCTCCGAAGACCCGCAGGCCTGCGTGAACTGCCACATCATGCAGGAGCAGTTCGACTCCTGGATCAAGAGCTCCCACCAGCCCGTCGCGACCTGCAATTCCTGCCACCTGCCCGAAAACGAGATCCACAAGTGGATCTCGAAGGCCGACAACGGATTCTTCCACTCGTGGGCCTTCACCTTCCGTAACCATCCGGACCCCATCCAGATCAAGCCACGCAATGCACGCATCGTGCAGAACAACTGCGTGAGCTGCCACTCCGATTTCGTCCACGAGATGTTCCCCGATCGCCGTGACGGCGCCCAGGGGTGTGTCCACTGCCACAAGGATGCAGGCCATGCTGCCTGGCGCTGATTCGCACGGTTCGAGCGGTTCGCCCGGTTCGCCCGGTTCGACGGATTCACCGGATTCGACTGGGTTCGCCAGCTCGGTCGACTCGCCCGGCGGGTCATCTTCGGGATCCCGGGTCACGAGTCGCTCCGGTCGCCTGGACGCCCGTGCCGGAGCCGCCTCGACCCGCCTTCTGGTGGGCGTCTTCCTCGGGGGCGTGGTCGCCGCCGCCCTCATCTCCGCACTCCTCGTCACCATCGGCGAGCGAATGGGCGAGACGCAGCACCCCTACCAGCTCCTGGTGGCGGTCGACGACCAGACCACCGATCCCGCGGCCTGGGGGGTGAACTGGCCCTCGCAGTACGAGAGCTACCTGCGCACCACCGACTGGCAGCGCACCCGATACGGGGGCAGCGACGCGGTCCCCGTGCAGAAGCTCGAACAGAGCCCCTGGCTGCGCGCCATGTGGTCGGGGTACGCCTTCTCGCTCGATTACCGGGAGTCACGCGGGCACGCCTTCACCCTTCACGACCAGGACCACACCCAGCGGGTGCTCCAGCGCGAGCAGCCGGGCGCCTGCCTGCACTGCCACGCGGCCGTGATGCCCCTGTACGAATACGTGGGCGAGGGTGACATCATGGAGGGCTTCCGCCAGGTCAGCTCCATGCCCTGGGAGGAGGCACGCTTCTACACCGACGCCGCGGGCAACGAGCTCGTGCAGCATCCCGTCAGCTGCATGGACTGCCACGCCCCGAACACGATGGAGCTTCGCATCACGCGCCCCGGATTCCTGGTCGGGATCGCGGCGCTCAAGGAGCACGAGGAGGGCATCACCGGCTACGACCCCAATCGCGACGCCACCCGCCAGGAGATGCGCAGCTTCGTCTGCGCGCAGTGCCACGTCGAGTACTACTTCGAGCCCGAAGACAAGATGGTGACCTTTCCCTGGGCGCAGGGGCTCAAGGTCGAGGAGCAGGAGGCCTACTACGACGACATCGGCTTCAGCGACTGGACCCACGCCACCACCGGCGGAGGGATGATCAAGGCCCAGCACCCCGAGTTCGAGCTCTGGGCGCAGGGCACGCACGCGGCGGCGGGCGTCGCCTGCTCCGACTGCCACATGCCCTACCAGCGCGAGGGCGCCCAGAAGGTCTCGGACCACCACGTCCGCAGCCCCCTGCTGAACATCAACCGGTCCTGCCAGACCTGCCACGCGATCTCGGAAGGGGAGCTCTTCGAGCGGGTCGCCACGATCCAGGACCGGACCGAAGCGCTCATCAAGCGCTCCTCGGACGCCCTGGTCGACCTGATCACCGTCCTGGGTGCCGCCCGCGCGCTGGGTGCCGGCGACGACGAGCTCGCCGAGGCGCTCCAGATGCAGCGCAGCGCCCAGTGGCGCATCGACTGGATCTACTCCGAGGGCTCCCACGGCTTCCACGCCCCGCAGGAGTCGGCCCGCATCCTGGCCGAGGCGATGGACATGGCCCGGCAGGGTGAGCGGATGGTGGTCGAGATGTACGCCGGCCGCCTCGATCGCGACGCCGTCGACATCATGCCGCCCTTCGGCGTGACCCCCGACTCACTCGCCCCCACGCGCGAGGGCCCGACCGTGCCCGGCACCCCGCCCACGGCCGGAGGCAACTGAGCCGGGTCAGTCCGCGTTCTCCTGGAACAGGTGCACGTCCCGCTGCGGATAGGGGATGTTGCAGCCGGCAGCCTCGAGCCCTTCCTTCATGCGCCAGGTCAGATCCCAGCGCAGGGGCCAGTAGTCCGAGGTCTGGCACCAGGGCCGCACGATGAAGTCGACCGAGCTGTCCCCGAGATTCATGACCTGGATGTTCGGGGCCGGCTCCTCGAGCACCCGCTCGTCGCCCGTCAGGACCTCCATCATGGTGTCGCGGGCCACCTGCAGGTCGTCGTCGTAGCCGACCCCCATGACCAGGTCGATCCGCCGCGTCTCGTGCGCCG
Organism: Gemmatimonadales bacterium; assembly: GCA_007692605.1. Classification (GTDB taxonomy): domain Bacteria; phylum Gemmatimonadota; class Gemmatimonadetes; order Longimicrobiales; family Gaopeijiaceae; genus SLBA01. The sequence continues at coordinate 5,765 of REBS01000054.1, forward strand.
TGTAGTTCTTGATCTCCTGCCCGAACACCTTCGAGTTGGGCACCACCACCTTCACATTGTCCCCGGTGGCGAGGATCGTGTTGAAGATGCTGATCTCCTTGACCGAGCCCGCGACCCCCGACACCTCGACCCAGTCGCCCACGTTGAAGGGCCGGAAGATCAGGAGCATCACCCCGGCCGCGAAGTTCGAGAGCGTCCCCTGCAGCGCGAGACCCACGGCCAGCCCCGCGGCACCGAAGACCGCGATCGCCGAGGCGGTCGGCACGCCGAAGATTCCGAGCACCGCCAGGATCACGAAGGCCATGATGCCCCAGTAGACCAGCGCCGAGACAAAGGGAATCAGGGTCGCATCGATCTTCGTGCCGGACAGGTGCGAGCGCAGCGCGGCCCGGATCCGCTTGGCGATCCAGCTTCCCACGAAGAGGACCGCGAGCGCACCTACGGCAGAGAGCCCGAACTCGGTCACATAGCCCGTGAAGGTCTGGGCTGCGGAATCCAGCATGGCGGAGGTCTCTTCCATCGGGTCTTCGTTCTCCTGTCTGAGAGTTCGAATGCGAACGTCGATTGCCCGACGCCCGTTCCGACTCGCGCATGTCGCGTTCGACGAGTCGGAGGTGCACGAGTCGGATCCGGCGGCGGAGCCCCCGAATCGCCCTCATTGACACCGCACGATTCTCGTGGTTCCGGCCCCGGAAGGGGCGCCGCGGGCTCCAAGGGTGGCGGAATCGCCCCCGACTTGTGACCTTCCACGCGGTGTGTGCCGAACGCTTCGGTGGCCTCGCGCCCCGTCGTCGCGACGGAGCACGGGAGGCGGCACGCGACAAAGGAACGGACCGCGCCGGGGGGCAGTCCCCGGCCGCATCGGAACGGGAGACAGGGTTTTGACGCAGATCGGCGTGTACGGGTGGGGCGTGGTCGCACCGCGCTCCCCGGATATCGAGAGCTTCGCCCGCAACCTGGAATCGTCGGAGAGCTGGCTGACCCCCTTCAACGGCTTCGGCCCCGACAACTTCCTGGTGGGCACCCCGGAGTTCGACTTCGAGGTCTACCGCGACTGGATCGACGAGCGCTTCCCCGCGAACCGCTTCTCGCAGCTCACCTCGAAGATGGATCTGACCACCCTGTACGCCGTGGGCGCCTTCATCCAGGCGATCCGCGCCCGCGAGGGCCTCGAGTCCCTCCTGCAGGAGCTGGGCGACCAGGCGCACGTCTACATCGGCACCGGGCTGGGCGCCATTCCGCTCCAGAGCGACGCGGCCATCGAACTCGCCGAAGCCCAGCGCGAGTGGAACAAGTTCTGGTCGCAGCCCGAGCGCAACGAGGCGCTGGCGCGCCATCTTTCGGGAGAGGCCGATGCGGGCGCCGCCGGCTCGCGGGTGCAGGCGACCGCATGGGAACCCTCGACGGTCGACGGGACCGGCGACGGTTCCGACGCCCCCGACGACCTCCCCCCGAACCCCGAGAGCCTGGCCGACGAGGACGAACGCTACCGCGCCCGCACCGCATGGTTCGCCTACTGGGCCCCCCGCTCCTCGGAGTTGCGGCGGTTCCTGACCGAGCTCGAGGCGATCGAGGGCGTCTCGGTCGGCGGAGGCGATGTGGAGTCGAGCAAGATCAAGGTGATCCGCGACCGCGAGCGAAAGAAGGCACGCCTGCTCGAGGAGTGGGGCGTGCCCGCGCCGCCCTGGACGCGGGTGACGACGAACCTGATCTGGAACATCCCCAACACGCCCGCCTCGCAGGTGAGCATGCTGGGGCGGATCACGGGGCTGGCCTTCGCGCCGGTGGCGGCCTGCTCGACCTTCGGGGTCTGCCTGAAGCTCGGGATGGACGCGATCCGGCGGGGCGAGGCCAAGGCCGTGGTCGTGGGGGCCACCGATCCGCCTCCGCACCCGCTCACCGTGGGGGCCTTCTACACGGGCCGGGTGCTCGCCGCCGGGGGAGGGGTGTCGAAGCCCCTCACCGGACTGCGCGGCACCCATGTGGCCGGGGGCTCGGCGATCTGGGTGATCGGAGAGCGCGCCTTCATGGAATCGCGCGGGCTCACCCCGCTGGGGATGGAGCCGGTATCGGTGGGGGTCTCCTCGGACGCCGACCACATCATCACGCCCTCGAAGGAGGGGCCGACGGATGCGATCCGGCGGGCGCTCGCCGGGGCCGGAATCTCGCCCGACGAGATCGAGAGCTGGGACCTGCACGCCACCGCCACCCCCGGCGACTTCCTCGAGGTCGACACCCTGCGCGGGGTCCTGCCCTCCGAGGTGATGGTCACCGCCCGCAAGGGGACCTTCGGGCACGGGATGAGTGCCGGGGGCGGATGGGAGCTCACCGCCCAGTACCTGGGGGCGGCGCGCGGCGCCCTCTACCCGACGCCGCTGACCGCCGACGAGCTGAACCCCGAGATCGGCCAGGTGCACGGCCACTTCGTCTACGAGCAGGAGTGCCCGGTGGGTGGGCGGCCGATGGGCAAGCTCTCGATGGGGGTGGGCGGAGTGAACGCCTGCGTGGTGTCGCGCCCGCTCGAGGGGGCGGAGGGGGACCCGGAGCGTGCCGCGGGGGCTCCATACGCCTCGGATCCGTAGGGCGTCTCTCGGATTCGTCGGGCGCATGGATCCGCAGGACGCCTCCCGGATTCGTCGGGCGCATGGATCCGCAGGACGCATGGATCCGCAGGACGCCTCCCGGATCCTTGCCGGAGCCGCACCCAGCGAGGCGACCGGAGTCCCCACCGGCGCGAGACCGGGCCCGGGCCGAACCGAAAGTCCACACTCGTCGGGGTCTCGCGAGACGATGGCACCGGATTGGTTCCTATAGGAGACAAACTCCACAACCGTCGCTCGCGAGAATCGATGACTGTGGATTCAGCGGTCTATACGACCCCATTCGGTGCCATCGTTCTGGAACGAGGCGTCCAGTGTGGAGAAAGGGTTCCGGTTCGGCGCGGTACCGTTGAGCCAGCCGGGAAAAGGCATGCGAAAGGAGTTGGTCCATAAAATATGGACCAACACCATTTTTCCGTCATACATCTGCCGCTCCCGGACCCGTCGGGCGCTCGGGGCCGTCACGCCTCTGACCCGCAGGGCGCACGGGGCCGTCACGCCTCTGACCCGCAGGGCGCACGGGTCCGTCACGCCTCTGACCCGTCGGACGCCTCGGATCGGCGAGACGCCTCCGGGGGGGCATCGAGGACCCCTCCCTCCGTGCGTCCCTACCCCCCCTAACGGAGCACCATCACCGAGACCGTGCATCGGCGGAGCATGGCGGTGGTCGTGCTCCCCAGGATCATGTGCCGGATCCGGGAGTGCCCGAACGCTCCCATGATGAGCAAGTCGATGCCCTGCTCGGCCTGGTAGTGGGGCAGGGCGTCGTCGGGGTTTCCCGGCACCAGCGCCGTCTCGGCCTCGAAGCCGGCGGCCTCGAGTGCCCGGGCGGCATTGCCCAGTGCGTTGCGCGCCTCGGGCTTGTCGGCACCCACGTAGACCAGGTGGCAGGGGATCCCCCGGAAGAGGGGGCTTCCGGCCAGCATCTGGATCCCCTTTCTGGCCGTGTCGCTGCCGTCGTAGGCGAACATGATCCGCTCGGGCGGGGCGAAGCTCTGCTGCGCCACCAGGATCGGCTTGCTGACGGCGCGGATCACCCCTTCCAGATGTCGGCCCAGGTGCCCGTGCTGGGCCGCGGAGCTGGACCCCCGCTTGCCCAGCACCAGCATGCGGGTCTCCGCCTCGACCGCCAGGAGGGCGTCCACCAGCTCTCCGTGGCGCTGCCGGGCCTCGATGGGGCGGGTGGCGGCTTCGAGACCGGGCGCCATGCTTCGGGCCCGCTCCAGGGCGCCGGCCAGAAGCTCCCGGCCCTGCTCCATGGCCAGCCGGGCCCGCTCCTCGTCCAGCTCGGAGAGCCGCTCCAGGAGGTCCTCGCGGGCCCCCAGCCCGATGGCCCCGGTGAGGTTCCGGTCGCCGGGGACGTTTCCCGAGGTGGCGTCGAGCACGTGCAGGAAGGAGAGGGGTGCCGTCATGCGCTCCGCCGACCAGGCCGCGAAGTCGCAGACCGCCTCGGCGTAGGGCGACCGGTCGATGCACGCCATGACCTTGCCCGATGGCGGGACGAGGGGCGCACCGAGGGGAGACGAGGGGGAGGTCGAAGAGGAGGGGGTCATGGAGACTCCGAATAAGGGTAGGGCGAAGGGCGGGAGGATCAGTGGGCTCGGTGGGCTCACGGGGCCAAGGGGCTTGGTGGGCTCGGTGGGCTCGGTGGGCCCGCCAGGCTCAGTGGGCCAGGAGCTGTGCGGCCGCGTCCGGCTTGTTGTGGATCGCGTAGCGGTCCACCATCGTGGAACTCGCCTCGTTCAGCCCCACGATCCGGACCCGGGCCCCCTCGCGGCGGAACTTGATCACGGCCTTGTCCAGCGAGCTCACCGCCGTGATATCCCAGAAGTGGGCCCGGCTCACGTCGATGGTCACCGTGTCGAGGGCCTCCTTGAAGTCGAAGGCGGCCAGGAAGGCCTCGGCCGAGGTGAAGAAGACCTGCCCCGAGACCCGGTAGGTGCGATGGAGGCCATCCTCGGACAGCTCGGAGCGGATCGAGAGGTATCGACCCACCTTCTGGGCGAAGAAGAGGGCGCTCAACAGTACGCCGACCAGCACGCCCAGGGCAAGATTGTGGGTCAGCACGACCACGACCACCGTCGAGGTCATGACCACGCTGGAGCTGCGGGGGTTCGTGCGGAGGTCCCGCAGCGACGCCCAGCTGAAGGTACCGATGGCGACCATGATCATCACCGCCACTAGCGCGGCCATGGGGATCTGCGCCACCCAGTCTCCGAGGAAGACGACCAGGACCAGGAGAACGACGCCGGACACCAGTGCCGAGAGGCGTCCTCGTCCCCCCGACTTGATGTTGATGACCGACTGTCCGATCATGGCACAGCCGGCCATCCCCCCCAGCAGCCCGGATCCCACGTTGGCCACACCCTGGCCCACGCACTCCCGGTTCCGGTCCGATGTGGTGTCCGTGAGGTCGTCGACGATGGTGGCCGTCATCATCGACTCCAGAAGCCCCACCACCGCCAGCATCACGGCGTACGGGAAGATGATCTGGAGGGTCTCGAGGTTCAGTGGCACGTCGGGCCAGAGGAAGATGGGGAGGGTGGAGGGGAGCTCGCCCATGTCGCCCACCGT
>REBS01000053.1 GCA_007692605.1 Gemmatimonadales bacterium
GACCGAGAGGCCTGGCTGGCCGGGAAGGCCCTGTGCCCCTGACGGGCCTTCAGGAAGAGGTACTCAAGCTCCTGTCGGAGAATCGGGCGCCAGACAGCTACCTGGCCGGAGGAGGCGCGCTTCACGCCGCCCCCAACTCCTCCCGATACAGCCAGGACCTCGACTTCTTCCACGACTCGGAGCACCGAGTAGCAGAGGCCTTTGCCGCCGACCGCTCGTTGCTCGAAGCCCACGGCTACCGGGTCGAGGTCGAGTACGCTCTCCCGGGAAACGTTCGGGCTATGGTATCGCACGGGGATGACCGGACCCGAGTCGACTGGGCCCATGATTCGGCCTGGCGTTTCATGCCGGTGGTCCGAGACGAGACCGGTGGATACCGACTACACGAGGTCGACCTCGCGATCAACAAGCTGCTGGCTCTGGCGGGCCGAGATGAGGTGCGGGACTACGTCGACGTACTCGAGAACCACGAGCGCATCCTTCCCCTCGGCGCCCAGATCTGGGCCGCGGCGGGCAAGGATCCCGGGCTGTCTCCTCACGCCATCCTGGAGCTCCTGAAACGTAGGGGGCGTCCCCGTCAGTCCGAGCTGGACCGACTCCACCTGGCCCGCCCGCTCGACGCCGAGAGGGCGAAGGACCGGTGGCTGCGGGCGCTCGAACATGGGGAGCGGTTTGTGTCGAGCCGGCCGGCCGGTGAGCTTGGATGCCTCTATTTTCATCCGGAAACCGGGGCCTTTCGGGCTCCGGAGGAAGGACACTCGCTCGAAGATCAGGGCTTGGTGCCGCACTTTGGGAGACCCGGCGGAGTCATTCCCCTCGTAGGCGAGGCCGACGGGGAGTAGACGATGTGTGATCGAAGCGGTCCGGTGGATGTCGCACCCGGGGCGGTTCACTCGCGAAATCAGTCCGTTTGTCCAAAAGGCTGTGAGGCTCTAGAATCGCTGAAAACTGGTGATGCTTTGGATCCGCTTGTTCCCGTGTGCCAACTACCGGAATACCAATGAGCGTTGGGGAGACATCAGCCGCTGTGATCTTGCTTCTCGTACTCTCCATTGTGGCCGCGAAGGAGGTCGAGGCTCAGGCGACGTGGGAGGTCAGCGATCGACCGGCACTTGTGATCGGTACTGAGGCCGGACCGCCCTTCTCGGTGTTCCATGACATTCGGGGGGTGGTGACCGCGGAAGACACGCTCGTGGTTGTCGCGGACGGCGAGTCTAGGGAGCTAAGGATTTTTAACAGTTCCGGCGACTTCGTCGAGGCCTTCGGCGGAAGGGGAGACGGCCCCCGGGAGTTTCGAGCGATCGATTGGGTGGACCGGTGTGGGGACGCTGCGATCGTGGTCTATGATCTCTATCGCCGCAGAGTCACGAAGTGGGATGCCCAGGGCATCCTGCTCGACGGGTTCAACGTCGAGTCCACCGAGCCGAGCCGACCAGCTTATGCTCTGAGTTGTGGTCCGTCCGAAGGCTTCGCCGTAGTGGGCTGGCCCGATGTCTTGAGCTACAGGGTCGGGCAGGGTCCCTACCGGCCCGATACGAACGTTGGAATCGTCGGTCCGGACGGTCGACTCGAGAAGGTTCTGGCCACCGTTCCGGGTTCGGAGCGCTACCGATACGAGAGCGAGGGTTTTAGCGATGGTCCCAGGCGACTCGGGAAGACCACCATCGCGCGAATGGGTGCCGGCGGCGTCTTCGTGGGTACCGGAGATTCCTACGAGATAGAGGTCTTCCGAGCCGATGGGGGGTCGTTCACCTTCGGAAAGCCGCAGGAGTCGTTGGAGTTCACCCGGGAAATGCTGGAGGTATGGCAGAACTCCCTCCTCTCCCGCGTGCCACCCGGCGACCGGGCCGTGGCCAGGAGGACCCTGGCTCGGTTGGAGATGCCCGAAACACTCCCGGCGTACGCCGATTTCCGGTTCGACGGCCTCGGCCTCCTGTGGGTTGCGCGGTTTCCAGTTCCCGGCCAGAACCGGAACGAGTGGGACGTGTGGAGGATTTCCGAGTCGGACGGCGTGCACATCGCCTCGATTCAGGTCCCACGATCGTTTCAAGTCATGGAGATCGGCTTCGACTACCTGATGGGGGTCGATACTGACTCGTTGGGGATTCAGCGCATCCACAGGTACCGACTGTCACGGTAGGAAGTCTCACCCCCGAGTCCTGGTCCACCTGGACACGCACGCAAAGCCGGGCTCGTTGAGGTGGATCCGGTCTCCTGGGGCGAGATGGAATCGCTCCAACATGCAGTCAAGCTCGGCTTGCCAGTTCGAGGGCACCCCGGCTATCCATGAAATGTCCAGGGTCAAGAGGGCACGGGGCACCCTCCGGAGGGGCCAGAGTGGCGGCACGAACGCCTTCATCTCTCTACTGGACGAGTTGCTCCCCACCTTCACAGGACTTTCACTCGAGAGGGGGAAGATCATGGTCGGATTTCTACTGGACTGAGCCACCCGTGCGAGCAATGTTCCGGTCAGTATGCACGTTGCCTGGATGGGGATTGGGGGCGCTGATTGGAGGAGTTCTGGGGGCCGAGACTCTTCATGCCCAGAACCCTCCGGATCCAACGTTTCCCATCGGCTCCGAGGTTTCCCCGATGTCGGAATCCGGGGCAACCCTCGAATTCGAACTGGTGGGGGAGTTGGGCGCTGCCGATGGCGATGGTGCGCTCGGACGAATCCGTGACGTGGCGGTTTCCGGCGATACGATCGCTGCGGTGCTGGACGAGTTCGGATGTCTGATTCACCTGTTTGACCTTCCGGACGGGGCGTTTCGCAGGGCGATCGGGGGGTGCGGAGAAGGTCCGGGAGAACTGCTGCAGCCCATGAGCATCGCGTTCGTGGGGGACACGCTGAGGGTGTCCGATGTGGGCAAGCGCAGACTCCTCCTGCTGGATGCTGAAGGGAATGAGGTGCGAACTGTGCCCTATCCTCCGGAGCTTGGGAACGCTCCCCTGGTACAGGTCGATGCACGGGACGGGCTGGTCCTGTGGAAACCGCACTGGATCGGATCGTCGCCCGAGAGGAACCTTGTTCTGGCCGAGCGTCCTGGTGACAGAATGGCGACCGGTGTGCCTGACCCGGAGATCTCCTACACGCATCCGGATGAGGCCAGGGTACGCGCTGTCGGAGGCACCTGTGCCTTTCGAGATGTGCCGAGGGTCGCCGTATCCAACCGCTGGACCGTAGAACTTCTCATCCTGGACACTGCCCTCGGCCCGCACTTTCGGCATCGGGAAGACGGAGCCGGCTTTGACCCCGAACCCGCCGCCCCGGAGTACGGAGGCGGATGGAATTCGGGGTTCCGTGCCATTTCAGGACTGGCCTGCGCCGACTCGACCGCGCTCTGGGCCTTCCGGCGGTACGACGCCGAGGCCCTTGCGGAAGGGACTCTTCGTGTTGAAAGGGCACTCCATCTTCTCGCGACCTCGGATGGCGTGATTCTCGGGCGGCGGGTGGTGGAGGACACATCGTGGCCCGACGTCGCAACTCAAGTGCCTGCAGCAGGGTCCGGGGATCGCTTCTATTTCTTTCAGAACAGCTGGGGCCCGTATCCAACCGTGCGAATCTATGAGGTCGAGCTTGCGTCCGACGGAGCCGGCAGGCAATGAGGTTCCGGCGGGGATCCTGCTAGCGGGCACTCACAGAAACGTGCCTCCGGTGAACCTGGGGCGATTCACTCGTCGAGACGGACGAGCACGGCAGCGAGGAAGGCTTCCACCGGCTCGAGGTTGTCCAGTGCCTCCACGACGAGGCCGTAGTCCAGCCCCACGTATTCATGAACGAGGATATTCCGGAAACCCGGGAGCTGTGCGAGGTCCGCAACAAGCTCCTGCGAGAAGCCGTCGATCTTCGTGAGGTTTCGCACTGCGGTGGTGTAATCTTCGAAGCGGTGGCCCTCCCGGGCCGACAGCTCACCGGCAACGTCGATGACGACCTGCGCTACCGTGAGCAGTGAAAACAGAACGTCGTTGTGAAGCGAAAGGTCGACCTCCAGCACTTCGGGGCCCCGCACACTTGGGCGGAGCTCCCGTAGATGATCCAGATGCCGTCGGAGTTCGGATAGCCGTTCCACGATGTAGCTCATCGTGCCAACGCCTCCCGCTTCAGCCGATTGGTCCGTCTGAGAAAGGGTGCCAGGTCCGCCCTTCGGAGCTGGATGTCTCGTTGGAAGGCATGCACCTTCTCGGCGTCGCTCATCATCAGAAGCGTCCCGTCCAGCACGATCCGGGCGGCCAGGCCCGGCGGTACGTCGTTCAGGACGACCACGTCCACTGCATTGGTCCCCAGAGCCGCGACGAGTTCCGATGCGAGGCGGACGCGGAGTGCCGATCGCTGCGTCTGGTTCGGGTGCGCCTCACGATCCACCAACACCCCGATATCGACGTCGCTCTCCTTGTGCCGCATGCCGCGGGCCGTGCTGCCGTGCAGATACGCGGCGATGATCCCTGCAGGAGCGTGGTCCTCGAAATAGGCTGTAGCTCGGGCCCGATACACAGCGGATGTCGGACTCAGGCGTGCCTCGATCCTGTACCCGGCGGCTTCAAGCAGACGGTTGAGGGTCGAGACGGTGGGATTGCTGTGACCCTTCTCGATGCGCGCGATCACGGACTGTGACGTTCCGGCGCGGTCGGCCAGCGCGCGTTGGCTGATCCCCATGCGCTCGCGGGCTTCCCGCAGGAGAGAGGCGGGGTCAAGGTGGATATCCATGCCCGAATGATAGCGTCAGCGCTATCAGGGTGCCAAGGGTAGGTGGCGTCGGTCGGCTGGAACCGCGAACCGAAGGACGTTGGAGAAGAGGGTTCTTGCTCAGGAGGGCGCACTCCTGATCCGTTATAGTCCGCGAGGCCTGAGGGACAAGCCCATCACCTCGACCCACCCTTCCGGAATGGTGCTCACTCAAGGTGCCGAAAAGCATTGCGGGCCAACGGGGTAACCCGTTGCTGATGAAGTCTGAAGGATCCAATTGTGGCCGAAAAGACTTGCGCAGTTCACGAGAGGCATCCTAGGATGGAATTATCGGGGTAGCTGGAATCGATGTGGTGGGACCGACGTTCGCGAGAGCCGGGTTTGGTCGAAGGGCGAGAGTCCTCGGGAGATCGAAGAAGATGGGGCGCCAGAGGCCGATCTCGTTCGACGGACGAAAGACATGATGATCAGACGATCGCAACTCGTCGTTGGCGCACTCCTCGCCCTGGTGAGTGGCTGCGAGCCCGGGTCTTCGTATGGCGGCGAGCGGTTCGTGGTTTCCGATAGCGCAGGGGTTGTCCTGGCCGAGAACGCCTGGAGTGAGGAGCGACTTTCGGATTGGGAACCGGTAGAGCCACCGATCGTGAGGCTGGGCTCCGAGCGGGCCGATGCGCCGGATCTGTTCGGGAGGGTCGGCCAGGTGTATCTGGACCCCCGGGGAAATCTATGGATCGTGGATGTCATGAGTGCCGAGGCGAGGGTCTTCCAGATCCCCTCCGGAGAACATCTCTTCACCGTGGGAGGGAGGGGCGAGGGACCGGGTGAGTTTCGGGCGGTCCGCCTCCTCGGGTTCGACGACACACGAGCCTGGATCTGGGATCAGGACTTGAGCAGGCTGACGGTCTTCACCCTCGATGGGGAGTTCATGGAGGTGCGGCCCCTCGGGAGGGACCTGGAAACCACCCCTCGGCTTCACTCGCGCACGGCGCACGGAACCTTCGTTGCCAGTCTTCCGCAGTTCCTCACCCGGGATGTGACCGACGGGATGAACGTGCGGGATACCATCCGGCTATGGGAGTTCGAGGCGGAGATCGCCGAAGCCGGCCTCCTCGCTGAGCGGCCCGGCGTGGTATGGCATTTCAGCGATGAAGCACAGCATCAGGTCCCCTTTACCGACGGCGTCCATTTCGCTGCCCGTGACCGGTGGGTGGTCGTCACCGATCCCGAAGGATCCCCGGAGCTCGAGGTCCTCGAGGAAGGGCGTGTCGTGCGACGGGTCCGGCTAGGGCGAGAACCGACTCAGCTCACGTCCGAAGACATCGAGACCTTTCTCGAAGTCACCGGAGCCAGCCGAAGAGGGGTACGAGCGGAGCGGCTCCCCATCCCCCGTTTCGCTCCAGCCTGGAGTTCGGTCCAAATTGGTCAGGATGGGAGCATACTCGCGCTCCACCACTGGGGCCTCGACATGGGGACCCCGGACGCCCGTGCGGTCTGGGATGTATTCGATCCCGATGGCCGCCTCAGGGTGTCGATTCGACTTCCACAGGGCACCAGCCTGCTGGAGTTCGGGCGCGAGTATCTGATCCTCCAGGAGAGCCCCGAGGGGGAGGGCCCCCGGGTGGCCGTCTATGCGTTTCCGGAATGGCGAAGTCAGGAGTAGCGGCGAGGCCGGCAAGAGTCAGTGGGAGAAAAGCGCTGCGGGAAAGCTGGGATGAGGATGCACAACCGGGGGGGAGAGGCAGAGGGACGCATAAGGCGAGAGCCCGGGGCAAGCACGGGCGTTGCCAGCCCACTTGCTCCCGTCCTCTGCCAGCCGGACCACCGCCTCTTCCCCGTATTCGTTCTGCGCGACGGCGTAGACCACGCCCTCGCCGAAGCCCACGATCCGAACCCCCTCCTCCAAGACCACGCGAGCGGTCCGGACGCCCTCCCTGTTGAAGATGTCTGCCCGAGCACTGGCCCCGAGCTCGGTGGTCCGGGGTACCCAGATCCTGCCGTCGGGGGCAAAGCGAACGGTCCTCGCCATGAAGGGCGGCATCGCATCGGCCCACCCTCCGGGCTCGACTGGCGGGAGCTCGACCATCTGGATTCGGCTCGAGCCCGGCGGATCACCAATTCGCCCGACCTCCATCGGCCTGGGCTCAGCGGCTGCCTCTCGCCAGGCCTGGCGGTCCGCTTCGGTCACAGGGACCGGGTCGAACGGGACCTCGGGTCCGTCGATTCGGCCCTGCTCCGGATCAAAGATCGTCACCCGGTACGGATCGGCAGTGATGACGGCGACGGTTCCGTCGGGAGCCACGGCCCAGGTGGGAGTCGGCTGGAAGATGATGCGCTGACTGACAAGGGTCGGCCGGTCCGCCACGACGAGCGATCCGGTTTCGACCGTTGCCACCGGTTTCCAGCTCCGGGTGTCCAGGTCCCACATCAGAACCCGATCGGCATCCGGGTCTCCGGGCACGCGGCCCTGACGTGGGTCCCCGGCCCCAGTCACATGGTATCCACGCCCCAGCTCATCGATGTCCACACCGAACGACCGCTCGATGCCGTCCTCTCGAATGGTTCGGACGAACCGCCCCTCCGGATCCAGTACCGTGAGGCGGCCCAGGTTGCCATCGTGGATCCCGATGCTGTCCCCAGTCAGGCCGCGAAGGAGCCGGGGGACGACATACTCGCCCGGCCCCTCGCCACGGGTGCTGATCGGCGCCGGCTCCCCGGACAGGCTCGGGTCGAGCCGAAACACGTGGCGAGCGATCCTGTCCAGGACGAGCACGCCACCGTCCCGGAGCTCCACGACGTCGACGACATCGGAGAAGTGTAGGTCCGACTTCGCCACGACCGTCAGGGAGAGGGTGTCTCCACCCGTTACGGCGGACGACGCTGGTGACTGGGCTCGAGCATCATCGCCGATCCCGATCGTCAGGACGCCGACGAGGACCGCAAGGCAGCCTCGGAAGAAAATCGAGCAGCCGGCCCAACCGGTCGCCCCCCCTTGCTTGATGCATCGATACGAAGTGAGCATGGCTTCCTCCTTCATGGATTCGTGTCAACTGTGCTCTGCAAGGGGAGGGCGAAGGCCCCTCCGGTCACGGCTGTCCATTATTTTAGCAGTTGATTAGTTTCCCTGCGAATTGGGGTGTGCCGGGCCAAGTGCAGCAGGCAGAGCGATAACCCACTCGATTTCCGTGGAGCGAGAGGCAGCGCGAACCGTCATCTGGCACTGAGGTCCGATGTACTCACGATGTCTTTCATGCCGCGCCCGCCTTGGACGAAACGAATGCCTGGAGCAGCTTCCAGTGGGTCAGGGCCTGGCCTTTGATCCGGCTCTGGGACGTCTTTGGATCGTCTGCCGGGCGTGCAGGGGTTGGAACCTGGCTCCGCTCGTCGAGCGGTGGGAGCCGCTCGAGGAGCTGGAGCGGGTGTTCCGAACCGTGCGGGTCGAGGCCTCGTCGGAGAATGTGGCGCTGGGCCGGGCACGGGATGGTACGGCCCTGATCCGGGTGGGAGGGGTGGATCGAAGGGAGTTTGCATCCTGGCGGTACGCTCGGCGCCTGAGGACGAGGTGGAGACGAGCGGAGGGTGTGGGCTGGGTCGTGATGTGCGGCCCGGTCCTGGCGGGAATGAGCACCGGCGTGTCGATGACCCTGGCGATGCCGGCCTCTGTGGGTCTCGCAGCCGGCGTGCTTCTTTGGCGAGACAGGCAGCGCCTGTTCCGGACAGCCGACGGTCAGACCGTGCGGATGGGAGACGCCTCCCAAGCCCGGTTGGTACCGGGTGAGCATGACGGTGGGTGGCAGTTGGAGTTTCCGCGTCGAGGACGGCCGATTGCGTTGGTTGGCGGTGAGGCGTTGCGGGCCCTGAGAGCCATCTTGCCACGGGCCAACATCTACGGAGGGAAGGCGATTGAGGTGGACGAGGCCGTGGCTCGGCTGGAACGCGCCGGATCGGCGGAAGGAGTCCTTCCCCGTCTGGCGGAGGAGCTCGGCCGGACGCGTAACATCGATCCGCGTCATCACCGTTTCGTGGTTACGGCCCTGGGTCCCGCACGACCTCACCGAATAGCGACTGTACGGCCAAGGCTTCGTCTCGCGTTGGAGATCGCAGCGAACGAAGAGCTCGAGCGTCGTGCGCTCGAGGGTGAAATGGATCTCCTTGAGCAGGAGTGGCGGGAGGCGGAAGAACTCGCAGCCATCTCCGACGAGCTTCTGATCCCTCCCGGTGTTGAGGACTGGATGCGGGAGCGAAAGAAGAAGAGAAAGGGAACCAGCGGAACTGACTCAGAAGAGTGACCGAGCCCCTCCGATTCTCTGGCGGAGAGATCTTCATGACCATCCTGCAGCGGGTATCTGCGCTCGGCATCGCGCTCGGCCTGGTCCTGACCGCCGGAGTCCAATCGGCCAGTTCGCAGGACTCTACCCCCACCGTTGCTGGGGTCGTGGTCGATGACGATACGGGGGTGCCACTCGAGCACACCCGGCTCTGGCTCGAGACCACCGAAGGTGTGATCCTGAGGCTCTCGGAATCGGGATCCGATGGGGCATTTTCGTTTCAGGTCGATTCCGCCGGGGTGTACGTCGTGCGTGCCGTCCGGCCCGGCTACCACGGGCTGTCGGGCGAACCTCTCGAGGTGGGACCCGATGGACGCAGCGGACTCGAGATCCGACTCTCGGCAGAGCCGATCCGGATCGAAGGCATCGAGGTCGTGGGCCGCGCCACGGTGAACCTGGTCCACCAGGACACGCACGCCGGAATGTACGCTCGCCGGAACACTTCGCGCTACGGTGCCCGTGCCGGCCCCGCGCGCGTCATGGTTCGCACGGACCTGGCCCCGATGGACGCGATGCCGATGTGGCGGTTCCTCGAGGTCCACGGGCCGCATCTTCGCTGTGCCACCACGAATACGGCCTTCTACATCGATGGCGCCGAGGTGCAGGTGTTGACCGAAGGAGACGTCGATGACCGGACCGGATGGCCCTGGAACGCTCAGCCACACAGTGCCGTGCGGGACTGGGAGGCCGTCGAGATCTATGCGCGGTCTTCGGAGGCGCCGATCGGGCTGCGGCCGGTGGACCCGTTCCAATGCGCGGTCGTGGCACTGTGGCGTCACCGCGACCCGGACTGGGAGTAGGCCTGCGTCCGATCTCTGCACCACCATGAGCTCCGAATGGTACCGAGAGCGACGACCGTGATGCCCCGGGGATCGCTCAGCGCTGCGCCCCTTCAGGCTGGACCGAGGTGCGACGAGCCTCGGGGGGGCCGATCACGACGAACTCCATCTCCTCGACGACATGGCACTGGTTGCAGGAGCGCGTGAAGGCTTCGAACTGAGCGCGAATGCGATCCTCGTCACCCGAATGGACCGCTTCCATCATCTCGGGGAGGGGCGCGTCGAGGAAGAGAGACTCCGCGGATTCCGCTCGCCCGGGCCGACGAATGATCCCACGCTCGACCGCGTCGCCGATCTTCTCGAGCTGATATTCCGCGTATGCCCAGTTCCCATCCTGGATCGCCCAATAGAGATCCTCGTAGCGATGGCCGACTTCGAGCATGGCCTGGCTGAATCCTCCCATCTGGGAACCCACCGCCTGGAAGCGTTCGTCAACGGTGCCCGAAAGCCAGGCCGAGCCCCCTTCTCCCTCCCCCTCGAGCTCGGGTGGAGAGGGCGGCTCGGGCTGGCATGCGACCCCGAAGACGAGGAGAGCCACCAGGCATGCGAGGGCGCTGAGCCCGAAGGGGGTGCGCCGGGTCTGACGGATCCATCGGTTCGATTTCATCAACGGGACTCCTGCGAGAGGATAATGTCGACGTCGAAGGCGGGGGCTTCCCGCAATGCATCGTCTCCGAAGAGATCGACCGAGCGGGTCAGGTCCCAGAAAAGGGTGATGCGGAATCCGCCGCCTACGGGGTTCTCGACCGTCCCGGTGCTGAGCGGGACTTTAGGCATCACTACAGTAGGACAGGGCATCTTTGCAGGGCAAGCAGGGCAGTGGCGGAAGAGGCCAGGGAAGGGCGCTGGAGCCAACCCCAACTCCTCAGGCCCCGGTTGGGCCGTCGGATCACCGGCAACCCGCGCATACAAGTGTAAAATAGGTATGCTCGGGGGTATCCATCTAACCGGACCACCACGGAAGAAGGGCGGGGCCGGCGCGAGCTGGCTTCGCCCCTAAGCCTGAAAGAGGTCGGTGTGGGTCCCAGTTCGGGCGAAGTAGATGT
>REBS01000052.1 GCA_007692605.1 Gemmatimonadales bacterium
ATTGGTGGGTAAGCCTCCGGAGGGCTCATTCATATTCTCCTCGTGATCGCCCTCGTCGTGGTGATCCTTCGTGTCCTTTCCGGTCGGCGAGTCCTGTGATCCAGAGCGGACCCCGGCACCCCCGGTGAGCGAAGACTCCGGGTCCGGCGCGCGGCCGGAGGCTCTGCGCTTCCAGCAGGTCTTCCTCCTGGCGCTGGCTCTCGGCATCTCGGTACTCTTCTTCTTCGTGATCCGTCGGTTCCTCCTGACCGTCATGCTCGCCGCCATTTTCGCCGGGCTTGCGTACCCACTCTATGCGTGGCTTCGGGCTCACTCCGGGCCGCGCCGGGCGGGCGCGATGACGCTCGTGATCCTCTTCGTGGTCGTGGGACTTCCATTGACCGGCTTTCTGACGCTGGTGACCACGGAAGCGGTGCAGATCAGCCAGGGAGCCGAGGCGTGGATCCAGGAGGATGGCCGATCGGCCCAGATGGGCGCCCTGATCGGCCGGATCCCGTTCGCTGATCGCATCCTGCCTCAGGGGGGTGACCTCGTGGAACAGGTCCGCGAGGTGGCCGGCAGGACCGGGCCGGCCCTCATGGGAGTCCTGGCCGCCGCCACCCGCGGTACGCTGGGCCTCCTCCTCCAGCTCTTCGTCTTCGGCTATGCCCTCTTCTACTTTCTGCTGGGTGGCCCCGGTATCCTGCGAACGGTCCTCAGCTATATCCCCCTCGATCCGAGACAGAAGGAAGCGCTTCTCGAGCGCTTCGTTTCGGTGACCCGAGCCACGGTCCGAGGCTCCCTGCTCATCGGCCTGATCCAGGGAGGTGTGGCAGGCCTCGCCTTCTGGGTGGCCGGGGTGCCCGGACCCGCATTCTGGGGAACGGTGATGGTGGTCCTGTCGATCCTGCCGGCCATCGGAGCGGGCATCATCTGGATCCCTGCAGTGGTCTACCTGTTCCTGATGGGAGAAGCGGCGGCGGGAATCGGACTCCTGTTCTGGTGTGCCATCGTGGTGAGCACCATCGACAACTTTCTGCGCCCCCGGCTCATCGGGCGGGACGCCCGGATGTCGGACCTTCTGATCCTCATCAGCACCCTTGGAGGAATCTTCCTGTTCGGGGCCGTGGGCTTCATCGTCGGTCCGATCGTGGCTGCCCTTTTCGTGACGATATGGCAAATATACGGCGAAGCGTTCCAGACCTGGCTGCCGGTCACGAATGACGTCGGCCCGAGCGAAGTGACGCAGCGGCCATGACCGCTGCGCTCTTCTCGGAGGTCGCCAGGAAGGTGGTCTCGATCGGAGGGGCGAAAGACGACGAGGGGGTGCGGATGACGCCCCGGGAAAAGGAGGTCGTCCAACTCATCGCGTAAGGAATGAGCAACAAGGCGATCGGGAAGGAACTTCACATCTCGGTTCACACGGTGAAGAGTCACCTGCGAAACATCATGTAGAAGCTGACCCTGCACTCTCGTCTACAGATCGTGGCATACGCTCACGACCGGGAGCTCGCCGACGAGCAGGCCCGGGCTGCGACGTGCAGCCCGGGCTTCGTCCGCTACCTCAGGTGGTAGTGAGCGCCCAGGCCGAGCGTGAAGAAGTTGGCCTTGAAGCTGTTCCCGGCATCGTGGCTGATGAACCCGAGACTCGGGACCAGGTAGAGTCGGTGTCCGACGGGAAGGTCGGCTCCCACACCCAGCTCGAATCCGATCTCACGATCTCCGGACCCCTGGTCGGTACTGAAGGTGTTGGCCACGAGTCCTCCGCGGCCCCATGCCAGCACGTCCCCGGGATTATGGAAGATGTACTTCACACCCGCCCCGATTCCCGTGCTCCTGGGATTGTTCCCCAGGGTGCACCCGTTCTCGCAGGTGAACGAATGTCGCTGAAGGCCCAGGTACGCGGTCATCCTGGGATGGAAGTTCGCCTGCAGCTCGGCCCCGAACAGGAGCCCGGCTTCGGCTCCGGCGTCGGAGAGGTCGCCCTGGGGCAATGTGACGCCCACCCGTCCCTCGGCCGCCAGCCCCATCTGGGCATGGGCCTCTGCGGCGAAGATCCAGAAGGACGCGACCGCAAGCACGATCGCTGTAAACCAGATTCTGTTCAACTTCGCTGGATCCGACTTGATATATGTTTTCATGAAAACTCCTTTAGAAGATCAGGTCCTGGCTCAACCGGACGACAATCCGGGAGCCGACGGGAAGTTCGGCCTCGCCACCGCGGGTCGTCAGGGCCACACCCACACCGACGGCAGTTCCGACTGCAGCACCGGTCACGGTGGACCGTGTGTCACCACCCAGGATCTGCCCGATGATCGCTCCTGCGGCGGTGCCCGTGGCGATCGTGGCTGCCGTTCGGGTTCCGCTGTCCCGTGTAGACGTCTCGATGTCGGCCGACTGGGCTTCGCCCACAATGGTCTTCTGTGATCCATCGGCCTGCACCGAAGCGACCCTCAGGCCGAGAAGTGACTGATCCTCGGGGCCCGTGCTCGAATGAGATGCGGTCACCAGACCTCGGGCCGGAGCCCCCGCCGAAAGAACTGCGCCCGCGGGCCCGGTGGCGGCGTTCACCAGAACGAGGGAGAAGCTGTCGCCCTCATCATGGGACGAGGTGGAGACGTTCTCGCGGACCTCGAAGGTGAGCATGGTACCGGCCGGGATCGCCCGGACCGGTTGCGCCGGGGCGGTGCGGCTCCGCTCCGATGTGGCCTGACCCGACGTCTGGAGTTGCGCCGAGTCGCTCAGGGCCTGGCTGTCCAGGTCCTCGCGAGATTCGGCATCGGACCCGCAGGCAGCCAGTGCGGTGACACATAGTATTCCAAATGCAATTCGCTTCATGTTCATATCCTCCCAAAAAAGGGAACGGTTCATCTCCAGGTGACACGAGCATCCGCCCGCATCCAGAAAGAACCGATCTTCTACCAGTACTGACGTGTTGAATAAGGATCGCATAACCCGCATCCAGTGGGTATCGCTCAGAAGCATGAGGATGAGTTTCTCTATTTGAACCCGGTATACTTCAGGGTCATATATTGTCCCCGACAGCGATCACCTCGGTGATTGCGAATGGCGCTTCGAGACGGCTCAATTCGGCCTCGAGCAACCGGTTGATCTCGAGATCCCGGTCAGGCCTGTCGCTGACGACGAGGATGTGGGTGATGTCGTCCCCGTTGATCAAGCGGCCTTCCCAGGTGAGTTTGGAGAGATCGGCGCTCTCGTGCCCGTTCTTCAGCAGGACTTCCATGGGCCCCATGCGATCCCGTGCGACCGGAGGAACGAGCACATATCCATAGGTCCAGATGTCTCGGCGCGGAATGCGGTCTTCCTTGGTTTTCATAGCTCCTCACTCGCGGCGCCTCGCGGAACCGCCTTCAGGGTGTCCAGGCGGGGTGCCGTTCGGCCGGTCATGCTTCCCTTGCAACCTTCTCAGGGTGACGGCCCGAAGCCCGCGCGGACCGAACTGCCGATTGCCCCGAACAAGCATCGCCGAATGGAGGGGCATGCGACCATCCTGCATCAGGGTGACGTCCGGATCACCGTCGAAGGGGTGAGTCCCTCCTCCTGTCGCTGCCCGTGAGGTCGCAACCGGACGCTTCGAGGGCTCGATGTGCGCCGGGATGATCCGGGCCCGGCCAACGGCCACAGGGGCTGCAGAGCCCTCTGGTCAGAAGGAACTACTCCTTCGGAGCGGTGGGGTCGACCCCGCCCTCACCCCTTCGGGCATCCCACGATGTTCATCCCTCCGGTCGATTTCTTCCCGCTGCCCCGCGACGCAACTTCATGGTTCGGGCTCATTGTCGTCGCTGAACACGGGCGGGAGAAGTCACATGAAGAACCGGATGTCGTTCACACCTTCGCAGTCCCCTCAAAACCCTCGAAGCCTGGAAGCCAGTCGCTGCGGCCTGACCCCCGGGGATCAGGTCCGAGCCGAGGATGCCACCGCCGAATTGTCGGAAGCCTGGCGCACCTGGGAGACCGAGAACTCCGCGCGCTTCTTCAACGGGTTGGTCCTCGGGCCCCACGGTACGCCCAAGGCCGCCGCACCCGTGCTCGAGGAGGATTGGATCTGCTTCCAGAAGCACTCATCGACGCTGGACAGAAGGGCCATGGAGAAGATCGGCAGGAAGGTCCCGCTACTCCAGTCAAACCCGACGATCCGGATCGTGATCGGAGGGATCGCCCACCAGCCCGGGCCAGTTGCATACGGGATGAGGCTCGGACTGCGGCGGGTTCAGTCGATCCGGAGTTGCCTTCTCGCCCATAAGGTCGATCCGGAGAGGGTCGAAATCGCGGTTCGCGGCCGCAACTGGTTCCTCACCGACCGGGCGGGCACGTCCCTCGATCTGAACGACAGACGAGGTGAGTATCGCCTTCAGGTCACGGATTCGTGCTGGACGCTGGCCAGAAACTGATTCTCTGTGGTGCTCGGCTCCCGGCCCCCTCAGGGTCGCCCGGAACCGCTACGACGGGAGCGTCCCGGGTCAGAAGCCAGTACCCATCCCGTCGCGCGGAATCCGCTCGTCCCGCTGCGCCGCATGCCATGCGAAGACCGCCAGAACGATCGCGGCCTGGACCAACTCCTCCTCACCGACACGCTCGTAAAGATCCGCATTCGTGTGATGAGTGCGCGTATCGTAGTTCGTGTAATCCTTGATCGCAGTGAAGGCCGGGATCCCCACGCGCGTGAAGCTCAGGTGATCCGTACTCGGAATTCCCTCGAACACGTTCCGGCGGGCGCCCAGCTCCCGCAGCGGCTCGAGCCATGCATCGAAGATCTCCTTCGCCGCCTGATTCTCCTCCATGTACCAACCGTAGGTGAACCCCGCGCCCGGGTCGTCATTCAGGTACACGGAGAGGGCTTCATGGGCCGCCTCGTTGCCCGGGCCCTCGAGGTGTTCCTCCACATAGGATCGAGACCCGAGAAGGCCTTGCTCCTCGCCTCCCCACAGGGCGATTCGAATCGTTCGCCGCGGCTCCACTCCCAGTGCCTTCAGGATCCGCATCGCCTCCATCGCGACCGCGATTCCGTCGGCGTTGTCCGTTGCCCCGGTCCCCGCGTGCCAGGAATCCAGATGACCTCCGATCAGCACGACCTCGTGGCCGATCTGCGGGTCAGTGCCGCGAAGGTCGGCCAGAACGTTGTGGCTCACGGGATCATCCTCGTGGTAGCGGGTGCCGACCTCGATGGCGAGTTCCACGGGCTCCCCCGCCTCGATCAGGCGCACGACCATATTGTAGTGCTCGGCAGCGAGCACGAGCGAGGGCGCTGCATCGTCCGGAGTACTTCGGTTTCCAAGCACGTACACCGTGCCGTGCTCGCCCCGGCTCGGCCGCAGCACGACCCCGGCACCCGCATCAGCGAGCACGGAGCGCATCTCGTTGAGAGGGGTCTCGCTCGACCCGACTTCACCGGGTGCGCGGGCGGGAGCGCCGGTGCGGACAGGATCCTCGGAATCGGTGGGCTGCGGACGGTCGGCGCGGGTGAATACGGTCTGCGGCCGATGAGTCAGGACAATTCCACCCCGCAACCCGGGGGCCAGCGCCTCGATCTCCTCTCGCGTGCGGTCTCCCACGTAGTGGGGACGCCCCTCGATTCGGCCCACCGTCGAGGGCGTCCACGCTTCAGGATAGCCCAGCAGCGGCATATAGCGCGGCGAGGTCATCTCGAGCGAGAACTTTTCGAGCGTCCAGCCACGGCCGAAGTAGAACCCCTCGAGCCGAGCGTCGCTCAGCCCGATCCCCTCCAGCCATTCACGTGCCCACTGCGCGGAGCGATCATAGGAAGGGGATCCACTGAGTCGCGGCCCGATGACGTTCGTCAGCATGTTGTAGAGATCGAGGACTTCGGAGCCTTCCGTCGCCTCGGCGTGGATCCGCTCGATCATCTCGAGGTCGACGGGTTCCTGAGCCTCGGCATGAGCACTCGAGAACGCCGGTGCTGCAACGATCGCCACGACGACGAGTACCAGGGCGGAAGAGATGACACGTGGCCGCACCCGCCACTGAGTTCGCGATGACACAGGCATGGACACAGGCGCTCCTTTCCCCGGGGAAGTGGTACCGGGGCCGACAGGCCCCGGGATCTCGGAAGAATGCTCGCCGGCGAGGTTCCCGACAAGTCGAACCTACCCCAGGGTCACCTCGACCCGAAGCGTCCCGGTCCCGGCAAGGGGGATCGACCTCGGGTCTACCTCGACGCCGTCCACCAGGCAGGTGGCCACGCCCCCGGTCACGCGGCCGGGATTCCGCACTCGTATCTCGACCCTCCGCTCCCCCATCTGGATCTCGACTTCGAATTCGTCCCACTCCTGCGGGATGCATGGGTCCACCCGGAGTTCGGAGCCCGCACGAGACACCCCGAGCACATCTTCGAGCGCGACCCTCCACAGCCATCCGGCCGCCCCGGTGTACCAGCTCCAGCCGCCCCGACCCACGTACGGCGCCGTTCCATAGACATCGGCGGCCACCACGTAAGGCTCGACCCGGTATTGAAGGGCCTCGTCCGAACCGGGGGGGCGGCGGTTGGGCAGGAGCAGGTGGAGCAGCTCGCCCGCCCGATCTCCGTCACCGTTCCGGGCGAGCGCCCGTACGAGCCAGGTGGCCGCGTGCGTGTACTGACCACCGTTCTCGCGCACCCCGGGGGGGTACGCCGCGATGTAGCCGGGGTCCGGCCCGGCCCCGGTGAACGGTGGCGTCAGGAGGAGAGCGATCCCTTCCTCGGTGCGGACCAGCTCTCTCCACGCGGAGTCGAGGGCCACCCGTGCCCGATCCGGATCCGCCGCCCCCGAGATCACACTCCATGACTGGGCGATGGAGTCGATGCGCGCCTCGCTCGAGTCACGGGATCCCAGGGGGGTCCCGTCGTCGAAAAAGGCCCGGCGGTACCACTCTCCATCCCACCCATGGCGCTCGATTCCATCCAGCACGGTCTGGCTCCAGCCCTCGAGCCTGCGGGCCTGTTCCTCGTCGGAACGAGCCCGGGCGAGCGGAATCAGAAGCCGGCAGACATCGATGAAGAACCAGCCGAGCCAGATGCTCTCGCCTCGCCCCTCGTCACCCACCCGGTCCATGCCGTCGTTCCAGTCCATGGTTCCGATCAGGGGAAGTCCCCGCGGCGACAGGAGCTCCGCGGTCCGACCCACGGCTCTGAGCGCATGCTCCCAGAGGGTCCCCGTCTCGTCGGTGACCGCGAAGGCGTCATATCGTTCGTGGGTCCCCTCGGGCAGGGGGTCGCCCTCCAGCCAGGGTACCTTTCGGTCGAGCAGCGAAGGGTCGCCGGTCCAGTTCACGGTCTGGGCGAGCACCCAGGGGAGCCACAGAAGATCATCGGAACAGCGGGTCTGGACGCCACGGGTCGTGCCGGGATGCCACCAGTGGAGCACATCACCGGCACGAAACTGTCGCTGCGCGGCTTCTTCCAGGTGCGCCTCGGCAAGCGTCGGGTCCAGGGGGAGGAGGGTGTAGACATCCTGAAGCTGATCGCGGAAGCCGAAGGCACCCCCGGACTGATAGAACCCGGTGCGACCACGCAGACGCGAGGTGATCGTCTGGTAGGGGAGCCATCCGTTCATTACCTGGTCGAGGGCCGGATCGGGCGTGCGCACCCGGATTCGTCCCAGATAGTCCGTCCACTCCTCGCTCGCTGCCTCGGAGAGGTCCACCTCCGACCCCGCCGACCTCAACTCGTCGAGCACGGCACCGAGCGCCTTCTGGCCTTCGGCTTCGTCCCGACCCTCCACCGCTCCCAGGAAGAAACAGACCTCGGATTGCTCCCCGGGCTCGAGGAGAAACTCCTTCTGGATCACACCGCAGGAGGCCCCCTCCGGAACCCCCCGCTCCCCGGGCTGATGCCGGGCCATCCCGACGGGCATGCGGGCCGTGGGATCCAAGTCGGATCCGAGGAATTCCCGGCGATCGGTGGCCATGCCGTCGGCGTGGGCATCTGCCGCAAGGAAGGCCCGCTTACCGGAGAAGGCCAGGGAGTAACGGTTCTGCGCCAGGACCGCGGAGAGTTCGGGGTCGAAACGCACCTGGAGGCGGCCCGCCGTATGCAGCGGGTGCGAACCGAGGACCCAGTCGGCGAAGAAGGTCACCGAAAGCCGGCGGATGGCCTCTCCGCGGTTTCGGAGCCGAACCCGGACGATCTTGGCGGGAAGCGTGGGATGCAGTGACCAGGTGATCTGTTCGTCGAGCCCATCGCTCGAGGCGTTCATCCGGGTCCGCCCCCACCCGTGCCGCACCCGATGCTCCCGCCGCAGCCCCAGGGCGCCCGGAGTGGGCGTCCACGTGCGCGCAGTCTCTTCGTCGCGCAGGTAGAGCACCTCGCCCCGCAGTCCGAGCACGGGATCGTTGTGCCAGGGGGTGAGCCGAAACTCTCCCGCGTCTTCGATCCAGGTGAAACTGCCCCCCGATTCGGTGACCAGGAAGCCGATGTCATCCCGCGCGATCACGTTGACCCAGGGTGCCGGCGTGGTCTCGCCCGCCCCGAGCTCGATCTCGAACTCGCCGGTCTCCTCATCGAAGCGTCCGAGCTCTGGAGCCCCGTCGCCGGAGCCCTCGGTCGCTGTGGGGGCAGAGCTCGGTTCGGTCGTGGAGGCCGCCGTCGATTCCGACACCGGCCGGGATCCGGAGGCCGGCGACGGACGCGCATCCCGAAGTTGCACGTCGAGGGAAGGTCCCCAGGTCCGGAGCCGGAGGGCCGCGAGGGTACGAAGACAGAGGCGCTCCTCGGTGCCCACATCCTGGCCCCGGACGATGTGCACACCCCCGCGCTGCCCCAGAAGGTCCTCGATTCCCGCGTCCGCCAGCCGGTCGCGAACCCGGTTCCGGAGCTGATCCTGGTATTCGCCCGCCGCCTGATCGACGACCACGAGATCGACCTCCTGCCCACGGTGCGCCCACCAGCGCTGTGCTCGGACCAGCGGTCCGAGAATTCCGCTGCCCCCGCCCTCCCCGTCTTCCTGTGCGCCCTCGAGCAGAATGAAGGGGATGTCCCCCGAGATGCCCCACCGCCAGAGAGAAGACTGCCGCAGATCGATCTCGGTTCCGAGCGAACCGATCCCCCGGGGATGGAGCACATGGGCCAGCAGCTCCTCCCAGATGACCGGGTCGTCGACCCCGGCGTTCAACCGCAGCATCTCTCCCTCCGCTCGGGCTCGCGCCTGTACCAGGGCCCACTCCCGCCGATTGGGGGAACGCAGATCTGCCGCGCGCTGCAGTGCGGCGTTGCGGTCCTCTCCGACGACGAGCAGGAAGGTGAGCTGGATGTCCTCCCACGGCCCCAGCTCGAGATCGAGAACTCCGGCAGCGATCGGATCCAGCGGTTGATGAGGGCCCCGGGGGCAGTCGAGGCGTTCGGGCCGATCCAGGGCGGCAGGGCGATCGGGCGATCCCCTCCGGCCCAGATAGGCCTCGCGGCTCGTGCCCCACCGAAGTGGGGGAAGCGCTCCATCGCTCCCCAGGATCGTCGTCAGAAGGACCGGGGAGGTGCCTTCGGGCTCTCGCCCCCTCCGCTCGAAGAGAATCCCCTCCCCCTCGGGAAGTGCCTCGGCTCTCACGAACAGCTTGTGAAAGGCCGGATGCCTCAGATCGCCCTGCGTGGGCGCGAGGGCGATGTCGGCCGAAACCGCCAATCGCAGCCGACGGGGGCGAGGCGACTCGTTGGCCAGCAGGAACTGGCGGACCTCGGATCCCCCATCGGGCGGGAGGAAGACATCCATGCGAACGCGAAGCCCCTTCGCCTTGCGGATGAATTCCGCCCGGTGGGCCTCGAGCAGGATCTTGGGCTCCTCGGACGCGGGAGTGTCCGGACCCGGAAGGGGACACCAGCTCTCGTTCGTGTCCCGGTCCAGAAGGATGAGGTGCGGTCCCCCCGCGGGAGCGCCGGCTCCCACCCAACCGCGCACGATCGACCACTCGCCCCAGCGGCTTCCTCCCCGGCCATCCGGTCCCATCGCCACGACGAGCTTGCGGCTTGCCAGGTGATGGCTCGGCGGGGGAATCCGGTCGACCGGAGGCGACCAGCGGCGAATTCCCGGCCCGGCGCCCCCCAGCTTAACCGGAACCGAACGATCCACCCACTCCCGTTCAACGGGCCGGCGCCAGGGGATCCGTTCGAACAGATACGGCTCGATCGCGCGGATTCCGGGATCCCGATGGAAGCGCTCCACCAGCCGGTTCCCGGTCAGGTGGTTGCCGAGCGCGGCCAGCAGCATTCCGTGGTGATGGCTCATGTAGCTGCGGACCACGCGGGGCTCGTCCCGCCACTCGGCATCGGTCCCGAAGTCGAGGGCCTCGTAGGGGCCCCAGGGGCCCATCCCCCCGAGCGCGGTAATCGCCTTCAGGTTCCTGAAGGCCGCACCGGGCGCCAGCGAGACGGCCATGAGCGACGCATACGGGGCCACGACCTGGCGGCTGCCCCCGGTGCGACGGAGCCCCAGCAGGGGCACCCCGAAGGCCCGGTACTGATAGTGGCCCTCGGGGCTCAGCACATGGTAGCCCGACTCCGAGACCCCCCAGGGGATCCCCAGTCGCTTCCCGTGGTCACGCTGGACCGCCACGGCCCGCCGACACGCGTCTTCGAGTACGCTCTCGGGCGGGCAGCGCATGAAAATCATAGGCATCAGGTACTCGAACATCGTCCCCGCCCAGGAGAGGAGCACCGTGCCCCGACGGGTCCACTTGAAGGGCCGGCCGAGATGCAGCCAGTGGGTGGGGGGTGCGTCCCCGACCGACATCGTGATCGCGCTCGCGATCCGGGCCTCGGAGGCCAGCAGATCGTAGTGGTTGGCGTCGAGCTCTCCCTCGGTCACCGAGAGGCCGATCCGGAAGAGCTCCCGCTGGTCGTCGTACAGGAAGGTGAAGTCCATCTCCC
>REBS01000051.1 GCA_007692605.1 Gemmatimonadales bacterium
GGCGGCGGGAGTCGAACCGGCACCCTCGATCGCTAAGTCATTGCGCTGCAACACTTTACAGGATGTGTGCCATTTTGTGTGCCATTTCGCCGTCCCCTCGTCCTACCGACGGGTCAGCCGCATGCAATGATCCCAACCCGACCGCCCAACTGTATGTTTGATACCCGTTGCAGCGGATAGCTTCTGACCCGTTCGCAGTTCCCTTGTCGCACGGCCGTTGGGCGGATGCCTCGCCTGAGTGTCGGTCGTAACGGAGCGAGCAACGGCAGGCCGGCGTAGAGCGGCTCGGCTTTGTGTGTGTCCAGGTAGATCAAGACTCGGGGGTTAGGTAACGATGGGGCCAGGAACGAGGGGTCATGTCAGGTGGCCGACACGACTTGCGTGCACGATGATGATCACGGCATGTTGAAGTACGATTGTTATCTTCAGGTTTCTAGAGGGCTGCTCATGGGCTTTTCGTTCCCCCGATTCATCTGTCGGATCCTGAGCAGGACGATCGCTTCACTCGCCCTGATGGTCCTCACCGGGTGCTCCGAGCGGATTCTTCCGACCGAGCAATCAAACGGACCCGGTCCCACTCCGCTCGATGCAATGAGAGAGCGGCCGCCGAGTCCGCTGGCGGATCGATTCATCGTGGTCTTCAATGACAACATCTCTTCAGTTTCGGCTGCGGCAAATGGGGTAGTCACGGAGTTTGGTGGAGAAGTGCATCACACTTTCCGCTATGCCCTGAAGGGATTTGCTGCAACGCTCCCACCTGCGGCACTCGAGGCGATCTCCCGAAATCCTCACGTGCGGTATATCGAGCCCGACTACCCCGTGCACATGGGCCGGGCTGCCGCCGGGGATTCCGTCGGTGAGCAACTCGATCCGCGGTCGTGGGGGCTTGACCGGATAGACCAGCGGGACCTGCCACTCGACAGCATCTACGGGTATATGGAAACCGGTGCGGGGGTGGAGGTCTACGTCGTGGACTCCGGGATCCGGACCTCCCATCAGGACTTCGGAGGCCGGGCCACGGTCGGCTACGATGTTTGGCTTGATCCGCAGGACCCGGACTTCGGTCAGGATTGCCATCCCTCCTCGACGGGACATGGAACGCCGGTCGCCGGGATCGTTGGCGGTAGCGAGTTCGGTGTCGCCAAGGAGGTCGATCTCATCTCGGTCCGGGCAACCGCCTGCACAGGCGAGGAGGGATACACCTCAATGGCCTCCGCACTCATCGATGGAATCGACTGGGTCACTTCCAAGAAGCTCTCCTCCCCGTCGCAGCCAATAGTCCTCAATCTCTCAGCAAGTACCGACCCCACTCGCCTCGCCCTCGACGAAGCCGCAGAAGCCGCTGTGAATGAGGGGATCGTGGTCGTGGTCTCCTCCGGGAACTCGGCGATGACACCGGATGCCTGTGACCACTCACCCGGACGGATTCCGGGGGTGATCACCGTGGGGAGTGTCGATTCGCTAGGGGTACGGGCCGGCAACAGCACCGTGGGCTCGTGCGTCGACCTCTGGGCGCCGGGTGTCGATGTGGCTGCCCCTGGACCCTCCACCACCACCGCTTGGCATCTCGACTCCGGCACCTCATTCGCGGCGCCGCATGTCTCCGGAGCCGCGGCTCGATATCTCGAACTTCACCCCTCAGCGACTCCCGCTCAGGTGGCTCAGCACCTCACCGACATGGCCACCTCGGGGGTCCTTTCGGGTCTCGGAAGCGGTTCTCCGAATCTGCTCCTATTCGCACCCGGGCCCCTGGGGGTCAAAATTTCTGGTCCCTACACGATCCAGACGGGCGTCTCGGAGACCTGGGTCGCGGATCCTCGTGGAGGACTCGGCGACTACACGTATCAGTGGCACAAACGATACATCTACCTCCTTGGGCCGGGGAACTGGGATCCCCTCGGAACCGAGGCAGAACAGGAAAACACCGAACCATTCGACTGGGCGGATTTTGAGCTCCGGATCACCCTTGCATCGGAAGGCGACACCATCCAGACGATCCACTTCGTTCAAGGCAACTGCGGGAACGGCGGTGATCCCTGTCCACACTCCGGGGGTCCCGGACCGATCGCGCAGGGAGGCATGGAACAATGAAAAGCCTCGGATTCCTCGCAAGGCTGGTGATTTTCGCCGCCGTGCTGGCGCTCGCCGCATGCGAGCAGACGCTGATCGAAACCGACGCCTCCTCGGAAGATGAGGCGGAAGGCTGGCTCGTCCACATCGAGTTCAATGGCTCATGGAACCCCGGCGAGGTGGTCCTTGCCACCATGTGGGTCCAGTTGAACGAATGGGATGAGCGGGTGATGCCGTGGCTGGAACTTCACCTTGAGAATCCGGAAACGCTTGGGACCATTATCGGCGACGTCGAGCCGGGCTCCGGGGTAGATCCTCGATACCGGATCCACTTCGATCCTAACGGGACCATGGTCATCCACGGGTCGTACCCTCCGGATGTCTGCATCTCAGGAATTTACCCGAATGAGGAAATCGAGGAGGAGGTCCTTCAGGGCGCCCGGAGGACCCTGTGCATCCGAGCGATCCGCGTGATCGAGGTGCTGCCCCTGAACGGCGAGGGCTGACTCCGACGCCTCGCGGAATCTCAGGGTGAACCACCCCGCGGTCCGAGGCTGTGCCATTTCTGTGCCATTTCACGAGTGAAGTGAGTACACAAAGAGAGCAACCCCAGTGCGCTGAGTTCTGTCTCCGAGCCATTATCCGGAGCTGAGCTCCATCCTGCGATGGAGGCGGCGGGAGGGACCGGCGGCGCCTCCTCGGGGAGGCCTCCTCGGTCGTCTCGCGGGAAGGGAGGACTGCCGAGGGAGCCCTACTCCCCTGCCCCGCTCGAACCAATCCCGACGGGGTCATCAGCGGCGCCATTGCGCCCCTGCGCAGCCTTTCAGGCCGCTCACGACTACGGCCCAGAGCCGCGAACGGGAAGGCTGGGTCCCGAACGCACGAAAGCCCAGCCACCGTCGAGTGGCTGAGCCTTCAAAGTGGAGGCGGCGGGAGTCGAACCGGCACCCTCGATCGCTAAGTCATTGCCCCCCAACACTTTACGGGATGTGTGCCATTTTGTGTGCCATTTCGCAACCGGATCGACCGCCCTCATTTCGGAGTCTCCGGTAGACCCGGGGCGGTTCACCGTCGGTAGCGAGTCCCACTCCCGGTATTTTCTGCAAGGTCCCCGGCCCCCCGGCGCATCTGGCATGGGGCCGCTCGCCATTCTGGGGTGGGCGGCGTTCAGGGCTTACTACGCCGCGGGGCTCCTCGGGGCTTCGGCCGGGCCGGCTTCGGGGGCTCGCCCCGCAGAGTGCCCCACGCCGGGTGCGACGGGGGACCCGGGGGCTCGGCGATGTCGAATTCGCCACCCGGGAACAGGACTGCTCGTGCACCCGGACCTTCCGATTTGAATGCAGCAAGGCTCTGCCGAATCTGAGGGCGGTTCACCTGTTCCAATCCCGATTGACGCGGTCCTCAGCCTTACCCATCGCGTGCCAAGCCGAGGCGCGGGCATCGGACCAAACCGTGAGCTGCGGGTAGATTTCGGAATCCAATCGTGGAAAGCCGGTGCACGCTTCGGGCGGATCACTGAACTCCAACTGCTGGTTCATTCCCTCACTGCCGTATCCCCCAAGTCCGCCTCGCTTCCCTGGGTCGCCTCCAGTTCGATAATCTCGCGGAGGGCGAAGCGCTCCCGTGGGCGCACCGTGCTCCGGTATCAGGACGGCGTGTCTGATTCCAAGGATGGGTATAGTTGGCACGACAAGATACGAAGTGCTATGGTAGGAGGGAGCCTTCGGGACCGTCACCCTGCCATGGAGATAACCCATGCATGCCCCTAACTATCTCCCCGCTAGTCGTGCGACGGCCGCCGCCGTCGCGGGCTTCGTCGCGCTGGGCGTGGCGGCCTGTCACGATTTCGGCCCGTCGACTCCGGAGGCCACGACCGAGGCGCTGACGGCATCGCAACAGATTTTGGAGCTGACGCGCACGGAGCTGGACCGCGCGCTTCCGGAGCGGTCGACTCCTCGGCTTTATTTTGACATCAACGAGACCGTCCCGGGCTTTGCGGGTCTCTACTTGGACGGGGACCAGCGACCGGTGATCCTGATGACCAGCGCGGCTCGGGCCGAAGAGGCGAGAAGCGCCGTAGGCCCCATGCTCGAGGAGCGGGGCCTGTCGAACGCCGATGTCCGCTTTCAGGACGCGGACTTCGAGTGGCGGGAGCTTCTGCGCTGGCGGTTGCAGCTCAGAGACGCGTTCGCAAACGACGGGGTGGTTTCATTGGGGATTGACGAATCCCGCAATCGGATCCGGATCGGGGTCCTCGACGATGCGGCTCAGCGCGCAGTCGGGGATCTGTTCGCATCGTACGACATCCCGTCCGAGGCGGTGGAGTTCGAGATCAGGGAGCGACGTACGTCCCGATTCTCTGGGGCGGGGAGAGTGGGCGATGGTGCGACGCGGGACGTGTCGCCGGCTTCGACGACCACCCTCGCGGACCATGTGCGTCCGCTCCTGGGAGGGCTGCGGATCAATGACGGGGGGGTCTGGCAATGCACCTACGGTGCCGGGGTCGACGGATTCCCCCAGCCTATGTTCGTGACCGCGTCACACTGCGCGTTCGACGAAGGTGCAGTAACCACGCCTCCTTTCGAGTTTTTTCAGCCGGAACGGGGTAAGACTGCCGACAAGATCCCCGCATGGGAGTCCCTGGATCCGGACTCCATCGTGACGGGTGACGGTTGCACCTCGCTCAATCCCTGCCGCTTCGCCGACGCCACCCTCGCAGAAATGGACCTGTCCGCCCCGGAGAGCTCCAACTGGGCCTTCGGCGAGATCGCCCGGCCTGCTTCGGGAAGTCAGAGCGGCGGATCCCTCTCCATCGCGGGAACCTTCTACATCTCTGACCGCCTGGACAGTCCGATCTATGGGCAGGTGCTACACAAAGTCGGCGGCACGACGGGGTGGTCGTTTGGTACAGTCAAGGAAACCTGCTCTGACGAGACGAACGGAAGTGGTTTCAAGCTCTTCTGCCAAGCCAGAGTCGCCGCTGGCGCGAGCGGTGGCGACAGCGGCGCACCCGTGTTCGATCGCTTCAGCACGGACTACGTGAAGCTGGCGGGGATCCTGTGGGGTGGTGAGAACGGCGATTTCTGGTTCAGCCCCATGTCCAATCTGGACGAGCACTTCGGCCTGCCGATCGACGTGGCGGGCTTCACGGCTCCACCGCCCCCGTCGGTGTCGATCAGCGGACCGACCCTGATCGAGCCTGACGCCACCTGCACCTGGACGGCTCAGGTATCGACCGGTCAGTCGCCTTTTACGTACGACTGGACCAACCACCAGCAGCCTGTGTCAGGCGACGAGGAATACACCGGCGGAAAGCTGCCGGGACACACATCGTCGAGCTTTACACTGACCGTCGAGGTCGAGGACAACACCGGCCAGACCGGTTCGGACCAGATCGTGGTAACCGAGGATGCGTCTGCGCCGCCCTGCACGATCTGATGTGCGGAGGTTGTCACAAGTAGTCGGCCTCGGACGTTATGGAAAAGAGAACCGGTCGGGCCGATGATGGCATTTGAATTTTGAATGAGGGGAGACGATGAAATACCAACACCGTTCACGGCACGGGACGCTCGGGATTGCCCCGTTCGTAGTGGCTCTGCTGGTCGTGCTCGTGGCCGCTTGTAATGATGCCTCGACCGACCCGTCGGCGGATGAGTCCAGCGTGGTCCAGGAGGGCGTTCTGGCAGACGGCACCCCCGTGATCGAGTACGAGGTTCGCCCTCCATGGATCGGGTCTGGGCAGTGGAGTTGGGGGCCGGATCCGAACCATGACCAGACCCGAGACGATCATGTGCCGCGCTGGCTATCGCTTCGAGCATCATCTGGGCCCCCACCTTCCGGGATAGATTCCACATGGCATACCGTGGTGGTGGACCTGGTGCCAGAGTCCGTTCCGCCGATTCCCGGGAGCTGGCGTGCGATCGACATGCCATGGTCATACGAGTATTACGACCCATCCACCTTCGGCACTGCGTTTGTGAGATACTCGCAGGCCGAGGAGTTCAACTACATCGAACACGGGCGTTGGTATCATCCCATCGAAGGGACGTTCACGATCGACCGGGTCTACGAGCAGGAGTTCCAAGGCCGAGGAATCGAAGAAGTCCTTGAGGGCAGGGTCGAAACTCGCGTAAAAGCGACCGAGCCGCACGACGGATACCCTGACGAGTACATGATCCGAGTCCGGTTCACGCTGTTCCGAAGTACCCCGGTGACCTGGTAGGATGGAGTGGATGGTGGGGCTACCCGGACCGCGACGTGTTCTTGACCGGAGGAGAGCTGGACAGTTCTACCTCGAGACAAGCTGATTTCCTCCTGACGGGGGATCATCTGGGATGTGCGAGAGTCCGGCCGTGACTTTCCGCAAGAAAAAGCTTGGAGCGCTTGAGAGGATCGACTACGCGATCTGGCGGGCCGCCGATTTTCCCGTCACAACGAAGTCGGCTGTCTCAGCGATTGTGACAA
This sequence comes from Gemmatimonadales bacterium, assembly GCA_007692605.1. Lineage (GTDB taxonomy): Bacteria > Gemmatimonadota > Gemmatimonadetes > Longimicrobiales > Gaopeijiaceae > SLBA01. Next base: position 6,535 of record REBS01000051.1, read on the forward strand.
GATTGTGCCAGGATTCCGGAAAAAGCGGCTGAATCGCCCCAGGATGTGTGCCAAATGTGTGCCATAATGGGGGGGAGAACATCTCCGACAAGGAATTACCCGAGTGTGCTGAGCCGCGTCGCTCAGCCATTGTCCGGAGCTGAGCTCCATCATGCGGTGGAGGCGGCGGGAGTGACCTGCCGCGCCTCGTGGCGGACGCCTCCTCGGTCGTCTCGCGGGAAGGGCGGACTGCCGAGGGAGCCCTACTCCCCTGCCCCGATCGAGCCAATCCCCATGGGGTCAACAGCGGCGCCATTGCGCCCCTGCGCAGCCGTTCACTTCGCTCACGACTGCGGCCCCGCGCCGCGAACAGGAAGGCTGGTCCCCGAACGCACGAAAGCCCAGCCACCATCAGGTAGCTGGGCCTTCAAAGTGGAGGCGGCGGGAGTCGAACCCGCGTCCGCGAATTGATCCGACAGAGTCTCTACGTGCGTAGAGCCCTTTCATGTTCGCAACCGGGTCCGGCAAGGGAACAGCCTACCCGGGCTATCCGTCATTGAGTTCTCGCCCCCGATGCGACGGCATCACCGGGCAGCCAGCCTAACTTTTCGTCGTCTCAAGAGTCGCCTTAGGCGGGCTCCTCAGGAAACGGACTGCGGCTAAGGTTTGACCCTTACGCAGCCAGCGCCAGGTTATCGTTGGCGTTTGTGGTTTTTTCGGAGGATTTACGAGGACCCGAAAACCCTCGGCACGCAACTCTGGTTTCACTATCCACGTCGAAACCGTGACGCCCCCAAATCCAGATTGTCAAAAAAAGTGTTGCCCTCAGACTCGCCGGATCCCTCCCGGCAGTCAACTCTTCTGGCAACATCCTCTTATACCGAACCCACCGCCTCGCGTTCCATTCCGGGCAGTGTACCGGCTCGAAACTGCTCTCCATACGCCTGGAGGTGCTCGCGGACCTCTTCGAGTGTCGAGACCTGGAAGAGCTCCTGGCGCAGGTCACGCCCCGCGGGGAGCCCCTTCGTGTACCATCCCAGGTGCTTGCGAAAGTCGATGATCGCCCGGGGACTCCCCTTGGCGAATGCGATCGCGTTTTCGGCGTGCTCCAGGCAGACCCGGAAGCGTTCCTCGACATCGGGATCCGGGGGCACCGGTCGACCGTCGAGTGCGGCTCGGGCCTGTGCGAAGATCCAGGGCCCGCCGTGCGATCCCCGGGCGATCATGATCCCGTCGCAGTCGGTCTCGTCCTTCATGCGTCGGGCATCCTCGCCGGTACGGATGTCTCCATTGCCGATCACGGGGATCGACACCGCCTGCTTCAGCGCGGCGATCTCGTCCCAGCGGGCCGATCCGGAGTACATCTCGGCCCGTGTTCGGGGGTGCAGGGTGATCGCGCGGGCGCCCGCGTCCTCGCAGACCCGTCCGATCCCGACCGGGTCCCGGGTCTGCTCGCTGAACCCGCTCCGGATCTTCACCGTGGTGGGCACCGGAACCGCCGCCACCACGGCCTTCGTGATCGCCTCGACCAGGCCCAGGTCCCGAAGGCACCCGGATCCCCCGTTGCGCTTCACGACCTTCTTGACCGGACACCCGAAGTTGATGTCGATGAAATCCGGGCCGAAGGTGTCGTGCACGAAGCGGGCGGCCTCGGCCATCCGATCCGGTTCCCCGCCGAAGATCTGCACACCGAAGGGGCGCTCCGCCTCTTCGAAGCGCAGGTAGTCCATCGTGCGCTCGTTTCCCTGGCAGATCCCCTCGGCGCTGACGAATTCGCTGACCACGACATCGGCCCCGAACCGGCGACAGAGCCGGCGAAAGGGCGATTCGCTGACCCCCGCCTGGGGGGCCAGATACAGCGGGGTCGAGGACCCATTCAGGAGCGAGATTACATCGGACATGGTGTGTCAAAGCTAAACGGTCGGGGATCAAGGGTGAAGTCGTGCCCTTCGACCCCCTGATTTCCTTTGACTTCGAAGGAGGGTTCCAGTAGAGTTCATGGCTTCATGTACCTATCCTGTCACACATCCGGAAAACCGCTGATCCGCAAGGATCATCTGGAGGCCATAGCATGAAATTACGGGAGCTGTTCACCCCGGAGTCCGTCACCCTCTCCCTCGAGGCGGAGTCCAAGGACGAGATCCTCAAGGAGCTCATCCAGCTGCTGGAGCTCGACGAGAAGTCCGAGGCCATCCTCTTCAAGACCCTGAAGCGCCGCGAGAACCTGGGATCCACCGGAATCGGAAAGGGAATCGCGATCCCCCACTGCCGGTCCCTCGTCGTCGAGGAGCTCCGCCTCGCCTACGCCCGCAAGCCCGGCGGCGTCGACTTCAACGCCATCGATGACGAGCCCGTCTTCAATTTCTTCCTGATCGTCGCCCCCCCGCTCGAGGTCTCGAACCAGTATCTCCCGGTCCTGGGCAAGGTGGCGCAGTTCGCCAAGGACCCCGAGGTCCCCGGCCTCCTGGCCGGCCTGGACGACGCCGAAGGCTTCCTGTCTCTGCTCGAAGAGCGTGCTCCGTGACGATGCTCTCCACCGAAATCGAAGAAGGATCGCAGCTGATGAACCCCGAACTGATGACGCTGATGGAACTCCAGGACCTTCGTGCCCAGCACCGGGCCCTGTCCGGAGGGGAATCGGAATCGGTCGAGGTGGAACAGTTCAACATCGACCCGACGGTGGCCGCGGCGCGGCTCGAAGAGGTCATCGCGGAGCTCGAAGGGCGCCTGAGCCCTCCGGTTCTCAAGCGGTACCGACAGATCGCCCCCAATCGCGAACGGGTCGTGGTCCCGGTGATCCACGGGGTCTGCTACGGATGCTTCGTCTCGATTCCCACGGCGACAGCCGGAGATCAGGACGTGCATAACCAGGTGCGGACCTGCCAGAGCTGCGGATCGTTCATCTACGTGGCGTCGTAGGAGTCGGCGGAACCGCCGGGACGCCGGGTGGGGGGTCGTGCTACTTGCTCACGTACATCCGGATCATGCGGGACTTGCCGTTCACCATCATCTCCAATACGTAAATTCCGGACGCCACCGCGTTGCCGGAGCGGTCGCGACCGTCCCAGTACAACTCGTGGCGACCCGGAAAATGGTATTCCAGATCGATGACCGGTGTCCCCTCGCCGGCCGGGTGATTCAGCGCCGTGGGGGTGGCCACGGGGCGAACCAGAGCATTGTAGATCCGGGCTGTCACGATCGCAGGCCGCCCATCTTCGAAGGCGTCCTCGTACAACTCGAACGGGATCCGGGTCTCGGGATTGAACGGGTTCGGGTAGTTGGTCCCCAGATGGAAGACCGCCTCCTGTTCCCCTTCTTGCCCTATGCTTCCTCCCTGCTGGGCACTCAGGCCCAGTGGGAGCACGGCTGCGGAGAGCAGGACGAAAACGACGCACACGATGCGTCCCATCCAGACCTCCGCACAGTTACCTGTGCAGTAGCAGTGAAACGATAGCCCTCCCAACGGGATACAGTGGGTACAAACCTCGCTCAGACAATCTTTGACCGATGCCCCCTCCAGGTCAAGGACTTCCGAACAGCCTCGAGGCAAGGTGACCCGCGAAACTTCGCGCTTCCCCTTCTCATACCTGTCCTTCGGGCGTAGGGTCCCCGGATCCCTCCGAGGCCAGCAATGGGCCCAGGGTGGCCGACGTCTGGAAGACCCGTCGCCGATCGAGGTGATGGAGCGCGAATCGCTCGAGGAGATGGAAGTGCTCCGCCGCCCCTCGAAGCCCGGACGGAGGAGCCCCGGCCAGGATCGCGCGGAGGTCCGTCCGGGCGCCGGGTCCCAGGCGAGGTCCGATTCCGCTCGCGGCGCACTCGGGACATCGAAGTCCTCCCTCGGCCAGATCGAAGCGCGTCATCCCCGCGGCGGGGATCTCGACATTGCAGTGCACGCACCGGTCCAGCTCCGGGGGAAATCCGAATTCGGCCACGATTCCCCAGCCCGCGGCCAGGAATCGCCCCGGAATCTCCTCGGGAGCGCAGGCCAGGAGGCCGTCGAGCCCGGACGTGAGCCGGTCGTGGAGCCGAGGGCTGCCCTCCTCCATCGTATGGGTCAGGATCAGCTCCGAGAGAAAGGAGGCCCCCGCGAATCGAAGCAGGTTGGACCCCAGCTCGCCACGCCGCTTCAGGGTGCGATGCTCGCGCAGGGTATGCAGATCACGTCCGGCACGGTGGTCGTAGGTGATCTCCACATCGTCGAAGAGGTCCAGCGGGCCTCCGCCCTTCGAGGCCTGCTTCCGGACCCCCCGGGCCATGACCGCAACGATCCCCGCCTCGGGCGTCAGAAACCTCAGTATGCGCGACGACTCCGAATAGGGGTGGGAG
>REBS01000050.1 GCA_007692605.1 Gemmatimonadales bacterium
TGGTAAGGCACCGCACTCGAAATGCGGCGGGCTTAATCGCCCTTGGGGGTTCGAGTCCCTCCGCCTCCGCTCTCTGACAATCCCGTAAGTCCTTGCCCCACAACGCTTTGCGCAGTGGGGCATATTTTTATATCTGGGGGTGTGTCAGATTCCTGCCGGATCGACGTTCCTCTGCCCGCATCACGGCTCGAGCTGCATCCTGACCAGGTATTCCACGTCCAGCTCGTCCTTCACGACCGCCAGTACGATCTCGGTATCGCCGTACAGGATCTCGAGAGAGGTGGGAAGGGTCGCTCGGCCCGCCTTCCGAACCGCGGAATCCACGATGGTCCAGGTGCGCAGATCCCCGGGAAACGGGTCGTACTCGCGGACCCAGATGTCCCCTCGCTCATTCACGATCATGTCGTCGAACGGGGGCATGGTGGCAGGTAGGGTCATGTCCCGGTATGCAGCCTCCAGCTCCCTTCGATCGGCTGCGCTGCTCGCTCGGGCGAGCCGCTCCTCGATCCATCGATCCACGTCCGCATCCCGCACGGGGTGTGGGTCACCGAGGAACCGGATCACGGTCTCGAGGTCTCCGTCGGCATCGATCACACGGATCTCGGGTCGTCGCCCGTCGGTCAGGTAGAGCCGTCCCCCACGCACCACCGCCGTGCCGTCGACCGTGAATGGAACGGAAACGATATTGATCCGCTGGGGGAGTCCATCCTGACCCGTCACGGACCGGTAGCGCTCCCGGCCCCCGAAGACCTCGATGGAATCAACCGTCCCCGACTCCAGCGCCACCCGCTCCAGCAGGACCGGTGTGCGAATCTGTAACTCCTCGATCGGTTCTCCCGCGACCATCGTGACCGTGGCCCGCTCGGTGATGACGGTGCGGGAGTCCAGAAACCCGATCACACCGCTCGCCAGATTCTCGATGGTGATGGTGCGGATGAAGTTGCCTTCCCGGTCGAAGCGGGTGAACCGGCCACCCAGCTGGTCGTAGACGACGATCGTGTCTCCGGGGAGGACCTGCAGGGCAACGGCAGAGCTGAACTCGCCCGGCCCCTCTCCGGGGCCCCCGAAGGTCCGCTCGAGCTGGCCGTCCGGTCCGAACACCCTCACCTCGGGGGGAACTCCGTTCAGAACTGCGAGGGCATGATCGTCGAGGGGTGCGGCGCCCCGGATGTTCGCGAACTGGTAGCCTTCGGGGCCTTCGCGCATCCCGATCCGGAGCTCCCCGGCCCCCATGGCCGCGGGTGGATCGGTCGTACCCGCTTCGCCCCTTTCTCGATGGATTCGTGTCAGCGTTCCGCTTGCAGGATTGCAATCGTAAAGCGTTGAGCGATCACAAGCATATTCTGCATGGAACCCGTGTGGCGAGGGGATGCATGCCAGCCGCTGATCTCAGTCCCCGATTCTCCCGGTCATGAAGCGATGGGCATTCACGACCTCCCATTCGTCCTCGACCTTCTCCACGTGGAGTATCCACCCAATGGAGACCGGGCGGATGGAAATGCCCGCCCTCACCGTGGCCTCGGTGGGACCGACGATGTCGACATCGTACAGACCGAACGAGAAGGATCCTGCCAGGGCCCTGCACGCCTCCTCGTCCCGGGCTTGGTCGGGAGTGTCGTGGCAGGGTGCGAAGGGGTGCTCCTCGATACTGGTGGGTATGTCCCTGCGGGCTGCGAGCTCCCGGAGAACCTCGTTCTCGGCCCGTCGCCTTTCGAAGTAGCTCCTGGAACTCCGGTAGATTCGCCCACCCGGCGGCATGTGGAGATTCAAGCTGAATCGCCTGGGGACGTCGGCCCAACGATCCCAGGAGTCCCGGTGAATCATCTCCATGGCCCAGTCGAGCCCTTCTGCCAGCACGGCTTCGCACACCTCACCGCAGGTCACCGTGTCCGGATGCTGCGGCGCTGGGTGCGCGGTGATCAATGAAAGCAACGCAATGATGAGCATCGAAGCCCCGTGGAGTCGGCGGTTCAGTCGCCCCTGGGCACGCACTGGCGAGGTATGGCGGATGTTTTGGCCGGACAAGCTCGGCGCTCTCCCCGACGACCGACTTCCGCCCGCTCCCCTCAGGAGGGGATGAGTACCCGTTGTACGGCCTCGCTCAACAGCTCGACGGAAAAGGGCTTCTGCAGGAGCGCCCGGCCTCCCTCGAGAAGCCGCAGGCTCTCGTCGCCCTCCAGCGCATAGCCCGACAGGAAGAGCACCGCAAGCTCGGGGGCCGTTTCCTGCAGGCGGTCCGCCAGTTCCCGGCCGGCCATCCCGGGAAGACTCAGGGCGGTCACCAGCAGGTCCGGGGTCCCCTCCGACCCCTCCATTGCGAGCAGGGCCGCCTCGGCCGAGGCCGTGGAGACCACCGTACATCCCAGCCCTTCCAGCACGCGGCAGGTGGAACGCCGCACCCCGTCGTCCCCATCCACCACCAGGACTGTGCGGTTGCCGGGCAGCGCGCTTTCGATCCTCGGCAGGGACTCGGCGGGGGCCCGACCCACCTTCGGCAGGAGGATCCGAAAGGTCGTGCCCTCTTCCGGGGTGGAGTCGACCGTGATCAGGCCGTTGCTCTGGCGGATGATTCCGTAGGCCATCGAGAGGCCGAGCCCCGTCCCTTCGGGTGGAGGCTTGGTCGTGAAGAAGGGCTCGAAGATGCGGGCGCGGGTGACCTCGTCCATCCCGATCCCGGTGTCGCCGATGGTCAGCTCCGCGTAGTCGCCGAGGGGCACCGACCGAGTTCCCCGGGCCTCCCCCGGGGACACCGAGACGTTCCGAACGGTGAGCAGGAGGCTGCCACCATCCGGCATGGCATCCTGGGCGTTCACCGCCATGCTCATGATCACCTGCTCGAGCTGGATCGCGTCGACCCGCACCGGCCAGCTTCCGGGGTCGATCCGGGTTCGCAGCTCGATGTGGTCCTCGAGGACCCGCTCCAGGAGGCCCACGCTGCGCTCCACCACCTCGGCGAGGGAGCACACCTCGACCCTGAGGTTCTGCTGCCGGCTGAACGCTAGAAGGTGACGGGTCAGTAGAGATGCCCGGTTGGCGGCCTGCTGGATGGACTCGAGGTCGATCCTGGCCTCTGGATCATCTCCGAGCTGGTCCATCAGAAGGCCCGCGCCACCGATGATCACGCCGAGGGCGTTGTTGAAGTCGTGGGCGACCCCTCCCGCGAGCCGACCCAGGACTTCCATCTTCTGCGCCTGCTGCAGCTCCTGCTGGAGCTGGACTCGCTCCGTGACCTCGCTGATCGTCGCGATCCTCACGGGTCGCCCATCCACTTCGGTGTCACGGGACCATACGTCGGCAACGAAGGTCGAGCCATCCTTCCGGGCGTGACGAACGGCGGTGGTCTTCCAGAAGCCATGGGGGATCTCGGACATGACCCGTTCGGCATCGGCCCGACCCTCGGGGGGGCGAACCTCGAGCACCGGAAGGCCGACGAACTCGTCTCGCTCGTACCCATACTGCTTGAGAGCCGCGTCGTTGGCGGCCAGGACACGCCACGAGACCGGATCGATGATGAGAACCGGGAGGGCCACTCCATCATAGACCTGCCGGTAGTCTTCGATGAGGAAGGGGGCCTCTGGGGTCTCCAGCGTCTCCGGGTCCCCGCCCGCTCCCTCCGCATGCGCGTGCTCATGCCGCTGCATGAATTGACTCTCCCGCCAGATCGAATGTGTGGTTGCGGACAAGAGTCGCCTCCTACCCCGAACCGGACCGTAGCGTGCCCTCGTGGGCCCGTGCGGCAAGTCGAGGACTCCAGTACGCAGCCTCACCATCCGATGGGCACGGCATGGGAATACTTGATGAGGAGCGTTTGCCCCGCGCTCATGGGCAGTGTGGGGTCGAAGGCTCCACGATCGGTGTTCACACCGTCGTTGTAGACCAGGTAGAAGTCCTGCCCCTCGCTGCGGCTGTACCGGAGGCGGGCATTCAGCGTCAGAAGGTCCGCCGCGCTTGTGTACTGGGCGAAGAAGGCGGTGGAGAGGGGCCGGTTCAGGTATACCCGGGCCCTGAGCCGCGCCACCTGCACGGTGACCGGCTCCTGGGCGCCGTCCCGGTCCTCGAAGGAGATCCGGCTCGCGCTGTACAGCCCATTCAGTTCCATGTGCCGCGAGGCGTTCCAGGTGGGAGAGACCGAGAACCCGAGCCGTGAGCCGTCGTAGAACTGCCCGCCCTCGAGGGCCACGGTGCCGCGGAGCAGGGCTCCCGATGGCAGGGTGTGGGCGATTCGGCCCTCGACTCACCGGTACTCCCCGGCGGTAATCGGTGCCCCCGAGATCGAGAACCCCGTCTCGACCCACTCTTCGCGGAGCCTGGCCGAGGCCGTCCACTCCCGCGCGCTCTTCATCCGCAGGGACCACGTGGGCTCCAGGTCGAGAGACTCGAGGGTGAAACCGTCGTTTCGGAAGTAGCCGACGCCGTTCAGAATGAGACGGGTTCTCTGGACCGACGAGGCATCGGAGGCGCGCCACCCCCATCCCAGGGCGTCGCCGATCCGGGTAAAGTCCTGCCGGCGCAGGAACCCCAGTTGAGGATCGTAGCGCCCGCCGATCCTCGAGACCGCCATGTCCAGCGACGCTCCGTCCAGCCCTCGTCGCTCCAACCGCACACGACCCAGGGCCCGGTCGGTGAGCCCCAGCCCGTCGGGGTCGTCGTCAGACCAGGTCTGGGCCCAGTTCACCGTCAGGAAATCCTGGCCGCGAAGATTCACGATGGCGTCGAGTCCCGCGGTCACATTGTAGCGCCCGTCGGCGCCCACGAGGGTGGTGAGCATGGCTCCCCCGTAGGAGCTCGGGTTGTGCAGCCGGCGTCGCAGGCGGAGGGTCCCCACGTTCCGGGTCCCGTCGTCGGCTGCGGCGGTCTGCATGTTCAGGAATCCGACGTCCCATTCTCCGATCCGACCCACCACCCGCGCACCTCCGTAGATGCGCGCCGGCTGACCGTCGACGAGCCCGATCCGCCGGTGTCGAAGGCGAAGATTCCGGCTCGCTCCTGGAAGAAGAGCCTCCGCTCCGGAAAGAAGAGGGAGAACCGGGTCAGGTTCACCTCCTGGTCGTCGGCCTCGACCTGAGCGAAGTCGGTGTTCACGGTGAGATCCAGGGTGAGGTTCGCGGTGAGCCCCACCTTCACGTCGAGCCCGGCTTCGCCAACCCCACTTGATTCCTGGTTCCATGCGGCGCCCGAGGTGTTCAGCACCGGTACCCGACTTCCTCCCGTCAGGATGTATGGCGTGGCGTACATGGCTCTCGACCGCGAGAGTCCGCGGAACTCGACCTCGGCCGCCTGCGAGGCCTTGAGAACCGGGCTCGCCCAGAGCGGTTCGATGGCGGGCCAGGTGATGAACTCTCCCTTGCGCGCGATATTTCGTCAGATGGTGATCCCCATGGTGGTGATCCCATTCGCATCGGGTTGGCAGGGAAGCGAACTGAAGGGGATGCGAAGCTCGGCGGACCACCCCGTGTCCGTGCGCGCCACCTCCGCATCCCAGAAGGCATTCCATGCGAAGTTGATGGCGCCCTCGGCATCATCCGGAGCCTCCAGGTCGGTCCGCACCCCGGCCGGGGTCACCGCCATGGTGAGGCTGTTCTCCCGGTCGCGGTACCCATCGATGGTCACCGCAAACCAGGCGTTGGACAGGCTCCCATCATCGCAGCGTAGCGAGGTCCTCCGGATCCCGTCCGGATCCCGGTCACGCAGCACCCCCGACACATACAGGTACTCGTCGTCGTAGGCGATCCGGAACTCGGTGCGCTCCGAGGGTGCGGCGCCGAAGTTCGGCTGGCTCACGACGGCCCGGAGGGGCTCGATGGCGAGCCACGCGGCCTCGGTCACCCGACCGTCGATGACGAAAGGCTCCGTGACGCGGGTCGCCACCAGCGGTTCGCGGAGGCCGGTACGGGGTTTCGCCTCTCCGATCAGCGTTTCGGCAGGGACCTGCGCCGAGATCGGAGTCGTGGAGAGCAAGGAGAGGAGTAGGACAAGAGCGAATGCCGCGTGGCTGAGGGATGGGACGCAGCCATTTCAGTTCATCATCGTCTGCCACGGGGTCCGAGGGGCATCAATGGAGGCATTACGATCGAAGGGGTCGAAGGGGAGGTCGGCTCGCGCTTCAGGCCCTCCAGCCGGGCCTCGGCCACTACGGCGTGATCTCGCCCAGAACGCGCACGGTCTCGACCTTTACGCCCGCGACTTCGTCGGTGTCCATGAACGACTGGAACCGGTCCATGTCCGGTACCTGGAAGATGAGCCCCGTCACATCGGGATGTTCGGGATCCCGAAAGATGCGGGCGGTGACCCCGATCCGGCCGAACATCTCCTGCCGACTTCGAGCCCCGCCGTGCCAGGCCCTGGCCCAGTGATCTCCGTCCTCGACTTCGTGAAACGCGATGAGTGTCGCCATCTGATGCTCCTCGGAATGGCTTTCGGTGGTTGCTCAACCGGCCATCGCGGCCACGAGGGCATTGGTGTCGGTGTATTGCTGAAAGGCCACGAGTTGACCGTCCTCAACGGTCCACGAATGGACAAACGGAATGTCAAGCGCTTGGCCTGTGGGCTTCCAGGTCTGGCCGTAGCGGCCGAAGACGACGACGCGCTTGCCTTCGACGACCAATTCGTTCGGCGTGGCTGTGAAATTGTCCCAATCGCTGAGAAGGCGCGTAAACAGACCGGTCAGCACGGCCTCCGGCCCGAGGTACGGATTCAGGTCTGCGTAGGGGTTGCCTTCTGCCTCGCTCCAGACAATGTCTGGTGCCATCAAGGCGGCAAAGCCCTCCACGTCGCCTGCGGCGAACAGGGTATAGACGCTGTCAACCACTGCCCGTGGTGTGGCTTCGGAATTTGAGGCGGTACCGGTGGACATGGGTGATCCTTAGGGTGTGAGTTGTAGGGGGCATCGAGCCCAGGCTCGCACCCTTACGCCAAAGGGCCGTCGATGGGGCCATTCGACGGCGACTACCAGTCCGCGGGCAATCCGGGGTGGTCCAGCAGCGCGGCCCAGAATGGATCCGCCCGGAGGTGACCGAGCGAAAACACACCGGGAACGGCCAGGATCGATTCGAGCGCGGCGATGGCCTCCTCGAACTGGCCGTTGAGGAGATGGACGGCCGCCACGTCCTCCATACGGAACGGGGCGATGACGGCATCCTGGGTGAGGGGCGTGAGCGCCGTCCCCCGTTCGGCGGACTCGACGGCGTCCTGGGCTCGGCCCAGGGTCGCATAGACACGGCCCAGCGCCCCATGGGCGCGTGCATCCTGGGGGGCGTCGTTCACACGGGCCTCGAGGAGTTGGAGTGCGATCTGCTCTTCCACGCGGCCGCGGTCCGTCTCACCAAGTCCGTGGTAGGCCGCGGCACGAAGCCACGCCACCGGGATGTACAGCACCTGTCCGTCCAGCACCTCGATTCTCCAGGCGTCCGTGATGGAGAGCACTTCTCGGAATCGGCCTGCCATGAGATCCAGCTTCGCCTGGAGGAAGCGGGTCTGGTCGTTGTCCACCGCCGCTCCACGTCCCTGCAGAAGAACGCTCCGGGCCTCGGCCACGGACCCGGTCTGGGCGAGAGCGAGGTGGGCACGGGTGAAGTAGAGCATGGAGAGGTCCGAGGCCCGACGCATGACCTCCTCGTACAGCCGTTCGGACTCCGGGTAGTTCCTGAGGAGTTGCTGGGTGAACGCGACCGAGAACACGTAGCCCGCATCCAGGGGCTCCAGGACGGTCAACTCCTCGAATCGGGCGAGTGCCTCCTCCATCCGGCCCTGACGGCGCAGCACCGCCGCGAGTCCGAAGAGTGCCGGGACGTGATTCGGCTGGATTTCGAGCGTCTGCTCGAAATAGCGCTGTGCCTGACGCAGGTCACCCCGCCCCTGGTACTGGTAGTAGGCGAGGGCGTAGTACGTTTCCGGAAGGTCGGGGTGGTTCCGAAGTGCACGTGCAGCGGTCTCGCGGGCCGATTCCAGTCGCTCCGCGGAAGCATCGTAGCGGTAAAACCAGAGCTGGGTGTGCACGGTGGAAAGCTTGGCCCACGCCTCGCCGAAGGTGCTGTCCCGGGCCAGGGCGGCGAGGTACGACGACTCGGCCAGCCGAAGGCGTTCCTCGTCCTCGTTGAAGCGGATGAAGCCGTTCCCGCGCAGGTAGAAACGGTAGGCGTCGAGGTCCGCGGTCCCTGCGGCGCCCCGTGCGGCCCATGCCATGTCGGTCACCTCCACTCGCAGCGCCCCGGCCACCTCCCGCGCGATCACCGCCTGCAAGCCGAAGAACTGGGGCATGGCGTGATCGAAGGTCCGGGTCCACACCACGAGGTCATCCGCGACCCGAATGAGTCGGGGCACCACGACGAACCGGCCGGAAGGATCCGTGGGGTCCTCGAAGCGCACACTGCCGGTCAGGAGGTACTCGACGCCAAGCTCGCCGCCGATGTCCGAGGCACTGCGAGCGGAGTCGGTGCGCGGTAGGGACCGGCTGACCGGGACGATCCTGAGGCCGGGCAGGCCGGCGAGCTGCGCACTCACCGCATCGGTCAGCCCATCGGCGAGGTACGCCTCGTCCTCTGGCCCGGCATCCTCGAAGGGCAGCATGGCGATGGTAAACGGATTCTCATCCACTCCCGCCAGGGCGGGTGGCAGGACCCCACCGCGGTTGAGGAGCACCCCGCCCAGCCCGATGGACAGGCCCGTGGCCGCCACCACGAGGGCGAGCGCGACCGAGCGTCTGCGAATGAAGGTCCGAACGCGGTAGGGCACCGAATCGCCCCGGGCCCGGACGGCCTCCCCGGCCAAAAAACGTCGGATGTCGTCGCCCAGCTCCCCGGCTGACCCGTACCGGCGTTCCGGTTCCTTTCGGAGCGCCATCAGGACGATGGCCTGAAGCGAAGCAGGAAGGATTCCGTCTTCACTCCTGGGCCTTGCCGCAGGCGTCTCGCAGATGACGCGCTCCACCTCGGCGAAATCCAGGCCAGCCAGGTCATGGGGTCTTCGACCGGTCAGGAGCTCGTGCAGAACGATACCCAGGCTGTACACGTCGCTGGCGGGCCCGAGCGGCCCGCTCCGGATCTGCTCCGGGCTGGCGTAGTCGAGCGTCATGAAGCGGGAGCCCGTCCGGGTGCGAGCCAGGGTCAGGTCCACGCCGTCGGGTTCCAGCACTTTGGCGATCCCAAAGTCGAGAAGCTTCACGGTTCCTGCCGGGGGGGAATCTCCCCCGTCCACGACGATGTTGCTCGGCTTCAGGTCGCGATGCACGATGCCGCGCTCATGGGCATGGTCCACTGCCGAACATGCGTCGGCAAAGAGACGCACCCGAGATTCGACCGACAGGCCGTGCGCATCGCAATGCTTAGTGATCGGCAACCCCTGGACGCACTCCATCACGAAATAGGGTCGCCCGTCCGTCGCGGTGCCGCCGTCCAACAACCCGGCGATGTTGGGATGGGTCAGACGGGAAAGGATCGCGTGCTCGGCGCGGAACCGACGCAGCACGTCCTCGCTGTCCATCCCTCGACGGATCAGCTTGATGGCCACGTCTTGGTCATCGGAGCCGTCGTCCCGGCGGGCCAGGAGCACCTGACCCATCCCTCCCCGTCCCAGAAACCTCACGATCCGGTACGGCCCGAGCCGATCGGGGAGTGACTCGTCGGCGAACAAGACCTCGGCCGCGAGCTGGTCCGGAGAGTGGTCGAGGATCGGCTCGGACGTCTGGTCCGCGGCCAGGAGCCGCGCCAGCAGCTCCCGGTCTCCTTCTGGAGTCGCGGCCAGTAGCCTCGGCCATTCCCGTGAGTCGCGCTCCACCACATCCTCGAAGAGGGCCCGCACCCGTTGCCATCGTTCGGGGTCCATCGCGTCGTCCGGGGCGCCGGATCCGATGGCCCCCGTCTCAGGGTCCGGCGAAGGCTCGTCGCCGCGGATGGTCATCCGTCGGCCACCGTTAGCTCGGCGGTCAGGAATGCCCGCGCGACCCGCCAGTCCCGCTTCACCGTACGTGGAGCCACGCCGACGGCCGTTGCCGTCTCCTCGACGGTGAGTCCGGCAAAGTAGCGACACTCCACGACCTGCGCGGCGCGCGTGTCCACCGCAGCGAGACGGTCGAGGGCCCGGTCCAGAGATAGGATCTTCTCGGCCGCCATCGGTCCGGAATGTACGGCGTCATTGAAGGTGACGGGGAACTGGTCCCCGCCCCGCTTCTCAGCCAGCTTCCTGCGCGCGGCGTCGACCAGGATCTGCCGCATGACCCGGGCGGCCGTCCGGACGAAGTGGAGGCGGCTCTCGGGATCGAACCCGTCGGCAGAAACCAGCTTGATGTACGCCTCGTGCACCAGCGCCGTCGTGTTCATGGTTTCGCCGGCCCGCCCCTGCCGGAGGCGCTTCGCCAGGCGGTGCAACTCGTCGTACAGGGCGTCGAAGAGTTGCTCGGAAGCCGACGCATCTCCCTCTTTGACCAGGCGCAGCAGCGCTGACGTGCGGTCTTCCTGAGAATCCATCACGGTCCTGTCAGGTGGTCCCCCTGACCCCCACTCGATGAAGTGGGAGCACGGGAACCGAAAAACCCCTACCTCGGGGGCCAACTGGGGCAAACCGGCAACTTAGGTGCTTCGTCGATGA
>REBS01000125.1 GCA_007692605.1 Gemmatimonadales bacterium
ACTACCGACCTCACGCTTATCAGGCGTGCGCTCTAACCACCTGAGCTACAGGCCCCGAAGGCCGTGAAAGGTAGAGGATCGAGGGGGGTGGTTCAACCCCTCGTGCTTCACCCCGTCCCCGGGGGCGCCGCGGACCGCCCGACAAGCCCACACCACCCGGCAAGTCTTTCCCGGCAGCCATGCAGCTTCTGCAGGACTGGCCCCCGATCCGCCGGTCGCACCAACGCGCAGAATCCCGCGAAACCCCCTGCCCTGCCTGGACAATCGCACCATCCGCCCGTTCTGGCACCCGCATTGCGACATACACAGGGCGAAGGTGATGGGTGGAGGGTGTCCCGTTCGGTCGGTCAAACGGGGAGACACCGTACGGGGACTCGGTCGGATGGGCCCCTCCTCTCCATCATTCTTCTGATACGTTCACACTTTTCGGTCTTCAAGGGAGGTCCGGATGAAACGGATACGATACGGGGCACTCATTCGCTCCGGAGTACTTCTCTCGGGAACGGCACTCATGCTGTCCGCCTGCGCCCACGTGAAGCCCGACGAGATGGAGGCTGAACTCGCCCAGGTCCGCGCCGAGATGCGTGCGGGCGACCAGGCCGTCGAAGACCGGGTGAATGCCCGGGTCGACCAGGTCGAAACCCGTCTCGCCGGACTCGAGTCGGATCTGAGGGCGCTACGCGACGACTTCGATGTCACCGTCGAGCGACTGGAATCGGCGCTACGCTTCAACACGCCGGTCCACTTCGCGTTCGACGATGACCAGGTCCGCACGCAGGACCGCGAGCTTCTCAACCAGTTCGCCGCCGTCATCGCAGACTACTACTCCGACGCGACCGTCACCGTCGAGGGCTTCACCGACTCGGCCGGAAACCCGGAATACAACAAGCAACTCGGGCAACGCAGGGCGGAATCCGTCAAGAGCTACCTGCAGACCCGCGGACTCGCCTCCGACCGCCTGCGTGCCGTAAGCTACGGCGAAGCGCAGGATCGCCAGATCGTTCCCGGCGCACGGGGTCCGGGCACCGAGGGCTGGCAGAACCGCCGGGTGTCGATGGTCATCGACTTCAACCCGCAGTCCGCCACCATGCCCGCGGTCGCCTCGTCGGGGTCCGACGATTCCTGAACGAATGAACGCACGAACTGGGCTGTAGGCTCGCAGAAGACCCTCTGGCCCCTCTACTTCTTCGACGGCCCTCCGGGTGCCCCGCTCGTACGACGAGCGGGGCACCTTGTATATTGATGTATGCAAATCCGGTTGCCCCCATCTCGATCGACCCCCGCCGAGCCCGGCGCCATCCGATGAGCCCGGCAACGTCCTGAGCCCTCACAAGTCCCCCCGGACATCCATGCTGGAACGTCCCCCGAAGATCCTGGTCGTCGACGACGACCCCACATTCCGCGGAGTCCTCGAGATGCGCCTGGAGCGCTGGGGCTACCAGGTTAAGGTCGCCGACCGCGCCCGAAAGGCCCGGAGTCTCGTGCAGAGCTGGCGTCCCGACCTGGTCCTCTCCGACGTGGTCATGCCCGAGGTTTCGGGAATGCAGCTCCTCAACCAGCTCCGCGAGGACGACCCCGGCCGGCCGGTCATCCTGCTCACGGCCCATGCGACCGTCGAGATGGCGGTCGACGCCATGAAGGTCGGCGCCGTCGACTTCCTCACCAAGCCGTTGAACTACCCGAACCTGCGCGCCGTGGTCGAAGAGGCGCTGGCACAGGCCCGGAAGAGGCCCCGCGACGATTCGGAGCCGACATCGGCCTCCCCGAAGTCCAGATCCGCTTCGACCGAAGAAGAACTCGGCCCCTTCATGGGCACCAGCCGCGCAATGCGCGACATCTACGAACTCATCCGGTCGGTAGCCGAGTCCGACGCCTCGGTCCTGATCACCGGTGAGAGCGGGACCGGAAAGGAGCTGGCAGCGCAGACGATCCATGATCTGAGCGCACGCGCCGGAGGACCCTTCATCGCGGTCAATGCGGCCGCCATCCCCCGCGAGCTCATGGAGAGCGAGATCTTCGGGCACGAGCGGGGAGCCTTCACCGGGGCCACCGACGCCCGTCCCGGATGCTTCGAGATGGCCGACGACGGCACCCTCTTCCTGGATGAGATCGGCGAGATGCCTCGCGAACTCCAGCCCAAACTGCTCCGAGTGCTCGATCGTGCGAAGATCCGTCGCGTGGGGGGCAAGCGCGAGGTCACCTTCAACGTCCGGACGCTCGCGGCCACCAACCGTGACCCCCGGAAGGCCGTCGAGGAAGGGATCCTCCGCGAAGACCTCTTTTTCCGCCTGAACGTCCTCCATGTGCACCTGCCCCCGTTGCGCGAGCGGGGGGGCGACATCTCGCTTCTGGCCCAGCGGTTCGCAAAGGAGTTCTCGGCCAAGCACGGGGGTGAGACGCGGACCTTCGAGGATCAATCCCTGGAGTTCATGGAGGCCTATCCGTGGCCCGGTAACGTTCGGGAGCTTCGAAACCTTGTGGAGCGAGCCGTCGTGCTGGCTCGGGAGGGCCGGATCCGCCCGTCCCACCTGCCCCCGTACGTGCGGGTACCCGACGCCCCTTCGACGGGTGGGGAGTTCCGCTTTCCCGAAGGCGCGTCGGCTGCCGACGTCGAGAAGGCGCTCTTCCTGCAGACGCTCGACGAAACCGGAAACAACAAGGCCGAGGCCGCCCGCCGGCTCGGAGTGAGCGTTCGCACCGTGCGCAACAAGCTCAACGCCTGGAAGATCGATCGATGAAGATCACCACCCGGCTCGGGCTCGCGTTCGCCCTGCTGGGCGGTGCGATGATCGGGGCGGTCGGCTACCAGCTTTCGGTCGTCCAGTCGGTGCAGCAGATCAATCAGGAGATCTCGCTGACCAGCCTCGATGCCGCCAGAATCTCCGTGCGCCTTCTACAGGGTGCCGAGGGAGTCCGGGAATTCAGCGCGAAGTACGTGGCCACCGGCGACCCGGGCTACCGGCTGCAGTGGGAAGAGTGGGAAGCCTCGGTCGAGGAGGATCTGATTTCGCTTCAGCGTGCGGAGCTTCAGGGCGAGGCGAGTCGCGAGCGAGACGCCGTTCTGGCGACATGGCGCGACTACCGCTCCGCCGCCGGGCCACTCCGCAGCCTGACTGACGAGGCAGGACCGGAGCCTCCGGCCGGCGGCGGAGCGATGGCTGCCGGGTTCCTTCCCGTCACCCAGATCAACCCCGAGGCATTGGCGGCCCTCGATGAGACCGCCCTGGCGCTGCTGGATTTTCGAGGACACACAGAGACTCTGATCGAGCTGAATGAAGCCGCGGTCCTGGCCATGCGCGCCGAAACGACCCGGGCCGCCGATCAGGCCCGAACGATCGCATGGGTCGCGGCGGGCCTGGCACTCCTGATCGCGCTCGGCACCTGGCTCTTTCTGTACTTGTCGATCTCGGACCCCCTGCGCCGTCTGACCCGGGGGACGCGGGAGCTCGCCCGTGGTCATTTCGATCACCGACTCCCCGTCGCGGGGGGAACCGAGCTCTCTCAGCTCGCGCGAGACTTCAACGAGATGGCCGAGCAGCTGGGAGAACTCGAGGCGCTCAAGCAGGACTTCGTGTCGCACGTCTCCCATGAACTGAAGGGGCCACTCGCCGCGATCCAGGAAACCATTCTCGTCTTCCTCGAGGAACTCCCCGGGCCGATCACCGACCGGCAGAGACACCTGCTGGAGTTGTCGAAAGAAAGCTCCGGCAGGCTCTCGACGATGATCGAAAACCTACTCGAGGCTTCGCGCATGGAGGCTGGAGGACGAGAGTACGATCCGGTCCGACACGATCTCGAGCCCATCGTCCGGTCGGTGATCGCCGAGTCGGAGCCGGTCAGCGAGGAACGGGCACTCCGCGTGTCGCTCAGCCTGCGCAGTCCCGAGACCGCGTTGATCTGCGATGGCGATCGGATCCGCGAGGTCGCCGCCAATCTCATCGGGAACGCGCTGAAGTTCTCTCCCCGGGGAGGGCGTATCCGGATCACGATCGGTCGCTGCGAGACCCCGCCGGCCGGGGTCCCTGAACGATGGCAGCGCGCTCTGGCCCGGGAGCGCGGCCCCTTCCTCCTCCTGTCGGTCGAGGACGATGGCCCCGGAGTCCCCGAGGGCCATCGGGAAGCCGTCTTCGAGAAGTTTCACCAGGTGCGGCGCGGCCAGCGGATCCAGGGCCAGGGGGTCGGGCTGGGGCTGGCCATCTGCCGGGGGGTGGTGGAGGCACATCGGGGAGCCATATGGGTCGAACCCGCGAAGCAGGGGGGAGCGATCTTCCGCGTCCTCCTGCCGGAACTCCCCTCCCGCTGGGAGACCCGCGATTTCGAGGAACGGGACCCTCAAACTCAACGGGCGGGTACCAATGCTCCCATGTCCCCATCGATCCCGGGCTCCCGATGATCCAGACCTCCCGAACCCCCGTTCCCCGCCTGGCGCTCCTTTTGGGCGCCCTGCTCATGCTCACCGCATGCGGGCTCCGGGGAGAGGGAGCCACACCAGCCGCACCGGTGGATTCCGGCGCCGTGGAACGCCCCGAGTCCGTCCCCCCGGCACCGGATCCGGCTTCGGCCCAGTCCGAACCACCGGCCGAGCTTCGCACCCTGCTGCTGGACGGCGAACGTCTCCTGGCCGAAGGGAATCTCGACGAGGCCATCGAGGCCTTTCAGGGCTATCTGGCCTTCGGGGGCTCCGAGGAAGGGAGCTCCCGGGCACTCTGGGGTCTCAGCCTGGCGTTTATGGTCCCGGACACGGAGACGCACGATCCCGAGCGAGGACTGCGTGCGCTGGACACGTTGGTCGACGATCACCCGCTCACCCTGCAGGGGCAGCAGGCACAGTGGTTGCGCGGCCTGATCGTGGAGCTCGGCCATGCGCGAGCCGTCGCGCGGGAACAGGAGCAGCTGATCGAGCAGTTGAGCGAGATGGTCGAGCAGCTTCGGCGCATCGACCTGGACCGCCGGCCGGGCGGGGTCCGGCCAGACTCACTTCGTCGCCCTCCCCCCTCCTGACCCACCCGCTCCGGGCAATCCGGCCCCTCGCTACCGGGAGTCGCGGTCTCGAGTGCTCGCCCCGACGAGGCCTGCCTCTCGGAGTTCGTCCAGGAACTCCATCACATCGCCGCGAACGTCACCCGCGGGTGCGTCCGGGAAGGCGTTGTGAACCGCGTTGAGCAGGGCTTCCGGTTCCGTCGCCCCTGTCTCGAGAAACCGCCAGATCGTCACACCGACCGGGTTCAACCCGAAGTACGCTTCGGTGTCGGTACAGTAGAGGACAGCTCCATCATCCATCTGCTTGAAGATGACGGAACCCCGAGGGCTGGGCAGAATGCTGCTGTTCATTATGCGATCACCGTCACCGGGGCTCCCTCATGGTTGCTCCTGTCAAGCCGCAGAGGAGGTGCCCCAGCCATGCGAGTGGGTCTGGCCGAACATGAGCGCAAGCTCGCGAAAACTTCCGAACCGCTTGAGTGTGGGCTTCTGGTACATGGTACCTCCCGTTCCGTGCATGTTGATGCTGCGCTTCGTCTGCCGGAAGCGCAAGCCCCGTACCAAACCGGGATATGCCATGATACCAAGGGATTGCAGCGCCCGACCGTCGCGATGAGGGCCCTTTGCAAGAGCACGCGATGACCCGCCGGGACAGGAGATGTTGCGGATTCACCTCGCGACGATCGTCCCTGCCATACGTTGTTCCACCGCACCCCCGCCGCTTCAGCTCCAGGGTTCGGGGTCAGGGTCCTCTCGCGTGATATCTCCCGCTCCGCCCGTCTCGTCGGCGAGCCCGCGCTCGAGCTCGGTGAGCCGGTCCAGAGGAACGGCGACGCGAAGCCGGACGCGAGCGCCGAACTCCTCCTCGAGGCGGGTGGCTTCGACCCGATCCAGCAGGCGAAATACCCCATCGACGGAGGGGTAGTCGAAGTCCAGGCAGCACTTCACTCTGAACACCTTCTCAACGGTGGGCAGGGTATCGAGCGCCCTGTGGACGCCGGATGCGTAGGCGCGCCCGAGTCCCCCCTTTCCCAGCTTCACCCCTCCATAGTACCGCGTGACGACGGCGGCGATCTCTCCCAGATCGGAATGGAGGAGCGTGGTGAGCATGGGGCGTCCCGCCGTTCCCTGCGGCTCCCCGTCGTCACTCATTCCGACGTGAGCCGTCGATCCGGGAGGGCCGGCCACGAAGGCCCAGCAGTTGTGGGTGGCATCCGGGAACTCGGCACCCACCCGGTCGATGAACTCCCGGGCGAGCTCCGGCCCGGGCGTGTGGCCGAGCGTGGTGATGAATCGGCTTCTGCGGATCACCTCCTCGGTCCGATGGACCGCTGCGGGGATCGGATACCGCTCGCCGGACTCGCCCGCGTCAGGCACGGTCACGTCCGGCGTCGCGGGGTGGTGCAGCAACCGGGTTCAGTTCCAGCGGCTGGGGCGCCCCATCGAGACCTCGTCGTCGTCATCGTCCTCCAACTCGTCCCATTCGTCATCATCGTCTTCGTCCTCCTCCCACTCGTCCTCGTCCTCGTCGTCCCAGTCGTCGTCGTCGTCCCAGTCGTCCTCGTCGAAGTCGTCGTCTTCGTCGAGGGCGCGCAGGGGCTGGATGGCGAGAAGGAGGGGGTGGAAGGTCTCTGCTTCGAGATCGACCGGTAGCGCACGCATGCCAGGTTCTCCGGGATATGGCGGGTGAAGGGGGGTGAACCCGGAGGACGGAAAATGGCACCGCGCCCCCCGATCCGGGCAATTGTACGGTCGAGCCTTTGAAAGTCAAGCGCCTCTCCGGAACGCCCGGGGGAACGTGCTTGGCCTGCCGGTTTTATTACTGTGATGCGACGCATGGGAGGTCGGTCTCCGATGACGTCGGACCCCGAGGTCCCCTCATCATCCCAGGAGCTTCCGGAATGGCCCGAACATTCGCACTCCCACTGATCGGCGCACTCGGTGGCGCACTCGGCCTTGGACTCGTGGCGTGTGACCTCCCGCAGGCACATGGAGACGTCAACGCCCTCATCGTGGCTTCCGACCCCGAGATCTGGCAAGCGGTCGAAGACGATCTGATCGACACCCTCGAGCCCACGATCCAGACGATCACCGACGAGCGGGCCTACCGCGTGACCTGGCACGACCCCGAGGAGCGACGGATCTGGGGAGACCTGCGCCGCTTCCGGCAGGTGCTCGTGATCGGGACCGTCGACGACCACTGGGTGGCTCCCGCGCTCGAGAAGCGGGGCCGGGGGGCGGCGGAGATCAGCCCCCCCGAACTCATTCACCTCGACAACGTCTGGTCGCGGGGTCAGATCGTGCATGTACTGGTGCTCGGGCCCGAACACGGGGCTGCCGAGGTCATGGCCCATGCCGATGAGCTTCATGACCGAATCGACCAGCGCTTCCGCACTTATGCGACGAACCGGATGTTCACCTCCGGGCGAAACACGGAGCTCGCCGACTCCCTCGGCACGAACGTCGGGTTCTCGATCCTCCTGCCCAACGTCTATCGCTACTCGGTACAGGACTCGGTCTACCGCTTCCGCAATGACAACCCGACCCCGACGGAGCGCATCCGCGAGATTGGTGTGAGCTGGAAGACCCCGATCCCCGATGAGCTTCCGGGCCAGGAGGCGCTGATCGAATGGCGCAACGACTTCGCCGACGCCTACTACAACGACGCCCAGGTCGTCGAAACCCGGATCACGGACCTGCGCCCCGTCTCGATCGATGGATCCGAAGCCCTGGAGTTCCAGGCGTCGTGGTCGAGCCCTCCCGGGGAGTGGCCCGCCGGAGGCCCCTTCATCACGAGGGTGATCACCTGCCCCGACCAGGACCGGATGTACTTCGCCGACGCATGGCTCTATGCCCCCGGGCAGGACAAGTACGAGTATATGATCCAGCTCCAGACCATCCTTAACTCCTTCCATTGCGGCAGCGGTGCCGAAGAGATGCACGCCGAGGTGGAGGGGGAGGGCTGAGCGGCCCCGCCGCTGAGGGGACCCAACACCGTCGACAGAGACCGAACCATGCTTCGTTCTGCGCCACGCCCCCCCGTCGCGAGGGCCGATCGCCCGGGGGCCCCGCGTGTCCGACCCCGGATCCCGCCGATTGGCAGCGCGCCCCGATTCCGCACCGCATGAATCCGGGCCGATCGAGGAGTCCCCCCGCCCACCCCTCGCGGATCGCTCACCGAAATGCCACTCTATCAGAGCAGCGTGGCGCCCCCGGGTGACCGCGCCCGAAGCCCCGACCCCCTCGCCTTCGACCCGCCCCATCGCCGTGTCCTTCGTCCACCTGCACACCCACTCCGAATTCTCGCTCCTCGACGGCGCGAACCGCCTGACCGACCTGGTCGAGCGCGCGCTCCACTTCGAGATGCCCGCGCTGGCCCTGACCGACCACGGCTGCATGTTCGGCGCCTGGAGCTTCCAGAAGGCCGCGCACAAGGCCGGCCTGAAGCCGATCATCGGGATGGAGGCCTACGTCGCCCCGGGCGATCGCCGCGACCGCACCCGAAGCGGCCGCAACGAGCGCAACTACTACCACCTGGTGCTCCTGGCGCGCGACCGCGAAGGCTACCGCAACCTGGTCAAGCTCTCGTCGATCGGCTACACCGAGGGCTTCTACCACAAGCCCCGCGTCGATCGCGAGGTGCTGAAGGCGCACTCCGGGGGCCTGATCGTCTCGTCGGCGTGCATGGCGAGCGAAGTCGCACGGCACCTCATGGAGGATCGGCCCGACCAGGCCCGCGAGGCCGCCGCGTGGTACGCCGAGGTCTTTCGCGACCGCTACTACCTCGAGGTACAGGGCCACGGCACCCCCGGCCAGGAGGAGCTGAACCGCCGCACCTTCGCCCTGGCCGACGACCTGGGCCTGCCCGTCGTGGCCACCAACGACGCGCACTTCCTGGAGTGCGACGACCACGAGGCGCACGACACCCTGCTCTGCATCGGGCTCGGCAAGGACAAGTCGGACCCGAACCGGATGCGCTACGACGAAGGCCTCTACTTCAAGGGGCCCGACGAGATGCGCGAGATCTTCGGGGACCGCCCCGAGGTGATCGAGAACACCCTGCGCATCGCCGACGAAGTCGACCTCACCTTCGACAAGAAGTACCACGTCCCCGAGTTCCCGCTGCCCGCGGAGCACTCGACCGAAGAGGACTACCTGGTCCATCTGACGAACGAGGGCGCGAAGGAACGCTACGGCGACCCCCTTCCGCCCGAGGTGAAGGAGCGGATGGACTACGAGCTCGGGGTGATCCTCGAGACCGGGTACTCCGGGTACTTTCTGATCACCTGGGACTTCATCAACTGGGCGAGGCAGCAGGGAATCCCCGTGGGCCCGGGGCGCGGCTCGGCGGCCGGGTCGCTGGTGAGCTACGCCCTTGGTATCACCAACCTGGACCCGCTTCACTTCGACCTGCTCTTCGAGCGGTTCCTGAACCCCGAGCGCGTGTCGATGCCCGATATCGACATCGACTTCTGCTACGAGCGCAGGGGCGAGGTGATCGAGTACGTGCGCGAGAAGTACGGGCGTGACGCGGTCGGCATGATCATCACCTTCGGGACGATGAAGTCGCGCGCCGTGATCCGCGACGTGGGACGCACCCTGGGCTTCGAGCCCTCGGAGACGGACCGGATCGCGAAGGCCATCCCCAACGAGCCGGGGAAGGCCCTGACGGTCCAGGAGGCGATCGACGGCATCCCCGAGGTGAAGGCCCTGTACCGACTCGATGACCGGCACCGCCGGCTCTTCGACTATTCGATGACGCTCGAGGGACTCTCGCGGCACGCCTCGGTGCACGCGGCCGGGGTGGTGATCGCCCCGGGTCCCCTCGACGACTATGTGCCGGTCTGCGTCCAGCAGACGAAGGGGAGCGGAAAGAACGGCGAGGCGGTCACGGTCACCCAGTACGACATGAACTGCCTGGAAGACGCCGGGATGCTCAAGATGGACTTCCTGGGGCTGAAGACGCTCACCGTGATCGACGATGCGGTGGCCATGATCCGTGACCGGGTCGGCGACCTGCGGCACCCCGATAGCGGGGTGAGCTACGAGTCGATGGACGATGTGCCCCTGGACGATCCCGCCGTCTACCGCATGCTCTCGCGCGGCGGGACCTCGGGCGTCTTCCAGTTCGAGTCGAACCTGGCGACCGAAAAGCTGCGCGCCATGCGCTGCGACCGCTTCGACGACCTGGTGGCCACCAACGCGCTGATCCGTCCGGGGCCGCTCGACTCCGGCATGACCGACGTGTACATCCGCCGCAAGCTGGGCAAGGAGGAGGCGACCTACCCACACCCCGACCTGAAGCAGACGCTCGAGCCCACGTACGGGGTGATCGTCTACCAGGAGCAGGTGATGCGGATCGCCAACCTCCTGGCCGGCTTCTCGCTCGCCGAAGCGGACGTGCTGCGCAAGGCGGTCGGAAAGAAGATCGCCGAGCTGATCAAGCGGGAGCTGGGCAAGTTCGTGGAGCAGTCGGTGGAGCGGGGCGTGGACCGGCGCATCGCGACCGAACTGGCCGACCAGATCGAGACCTTCGGCCGCTACGGCTTCAACAAGAGCCACTCGGCCGCCTACTCGCTCCTCTCGTACCACACCGCCTGGCTCAAGGCGCACTATCCGGCCGAGTTCATGGCCGCGCTCCTCTCGTCGGTGCTCGACAAGACCGACGACGTGGTGAAGTACATCGCCGAGTGCCGCGAACTGCCGCGCTTCGTGCCCGGGCTCGAGGACGGCGTCGAGGTCCTGCCCCCCGATGTGAACGAGTCGGGCTGGAAGTTCACCGCGATCGACCAGACCCGGATCCGCTTCGGACTCGGTGCGGTCCGGGGGGTCGGCTCGGGCGCGGTCCAGTCGATCCTGAAGGCGCGCGAAGAGGGGGAGCGCTTCGACAGCCTCTTCGGCTTCCTGGAGCGGATCGACACCCGGGCGCTGAACAAGCGGGCCTGCGAGGCGCTGATCGCCGCCGGCGCCCTCGATGCCTTCGGGCACCGCGCGCAGCTCCTGGCCGGGCTCGACACCGCCTACTCCGAGGTTCAGGCTCGCCAGGCCGAGGCCGCGGCCGGTCAGGCCTCGCTCTTCGACAGCGGGGGCGACGACCTGCGGCGCCCCGACCCCAGCCTGCCCACGATTCCCGAGTGGTCGGAGCAGGACCGCCTCGCCCGCGAGAAGGAGGCGCTGGGCTTCTTCATCTCGGGCCATCCGCTCGATCGCTATCGCGAGGTGGCGCGCGCCTTCGGTCCCGCCCACTCGGGCAACCTGAAGGAGTTCGCCGGCGAAGAGGTCGAGTTCGCCTGCGTGGTCACCAAGGTGCAGAAGCAGCTTTCCCGAAAGGACAGCACCGAGTGGGGGAAGGTCACCGTGGAGGACTTCTTCGGCACTGCCACCGTCCTGGGCTTCCGCGACACCTGGGAGCGGTGCCGGGGTGTGCTCACGCAGGACGCCGTGGTGGTGATCCGCGGGAAGGTCTCGGGGCGCGAGCGGGACGAGGATGACCCCCCGATCTTTCTCGATGACGCCGAACCCCTCGAGGTGATTCAGGGAAGCGGACGTGTGGCGCTCGTCATGGAGATCGAGCCGGGAAGCGAGTTCGAGGAGGGCTTCTTCCGTAAGGTGCGCGCGGTGATTCAGGCCCATCCGGGGCGGGCTCCGGTGGAACTGCTTCTGGACGAAGGGAATGGCACGAGTCCCCGCCTGCGCTCGCGGAGCCTGCGGGTGAATCCGCATCCCGAGGCGCTGGAAGGACTCAAGGAGCTGTTCGGTCAGGGACGAATCCGAGTACGGAGGTCACCGTGAACGATCCGATGGACGCGCAATCCGAAGTCGACGAGACCGTGCAGCATGCCACCCTGGGCGGGGGCTGCTTCTGGTGCCTCGAGGCCGTGTACCTCCGGGTGACCGGAGTGCGGTCGGTCATCTCGGGATACGCCGGGGGAAGCTACCCCGACCCGACCTACAACGAGGTCTGTTCCGGCCGGACCGGACACGCCGAAGTCGTCCGGATCACCTTCGACCCGGACGAGGTCTCCTTTCGGGACCTCCTGCGAATCTTCTTCACGATCCACGATCCGACGACTCCCGATCGGCAGGGTGCCGACCGGGGGCCCCAGTACCGCTCGATCATCTTGCACGAAAGCGACGAGCAGGAGAAGGTGGCTCGCGAAGTGATACGCGAGATCGACGACGCCGGTCTCCATGAGAACCCGGTGGTCACCGAGCTCGCTCCCCTCGACACCTTCTACCCGGCCGAAATCGAGCACGAGGAGTACTACGATCGGAATCCCCGGGCCCCCTACTGCCAGGCCGTAATCGCACCCAAGGTGCGAAAGGCCCGCGCCGAGCTGTCGCACCTGATGCGCCCGCAGGGTTGACCCCGAGGAGTCCTTCCACCGCTTGCGCACGGGTGGGTCGCCGCTAGATTTTCGGGTATCCTCGAACCGTGCCAAGGAGTGCAACGATGCGTGATCTGCTCACGGGAACCATCCTGGGAACGCTGGGGCTTCTCGTCGTGACCCCGGCGCTGGCGGTGCCGGTCGGTCCCGACGCTGCGACGGACATCGACGGTCCCTGGTCCGTTTCGATCTCGGCGATCGCCCACCAGGCCCCCGCCATCCATCCCTTCGATGGATTCGCCGGGATTCCACGTCCTGCGGGGTTCCTCGCCGCAGATCCGATCCCGACCGACTGGCGGGTGCTCCTCGGGCTGAACTACCAGACCGGAGCGGTCTCGGCCGCGCTGAAGGACCGCGAGGGCAGGATCGTGAGCATTCCGGGCTTCATGGTCCCCTTCGAGGACGGCATGACGGGTGTCGACGAGTTCCTGCTCGTCCCGTACTTCGGAGCCTGCATCCACACCCCCCCTCCCCCACCGAATCAGATGGTCTACGTGCGCATGGAGGGTGGAGCGAAGGTGGACGTCAACATCTGGGACGCGGTCGTGATCGAGGGTGTGCTCGACGTGGCGTCGATCGACAGCCCCTACGGGAGCGTCGGACACCAGGTGCTGGGCCAGAGACTCCGGCCCTACGTCGGCAATCGGTGAGGGGCTGGATCCACTCCCGCCTCGATCGACCCGGCCCTTTGTGACGAACGCCGAAGGCTCCGAGTTCGCGCCGGACGGCGCCCTGACACCGGCCGTTGAACTCCGGCAACTCCGATTCGGGTATCGACCCGGCACCCCGGTGCTCCAGGTCGATTCGCTGGTCGTCCCCGCCGGCGAGTCGGTCTTCCTGCACGGCCCCTCGGGGAGCGGAAAGACCACCCTGCTCGGGATCATCGCTGGAGTCCTGAAGGCGGATCGAGGAGAAGCCCTCGTCCTCGGCAATGACCTCACACGCCTCGGCGGATCGGACCGAGACCACCTGAGGGGAGAGCGGCTGGGCTACATCTTCCAGATGTTCAACCTGATCCCCTACCTGTCCGCCTTCGACAACATCACGCTCCCCTGTCGAATGAACTCGCGCCGGATGAAGCGACTCGACGGCTCCCTCGACGTGGAGACCCGCGCCCTGGCGAGAACTCTCGAGATCGAATCTCTGCTCGGCGCTCGCCCCGGGGAGCTCTCGGTGGGACAGCAGCAGAGGGTCGCGGCCGCCCGGGCTCTGCTGGGTCGCCCGGATCTGGTCGTGGCCGACGAGCCCACCTCGGCGCTCGACGCGGACCGGCGCGAGGCCTTCCTCGGACTCCTCTTCGAGTCCTGCCGGGAGGCCGGCGCGACCCTGCTCTTCGTGAGCCACGATCGGAGCCTCGAGAGCCGGTTCGACCGGGCCCTCTCGCTCCCGGACGTCAACCGCGCTCCGGTCGCCGCCTGAGGCTCGACGATGCTGACCCTCGATCTCGCCCGCCGCTCGCTCCGCAACCGCCTCCTCCCGTCCATCCTGACCGTGCTCTCGATCGCCTTCTCGGTGGCGCTCCTCGTCGGGATCGAGAACATCCGCAACGGGTTGCGGGCCAGCTTCACCGGAACGATCTCGGGGACCGACCTGATCGTGGGTCCGCAGGCCGGCTCGATCCAGCTGCTCCTGTATTCCGTGTTCGGGATGGGCTCCCCCACGGGCAACATCTCGGCCGAGGCGTACGAGCATTTCCAGAACCATCCCGCCGTGGCCTGGACCATCCCGTACGCGCTGGGAGACTCGCACCGCGGGTACCGGGTGATCGGAACCACCGAGGACTTCTACGAACACTTCCGCTACCGGGGCGGCACCCCCCTGGCCCTGGCGCAGGGGGACCGCGCCCGCGATGCCATGGATGTCGTCCTGGGCTCCGAGGTCGCGGAGCGCCTCGAGTATGCCCCCGGCGATCAGATCGTCGTGACGCACGGGATGGGGGCCGCGGGGATCATGGACCACGACGATACCCCCTTCGAGGTGGTCGGCATCCTGGAGCGCACCGGAACCCCCGTGGATCGAGCCCTCTACATGACGCTCGAGGGGATCGACGCCATGCACGAGGGCTGGGAAGGCGGTGTGCCGCCCGCCCCGCCCTCCTTCGCACCCGGAGGAGAGGGCGCGGCCGAGGACGACTACTATGCCGCGCCTCCGACTCCCCCGGTCGAAACGGACGAGCACGAGCGCGATCACGGTCACGAGCACCAGCATGGTGAAACGCAGACCCCGGCGGGAGCTCAGGATCCGTCCCTTCACGCCCACGACCACGACCACGGGGGCACCCAGATCACGTCGTTCTTCCTGGGGACCACCTCGCGCTTCGAGATGCTCTCGCTGCAGCGCGAGATCAACGAATACCGGGACGAGCCGCTGATGGCGATCGCTCCCGGAATCGCACTGGCCGAAATGTGGCGCTCGGTGGGATACGCCGAGGACGGCCTCAAGATCGTATCCTTCTTCGTGGTGATCGTCGGCCTTCTCGGAATGCTCGTCTCACTCTACACGGCGCTCGATGCCCGACGGCGAGAGATGGCCATCTTTCGTGCGCTCGGTGCCGGGCCGCGACGGATCATCGGCCTGCTCGTTGTCGAGTCTGGCTTTCTGGCCCTGATGGGCGCCGTGATCGGAGTGGCACTCGTGTACGGGAGTATCTTTTTCTTTCAGGGGACGGTCGAGGCGCGCTTCGGCCTTCTGATCCCAATCCGCCCCCTCGGATCGCTGGAGTGGCTCTACCTGGGCTCGGTGGTCGCCGCCGGGTTCGTCCTCGGACTGATCCCGGCGGCGAAGGCGTATCGAAACACTCTGACCGACGGGCTGAGCCCCCGGTCATGAGCGATGAAGCTCCGCAGATCCGAGGGTGCCGGATCGCGCCCCGTCCGCGGAACAACTTCCAACTTCCTCTTATGTGAGGCTGATCATGAACCGATGGTACTCCGGGCTCTCTCTGGCCCTCGTCACCCTCGTTGTGGCAGGCGGAACCGCTCCGACCCTGTCGGCCCAGACGTGGGCAACGAATGACCCCGTCCTCGAGCGGATCTGGGAGGAGGCGATGGAAAACTCCCACCTCGAGGAGCTCGGGCAGCAGCTCCTCGACTCCATCGGTCCGCGACTCACCGGCTCGCCGAGTATCGACCGCGCCCACGACTGGGCCGCCCGAACGCTGCAGGGCTGGGGTGTCGATGCCGACAACCAGCAGTATGGAACGTGGCGGGGGTGGGATCGGGGGATCACGCACATCGACCTGATCGAGCCCCGCCTGCGCACCCTTGAAGGGACGATGCTCGCCTGGAGCCCGGGGACCGATGGTCCGGTCGAGGGGGAGGTCGTGGTCTTCCCGGCGTGGGAGACCGAAGAGGAACTTGAGCAGTGGATGGCCACCGAGGTCGAGGGCCGATTCGTGGCGATCGCCTTCCCCCAGCCGACCTGCCGACCCGACTACCACTACGAGGACTTCGGGTCGCAGGGCGCGCTCGACCGGCTGAACGAGTCTCGGCAGGCGGCGCTGCAGGAGTTTCGGGAGACCCGGGTCGCGCAGCCCGGCCTCGTCCGCCTGGACCTCGACGCCGCGGGCGCACTCGGGATTCTCGAGTCCAACTGGATCGGGCGCCCGGGAACCAACCGGCTGTTCAGCACGAATACCGAAAACGCGGTCACCCTCGACCTCTCCTGCGAGGACTACGGCCTCGTCTACCGTCTCGCCGAGAGCGGCCGCAGCCCCGTGCTCCGCGTGAACGCACAGGCCGAGGATCTCGGTGAAGTCCCGGTCTACAACACGATCGGAGTCATCGAGGGGTCCGAGCTCCCGAACGAGTACGTCTTCCTCTCGGCCCACTTCGACTCGTGGGACGGCGGGTCGGGCGCGACCGACAACGGAACCGGGTCGATTCTCATGATGGAGACCATGCGGATTCTCTCCGAGGTCTATCCCAATCCCCGCCGCTCGATCATGATCGGGCTCTGGGGAGGCGAGGAGCAGGGACTGAACGGATCCCGCCGGTTCGTGGCCGACAACCCCGAGATCGTCGACAACATTCAGGCGCTCTTCAATCAGGACAACGGCACGGGACGGGTCGCGAACATCTCGACCCAGGGACTGATCGAGGCCGGCGAGCACTGGGCCCGGTGGCTTTCGCTGATCCCGCAGCAGATCACCACCCACATCAACCTGAACCTTCCCGGTATCCCGAGCACCGGAGGCACCGACCACGCCTCCTTCATCTGCGCGGGGGCTCCGGCATTCGGTCTGAGCTCGATCTCCTGGGGCTACAACCCGTACACCTGGCACACGATGCGCGACACCTACGACAAGATCGTGTTCGAGGAGGTCCGCAACAACGCGGCGCTGATCGCGATGCTGACGTATCTCGCCTCGGAGGATCCGGCACCGGTCTCGCGCGTGCAGCGCACGCTCCCGGGAGACCGGGAGTGGCCCACCTGTCAGCCAGGCCGCACCAGTTCGAACTGACCGTGTCGAACGGCCCCCCGCCCAAGGTGGCGGGGGGCCCCTTCCCACTCCGTGATGATCGTCACCTCACCCGAAGCCTTCCGGGAGGCGGTCGCCCGCCTCCGCCCGACCGCGGACCTGGAGCCGACCATGCGTTCGGCCTTCCTGGTCACCCCGGTCGCTTTTCGCCTGATCCGAGAGTCTTCGCCCGACAACGCCTACGTCGACTGGGACGAGGTCGTCGACAGCGACCGGGCGCTGGCACAGCACCGTGCGCTGGCGGAGGCGCTGGAGCGTCTCGGCGTGCCCGTTCACCTGATCCCCGGAGTACCCGAGCTCCCTGACGGAGTGTTTCCGAACAACGCCTTCGCCACGGTCCCCAGACGCCTCGTCGTCGGAGTCATGCGGCATCCGCTGCGGCAGGGAGAGACCCGGCGAGAAGAGATCCGAGCCTTCTTCCGCGACCAGCTCCACTACGAGATCTGGGACCTGGACCACGAAGAGGTCGTGGCCGAGATGACCGGCCCCCTCGTGATCGATCGGTCCCGCGGCATCGGGTTTTGCGGAATGAGCGAGCGCGTCAATCTTCAGGGCGCGCGTGCGATGCACGAGGCACTCGGTCTTCGGCTCACCTTTCAGTTCGACCTCGGCGCGACGGAGTACCACACGAACGTCATCATGGCGGTGCTTGCCGGGCGCGCCTGTGTCCTTCACCCCGGCTCCTTTTCCGAGAACTCGATCGTGGAGGCAATCGGCGAATTCTATTCCGAGCGCCTTCTACTCCTCGACGACGAGGAGAAAGCTGCCTTCGCCGGAAACTGCATCGCGGTCACCCCTTCGGATGTCCTGATGAGCGCCCGCGCGTGCGCCTCGCTTCGCCCGTCGTCGCTCGAATTCTTCAGGAAGCATGGGTTCCGCGTCCACGGCGTCGAGGTGGACGAACTCGAGAAGGCCGGCGGAAGTCTTCGTTGCATGGTCGCCGAGATCTTCTGATCGGTTGATCCGCATGTGCCCCGTACCCGGTGAGGGACCGGTGCGCCCCCCGGTGTCCAATTTGCCTGACAATCAAATTTGTCATGATTACTTGACGTAGATGGGGGACCCCATGCATGATGATGCTGAGTCGAGGAACCACGCTGCCCTCAGCGTCGGCCTCGATACAGCGAAACAGGTTGTAAACACTGGACCCTGAGCGTGGAGTGGGCAGAATGGACACGATGGCCGTCGTCCTCGAAGAACCGAAGCACCTGGTGCTTCGGCGACTGGAGTTGACCACTCCGGGCGAGGATGACGTGATCGTCGAGGTCGCCTGGACCGGGGTCAGTACCGGCACCGAACGCCTCCTCTGGTCGGGGGCGATGCCCCCTTTCCCCGGCATGGGCTATCCCCTCGTTCCCGGCTACGAAGCCGTCGGGCAGGTGGTCTGGACCGGCGCACGATCCGGACGCTCCGTCGGAGACTGGGTCTTCGTGCCCGGCTCGAAGGGGTTCGCCGGGGCCCACGGCCTCTTCGGAGCCGCGGCGAGACGCCTGGTCGCCCCGGGCGATCGGGTCGTGCCCGTGCTCGAGGGAATGGGCGAGCAGGCGTGCCTGCTCGCTCTGGCGGCGACTGCGGAGCACGCGATCCGGGGAAGCGCTCCCATCGGCGAATCCGATGCACCGAACCGACCACTGGGACCTGCCCTCGTGGTCGGTCACGGTGCGCTGGGGCGACTTCTGGCCCGGCTCCTGATGGCTCGCGAGGATGCCCCGCCTCCGATGGTATGGGAAACGAACCCGGACCGCCGCACCGACGAGGACTACCCCGTGCTCGATCCATCTGCGGACGAGGGCACCGAGTACGAGACGATCTACGACGTGAGCGGGGACCCCGAGATCCTGGATGTCCTGATCCCGCGGCTCCGCCGTGGCGGCGAAGTCGTTCTCGGAGGCTTCTACGCTCGATCGGTCGCGTTCCACTTCCCCCCGGCCTTCATGAAGGAGGCCAGGATCCGGGTGGCGGCCGAATGGGTCCCGCGCGACCTGCGCGAGGTCCTGAAGCTCCTCAAGGAAGAACGAATGACCCTGGACGGCCTCGTCACACACAGAGAGATGGCCGCACAGGCACCCGACGCGTATCGCACCGCATTCGAAGATCCGCGGTGCGTCAAGATGATCCTGGACTGGAGAGGCACCGCATGAGCGCGACCAATGGAACGCACGGTGGAAACGGCACCAGCGCGGTCGTCGACGCCCCCGAAGTGGCGGGTGAGGCGGAAGATACCGGAGAGACCAAGGAGACGCAGATCATCGCGATCTACGGGAAAGGGGGGATCGGAAAAAGCTTCACCCTGTCCAATCTCTCCTACATGATGGCACAGCAGGGAAAGAAGGTCCTTTTGATCGGATGCGACCCGAAGTCGGACACCACGTCGCTGCTGTTCGGAGGACGCTCCTGCCCCACGATCATCCAGACCTCGAGCGAAAGGAGACTCGCCGGCGAGGAGGTCAGCATCTCGGATGTGTGCTTCACTCGCGACGGGGTGTTCGCGATGGAGCTCGGGGGTCCCGAGGTCGGGCGTGGCTGCGGGGGGCGGGGGATCATTCACGGCTTCGAGCTTCTCGAGAAGCTCGGCTTCCACGAGTGGGGCTTCGACTACGTGCTCCTCGACTTCCTCGGTGACGTCGTGTGCGGAGGCTTCGGCCTCCCGATCGCCCGGGACATGTGTCAGAAAGTGATCGTCGTCGCATCCAACGACCTCCAGTCGCTCTACGTCGCGAACAACGTCTGCTCGGCGGTCGAATACTTCCGCAAGATGGGCGGCAACGTGGGCGTGGCCGGCCTGGTGATCAACAAGGACGACGGTACCGGAGAAGCCTACGAATTCGCCAAGCAGATCGGGATTCCCGTCCTCTCGGCGATCCCGCAGCACGACGACATTCGCCGCAAGAGCGCGAACTACGAAATCGTCGGAAAGCCCGGGGGCCGGTGGGCATCGCTCTTCGAGAAACTCGGCGATGGCGTGGCGAACGCTCCACCCCTTCAGCCGAACACGCTCACTCACGATGAGCTCCTCGACCTCTTCAAGGGCGACGACGTGGGCCGAAACGTCGTCCTGACCCCCGCGACGCAGGCGGACATGCGGGGCAAGGAAGTGTCCACCAGAAAGTCCCTCGAAGTGGTCTACGAAACCGTTTGAATCACCCTGATATCACGGGAGCCGGAGTTCACATGTCGCAGACGGTCACGAAGAAACCTTCCGAGAAAGCCTCTCCCATACGACTTCCCGTCGTGGGCGGGGGTGCGCCGGAGAATGGCGATGGCTGCCACGGTGGACGCGAGCGACTCCTTGCCGCCGCCGATCGCAGCGAGAAGAACGCCGCGCTGCAGGAGCTCGTCGAGGACTACCCCCTGGGGCCCCACGATCAGCCGCAGGGGATGTGCCCCGCCTTCGGCTCGCTCAGGGTCGGTCTGCGGATGCGGCGTACCGCCACCGTCCTGTCGGGTTCGGCCTGCTGCGTCTACGGGCTCACCTTCACCTCGCACTTCTACGGTGCGCGGCGCACGGTCGGATACGTTCCGTTCAACTCGGAGTCGCTCGTAACCGGCGCCCTCTTCGAAGACATCAAGCGCGCCATGGAAGAGCTGGCCGATCCCGAGCGCTACGACACGATCGTGATGACGAACCTGTGCATCCCCACGGCCTCGGGGGTCCCCCTGGACCTTCTGCCGAAGGAGATCAACGGGGTACGCATCATCGGGATCGACGTGCCCGGCTTCGGCGTCCCGACTCACGCCGAAGCGAAGGATGTCCTGGCGGGCGCGCTGCTCAAGTACGCCCGCACGGAAGCCGAGTCCGGACCCGTCGCACGCCCCGACGAGATCGTGACGGACCGACCGACGATCACCCTCCTGGGTGAGCTCTTTCCCGCCGACCCGATGGTGATCGACTCCCTGCTCGAGCCGATGGGCGTCAAGGTCGGGACCGTGGTTCCCCCCCGGGAGTGGCGGGAGCTCTACAAGGCGCTCGACTGCGCGGTGGTGGGTGCGGTTCACCCCTTCTACGTGCGTTCGGTCCGCCAGCTCGAGGCCGCCGGGCGCCCGGTGGTCGGCTCCGGCCCGGTGGGCGTCGAGGGGACGGCCGACTGGCTCAAGGCGATCGGAGAGACCGTCGGCATCGCGGCCGACACGATCGGCGCTGCCGTCGACCGCGCGGTCGCAATGACCCGCGGCGCCCTCTCGGCCCAGCGGATCGACGGGCGGGTGGTGGTCTCGGGATACGAGGGGTCCGAGCTCCTGGTGGCGCGCCTCCTGATCGAGGCCGGGGCCACCGTACCGTACGTCGGCACCGCGCTTCCCCGCTCCGCCTGGAGCGACCCGGACCGGGAATGGCTCGAGGCGCACGGCGCTCACGTGCAGTACCGCGCCTCGCTCGAGCAGGACCGGGCGGCCGCTGCCGATGTGAACCCCGACCTGGTCCTCGGTACCACCCCCTCGGTCCAGACGGCCAAGGAAGCAGGCATTCCGGCGCTCTACTACACCAATCTGATCTCGGCCCGACCCATCTTCGGCCCCGCCGGAGCCGGTGGGATCGCCGAGGTGATCGGAGGCGCAATCCGGGGCAAGGAGCGGCTCAACCGCATGCGCACCTTCTTCGATGGCGTCGGCACCGGACACGCGACCGGCTACGGTCACACCGGCGTTCCGGAGCGCAGGCTCACGGCGAAAGAGCGCAACGCAAAAGCCCGGGGCGGCAAGGCCGTGACCGGAGACTCCCACGCGAAGTCGAAGCAGGGAGGGGCCTGATGCTCGTTCTCGACCACGACCGCGCCGGGGGCTACTGGGGCTCCGTCTACGCCTTCACGGCCATAAAGGGCCTTCAGGTGGTCATCGACGGTCCCGTGGGGTGCGAGAATCTTCCGGTCACTTCGGTGCTGCACTACACCGACGCCCTCCCCCCGCACGAGCTTCCGATCGCCGTGACCGGACTGGGCGAAGACGAGCTCTCGATGGCCGGGACCGAAGACGCCCTGAAGCGGGCGAACGCTTCGCTCGACCCCGATCAGCCGGCGGTCGTGGTGACCGGGAGCATCGCCGAGATGATCGGCGGAGGGGTGGTCCCGCAGGGTACCAACCTCCTGCGCTTCCTGCCGCGCACGATCGACGAGGATCAGTGGCAGAGCGCGGACCGTGCCATCTTCTGGCTCTGGACGGAGTTCGGAAAGAAGAAGGCTCGCACCCGCAAGAAGCGGGAATCCGACAAGCCCCTCGTGAACATCATCGGCCCCATCTACGGCACCTTCAACATGCCGTCGGACCTGGCCGAGATTCGCAGACTGGTCGAGGGGCTGGGGTGCGAGATCAACCAGGTCTTTCCGCTCGGCAGTCACATCGACGACGTGGCCGGGCTGGCCGACGCCGACGTGAACATCTGCATGTACCGCGAGTTCGGTCGGAAGCTCTGCGAGGACCTCGACGTGCCCTACCTGCAGGCACCCATCGGCATGTCCTCGACCACCCGCTTCCTGGAGTCGCTCGGCGAGATCGTGGGGATCGACCCGGCTTCCTTCATCGAGCGGGAAAAGCACACCACGCTCAAGCCGATCTGGGACCTGTTCCGCAGCGTCACCCAGGACTTCTTCGCGACCTCCTCCTTCGCGGTCGTGGCCAACGAGACCTACACCCGGGGACTCCAGAACTTCTTCGACGAAGACCTGGGGATGCCCTGCACACTCGCCCGCTCCCGTGTCGCGGGCGCGAAGACCGACCACGGGGAGATCCGGGCGCAGCTTCAGGCCAAGCCCCCTCTCCTTCTGTTCGGGAGTTACAACGAGCGGATGTATGCGGCCGAAGCGGGTCTCCGCTGCCAGTACATCCCGACCTCGTTTCCCGGCGCACTGGTCCGGCGGCACCCCGGAACCCCCTTCATGGGCTACTCCGGCGCCACCTACCTGACCCAGGAGATCTGTAACGCCCTGTTCGACGCGCTCTTCCACATTCTCCCCCTCGGCACGCAGCTCGACTCGGGGAAGGAAGCCACCCTCACCCGGGCCTCGTCGAACGAGTCCGTGCCCTGGGACGACTCCGCCCGTACGGCGCTTGACGAACTCCTGCGCGAATACGCACCCCTCGTCCGGATCTCGGTCGCCAAGCGGATTCGCGACGCGGCGGAACAACTCACCGAGGCCGAAGGCGCACCCCGTGTGACCGCCGCCGAGGTCCAACGGGCGAAGAGTACGCTGGGAGCCGCGGCATGACCTGGAGTCCGTCGCGTGATCACCGTTTCTCAGAGCCCCGCTTCGGCGGCGAGCTCTTCGATGGCATCGGCCACCGCCGTGGGATCCTCCTCGGGGAGCAGATGCCCGCGGTCGGGGAGTTCGGTGACCGGCAGGCCACCTGCGAGTTCGTGGACCAGCTCGGCAGGGACCCAGCGGTCCCGGGATGCGGTCAGGAATCGGACCGGAAAGCCCAGGGCAGCCGCCTCCTGACCGGCTCCCTCGGGATCCCAGTCGGCCATGAGGCGCAGGACACCGCGCACCCGCTCCGGCCGCGAAAGAAGCCGGCGGTAGCGGGCCGTGACCTCGGGACCCACACGGGAGCCCGTGCTCTCGAGCAGGAGTCTCGCCAGTGGGACCCCGCGAAAGAGCGTCGCGCCGACCCGGGCCATCAGCCCGGACCGCGCCATGGCGAGCATGGGTCCCGCCACCGACGGTGGCAGGAAGGAATCCCGAGATCCGAGTGCCGGATTCACCCCCAGGATTCCCCGGGGTCGAATCCACCCCCGGCTGGCCGCCCGGATCGCCAGAATCGCGCCGGCCGAATGGCCGACCACGAGGGAGGGGGCCAGCCCCTCCTTTTTGAGCAAGGCTCCCATGGCCTCGGCCAGGTCATCGGCCCCTCCGCGCCCCTCGGGGAACTGCGAGGAATGCCCATGACCCGGAAGGTCGGGGATCACCAGAGAGAATCGACCACGGAGTCGCTCCGCCACCCCCGCCCAGGCGTGGGTCGACGAGGCACTCCCGTGCAGCAGGACAATACACGGGCCGGTCCCGAGCTGGAGCAGGTGCCATCGCACCCCTCCGGCGTCGACGTATCGACCCGCTTCGAAGTACGGCCATCCTTGGCCGTTCCGGTGCGAGTCCGGGGGTCGCGGCGTCATTGCGCCCCCGAGGGAGGAGGTGCCGCGAGTCCGCTCGTCGGCACCGTACTCTCCACGCCTCGCACCCAGAGCTGGATTGCGGACCGGGGGTCGTTTCCCCGAAGGACATCCGAGTTCGAATCCACGCGTTCGATCCTCATCAAGGACAGGAGGTAACTCATGTCGCAACACGAGCATTCGGGGAGTCTGTCGGGTCTCAGCGAAGCGGAGGCGAAAGAATTCAACAAGTTCTTCATCGCTTCCTTCACCGGCTTTACGCTGGTGGCAATCGTGGCCCACTTTCTCGCCTGGAACTGGCGTCCCTGGGGCTAAGCCCCCGACTGGAGAAAAATCATGTACCGTATCTGGCTGATTTTCGATCCACGGCGGACGCTGATCGCCCTGTTTTCATTCCTGGGCGTGCTGGCGTTCACCATTCACTTCATCCTCCTCAGCACCGAGCGCTTCAACTGGCTCTCCGGTGACGGGGGAGCCACCGCATCGGCCATGCTTGGCATGGTCCCGATGCCGCCGGGGCTGTAGCACCGTCCGGCGCCGCGGTCCGGAGAGCTCTGGCTCTTCGGACCGCTCCCGGTGCCGAGCCTTTCATCGGGTTCGGTACCCTTGAAGCGGGCGGCATACCACCGCCCAGGTCCCGGAATGCGGGACCGCCTCCGGAGACCATCCGGCGGAGGGAAGGCCTCCCCGGAACGCCCCATCGGGAGAACGACTGATGGCGATGCTGACTTTCGAACGAAAATACCGAACACGCGGAGGCACCCTCCTGGGGGGCGATCTCTTCGATTTCTGGATCGGCCCATTCTACGTGGGCTTCTTCGGCGTGACCACCATCTTCTTTGCCCTATTAGGGACCGCGCTCTGTGTCTGGGGGGCCGCGATGGGAGAGGGGCTCGCGGGCCAGACATGGAATCTCTGGCAGATCAGTATCGCGCCCCCGCCGCTGGAATACGGGCTGGGGCTCGCTCCGATGCTGGAGGGAGGGCTCTGGCAGGCGATCACCGTCTGTGCGATCGGAGCCTTCGTCTCGTGGGCGCTGCGTCAGGCCGAGATCGCGCGAAAGCTCGGCATGGGCTACCACGTGCCGGTCGCCTTCGGCGTGGCGATTCTGGCCTACATCACCCTGGTCGTGGTCCGGCCGCTCCTGCTTGGAGCCTGGGGGCACGGGTTTCCGTACGGAATCATCTCGCACCTGGACTGGGTCTCGAACGTCGGGTACCAGTACCTGCACTTCCACTACAACCCGGCGCACATGATCGCGGTGAGCTTCTTCTTCACCACGACCTTCGCGCTCGGACTCCACGGCTCCCTGATCCTCTCGGTCACGAACCCTCCCAAGGGCGAGTCGATCAAGACCAGCGAGCACGAGAACACCTACTTCCGTGACACCATCGGCTACTCGATCGGCGCGATCGGCATCCACCGTCTGGGGCTCTTCCTGGCCCTGAACGCGGGAATCTGGAGCGCGATCTGCATCGTCATCAGCGGGCCCTTCTGGACAAGGGGCTGGCCCGAGTGGTGGGCCTGGTGGCTCAACCTTCCGATCTGGAGCTGAGGAGACCTCATGGCGGAATATCAGAACCTCTTCACGCAGGTCCAGGTCCGACACGCTCCCGACCCCGGGGTCGGGATCCCGGACCCGGAAAACCGCGGTAAGCTGGCCGGCTTCTCGGGCCTGCTCGGCCGCATCGGCGATGCCCAGATCGGCCCGATCCACCTGGGCTGGCTCGGAATCCTCTCAATCATCACCGGCGGCCTCTCGATCGTGATCATGGGACTCGTCATGTGGTCCTCGGTCGGCTGGGATCCGGTGCAGTTCGTCCGGCAGCTTCCCTGGCTGGCCGTCGAGCCGCCGGCGCCCGAGTACGGGCTGAGCATCCCTCCGCTGAACGAGGGTGGATGGTGGATCCTCTGCGGGGCCCTCCTGACGACCGCGATCGGACTCTGGTGGTGCCGGATGTACGCCCGTGCCCGCGCACTCGGGATGGGGACCCACGTGGCATGGGCCTTCGCCGCGGCGATCTGGCTCTACCTGGTCCTCGGATTCATCCGGCCGGTCCTGATGGGCGAATGGGCGCAGGCGGTCCCCTTCGGGATCTTCCCGCACCTCGACTGGACGGCGGCCTTCAGCATCCGGTACGGCAACCTCTTCTACAACCCCTTTCACATGCTGTCGATCGCCTTCCTCTACGGGTCGGCGCTCCTTTTCGCAATGCACGCGGGGACCATCCTGGCCGCCGCCAAGATGGGCGCGGAGCGCGAGGTGGACCAGATCACCGACCGGGGCACCGCGGCGGAGCGAAGCCAGCTCTTCTGGCGCTGGACCATGGGCTTCAACGCCACCATGGAGTCGATTCACCGGTGGGCCTGGTGGTTCGCGGTCCTGACCGTGATCACGGGCGGGATCGGAATCGTGCTCACGGGAACGGCAGTCGACAACTGGTACCTCTGGGGTCAGAAGCACGGACTCGTTCCGGACTACCCCGAGGTCTGGGCGGACCCCGCATACCCGGTCCAACCCGGTGAGCTCGAGGGGCCATGGCAGACCCCGCCCCCCGAAGGTTTCCCGGGTCTCGACACCTCGTTCCGCGATGGTGGCCTCCTGCCCGGTACGGACATTCGCCTCACCTTCGCCGACGTCGCACTCAACGCGGAGAGCATCCGATGAAGAAGCAACTTCTGATCCTCTCTGCCGCCGGAGCGCTGCTGGCGATCCAGGCCTGTGAGCTTCCACCGGTCGAGACCTCGCAGTTGGGGTTCCGCGGAGTGGGAATGGAGCACGTCGCGAACCCCTCCACCCTCCAGGACTCGATGGAGTCGG
The DNA here is from genome assembly GCA_007692605.1 of Gemmatimonadales bacterium. GTDB lineage: Bacteria > Gemmatimonadota > Gemmatimonadetes > Longimicrobiales > Gaopeijiaceae > SLBA01. The sequence continues at coordinate 26,766 of REBS01000125.1, forward strand.
TCGCCGCGCGAATCCCGCAGCTCGCCGGCGCCCCGGACGCCGAGATGGAGCCGGCTCCCGCGGGCACCTGGGAGAACGTCCAGTACCTGGGGCACCTGAGCGAGGCCGAATTCAACCGCACCATGCTCGCCATGACCGCATGGGTCGCCCAGGAAACCGGCCAGGGATGCAACTACTGCCACGTGATCGAAGACGACGGGACCGTCAACTTCGTCTCGGACGACATCTACACCAAGGTCGTTTCCCGCGACATGATCCGCATGACCCAGGACCTGAACGCAAACTACCCCGAGCACGTGGGTGAGACCGGTGTGAACTGCTGGACCTGTCACATGGGCGAGGTCCTGCCGAACAACTACTGGTTCTACGCCGCCGACGGGGAGCGCGACCTGGAGCGGTACTACGTGAACGAGGGCGCTCGGCAGACCGAGCGCTACCTGCTCGACCAGGAGGCCATTCGGGTGATTTCGGACCAGGCTCTCACGGGGGACACCGAGAACACCTCGTCGATCCAGGACACCGAGTACGCCTACTGGGTCATGATTCAGATGTCGAAGGACCTGGGCGTGAACTGCACCTACTGCCACACTACGGCTCGCTTCAGCGACTGGGATGAGAGCCCACCGCAGCGGGTGACCGCACTGCGGGGGGTCGGAATGGTCCGGCACGCGAACGCGGAATACATGCTTCCCCTTCAGGACGAGTGGCCCGCCAACCGCCTCGGCCCCATGGGTGACGGACCGAAGATCCAGTGCGCGACCTGCCACAACGGGGCTTTCCAGCCCCAGTATGGCGCCGAGGCGAGTCATGCGACCGAGTGGCCGGCCTTCCAGGTGCTCGGTCCCCCGCACAACGGAGCGGGGGCCGATGCGGATGACGGCGACGAGGACACCGAGGACGGGGAGAACTGACGATGATTCGCCCGCTGGAGCTGCCGGTCCTTTCCGAAGGGGTGCAGGAGGCCCACCGCACGGTGGTGCGCTTCACGCCCGCGGCCCGCAAGATGCTCACGGCCTTCGCGGAGGCCTTCGGGGACCCGTCGGCCGTCCTCCTGGTCGAGGCCTCGTCGGACGAAGAACTGCATCTGGAATTCGTGTCGGCCACAACCCCCCTCGCGCGAGGGGCCTTCGAGGTCGAAGGAGACCCCATACCCCTGCGCTTCGACGCGCGAACCGGGGGCGTGCTGACCGGTCGAACCATCGATTACACAGACGAGGGAGGTGTCCGGGGCTTCCTGGTGCGGACTATGGCCGGACCTTCGGGTTCGCGTGCACCCGGCCCTCCCTCTGTAAGCGACGGTCCGCTGGAAGCCGCGATCCGTTCCGAGATCCGGCAGAGGGTGAATCCGCTCGTCGAGAGCCATGGAGGTGAAGTCCGGCTCATGCGAGTCACCGACGAGGGGGTCGCGGAGGTCGAAATGGACGGTGGGTGTCAGGGATGCGCCTCGGCGCGGGGCACGCTGGAAGGGGTGGTCCGCCGCATCCTGATGCGCAGCCTGCCCGAACTCCACGACGTGATCGACGTGACCGATCACGATGCGGGAGAAGCGCCCTTCTATTCCCGGGACACAGCGCGCCAGGCCTGCGGGTGAGCACACTGCTTCCGGTGGGGGCTGCCATCGGTGCCTGGTGGGCGGGAACTGGGCTCCTCTTTCTTCTCGCGAGAGCGGCGGACTCGGACCGCCACCGGGGATACCTGCTCGCCGGGGCCTCGGGCGCGGCCGTAGCCGCCGGTGCGGCCGCCGTAGCCCTGCGCGAGGTCGGTGGAACCAGCGGAGCCCTCCTGGGCTTCGGGGTGGGCGTCCTGCTCTGGGCGTGGCACGAACTCACCTTCCTCTCCGGGGCCCTCACGGGTCCGATCAAGGAGCCCTGCCCACCGGAGCTCTCGGGCTTTCCCCGGTTCCGGCATGCGGTGGGAGCGATCATCCACCACGAGCTGGCGCTGGCCGCCACCGTCCTCGCGCTGGGGATCGCCGCCTGGGGAGCCTCGAACGCCATGCCCTTCTATACCTTTCTGGTGTTCTGGGTCATGCGACTGAGTGCGAAGCTGAATCTCTTCGCGGGCGTCCCCAACCCGAACGACCACCTCTTCCCGTCGCGCCTGGCGCACCTCGCCTCGCTGGTGCCGGCGCGTCGGACGAGCGGACTCCTGCCGATCTCGCTGGTGCTCATCGCCGCCGTGACCGGAGGCCTTCTCTATGGGGGATTCGCCACCGACAGCGCCTACTGGAGCGCCAGCTTGCTGATCCTGGGCACGCTCGCCGGCCTCGCCGCGCTCGAGCACCTGGTGATGGTCGTGCCGATCCGGCTCGAGAGCCTCTGGGGGTGGGAGCCGGCGCCGAAACGGGAGTCCGGAGCCGAAACGACCCTCTCCGGCTGACCCCCACGATCCAGGTGGGGGTCGGCCGGAAGAGGGTTCAGTAGGCCGGGGTCAGCTGGAAATCGGCGGGGACCTCATTCTTGTGGGCCTTCATCGTGTAGAGACGCCCGAACTGGTAGGCGTTGCCCAGCATGAGGCCTCCCCGACGGATCTTCTGGAAGAGGCCGCCCTTCTCCCTCGACTCGTTGATCTTGCGCGTGTTCTCGACCATCCGGTTCATGCGGGCGATGAAGCGGGGATTCTCGAAGTCCAGCAGGACCGGGAAGACCTGCTTCGAGATCTCGGTCGTGATGCGAAAGACCTCGAGATCGTATTCCGACGGATCCATTCCCATCGCCTCGTAGAAGGTGCCGCGCAGGTGGTCGCGGACCCACATGGTGCAGAAGACCGCCAGGAGGAAGAAGCGGATCCAGAGCTTGTTTCGCCCGGAGATGAGCTTCGGGTTGGAATGCATGAGGGCCGCGAAGGCCTCACCGTGCCGGAACTCGTCGTTGCACCAGTCCTCGAACCACTCGAAGATCGGGTGGAAGCGCTTGTCCGGATTCTTTTCGAAGTTGCGGAAGATCGTGATATACCGCGCGTAGCCGATCTTCTCGGACAGGTACGTCGCGTAAAAGATGAATTTCGGCTTGAAGAAGGTGTACTTCTTGGTCTTGGTGAGAAAGGAGAGATCCACCCCCACACCGAGGTCCTTGAGCGTCCCGTTGATGAAGCCCGCGTGCCGGCCTTCGTCTCGGCTCATGTGGCCGAAGAGCTCCGAGAGGTCCTTGTTCTTCGTCCGCTTCTTGATCTCGGCGTAGAGGATGCAGCCCGAGAACTCCGCGGTGATGGAGCTCACCAGGAACTCGATGAACTCGTCGCGCACCTCGAGGTGCGACCAGTCACCTTCGAAGCGCTCGTTACGCTTGAAGTGGCTCTTGTTGGGGTCGTCTCGGAACTCCTTCAGGAGCGCGTCCCAGACCTCGCGAACCGGCTCGACACTGAGCTCGTCCATCGCTTCGAAGTCTGTCGTGTAGAAGCGGGGCGAGAGCGCCGCGTCCTCCTGGGCCTTCTTGGTCGCCTCGTTGACCGGGGCCTTCGTGGTCGTAGGGTACATCCGTTTGTCACTCCCGATTCAGGTGGGGCCTACTCGAAGCCCACGTCATACAGTTCATAGAATTCGAATCGCCCGGTGACCCGCGTCCACCAGCGTCGCAGCGCGCTCGCACGCGTCACGACGGCCTCGGAGTCCTGCGTGGCCGTGCGTCCGTATTCGATTCGGACAAGGTCCCCATCGACGCCCTCGACTCGGACGGAGTCGCCCGGCTCGGGAAGGAATCCCATCAGCTCGACATGGGCGTGGAGGTGTTCGTGGGTTCGTTCGAGGTCGAGGCGGCAGGGCACACGCTCCGTGCGCCGCCAGAAAAACCAGACCAGGAGGAGCGCGATGATCGCGGCAACTCCGATCCATGCAAATGGGCTCATTCCCTGTGTTCTCCCTGTGTTGGTGCGTCGGGGCGCCGGGTCACCCCGGGCGCCGTGGTACCCAGATCCGTCAGGAGTGCGGCGAAGGCCCCCGCATTCGTATGTCCGAAGGCGTAGAGATCCAGTCGCACCCCGGTCAACGGGTCATCGAGGGTGAGGGCTCCGTCCGACCACTGGACGAGCCGATACGGATCCTCCGGTGAGAACCTTGCCGTCATCCGCTCTCGATTCAGCGGGCGGACCGCACCGCGAAGAAACCCACCCTCGCCAGGCTCCAGCTGGACCAGAAGCATCGCCGAACTCCCATCCCGAATACGGATGATCCCGTCTTCACCCTCGGTCTCGAAGCTGATCATACGCTCGGCGATCACCGTCCGATCGTCCAGATCGGCACTCGATACCACCCCGACCCCGGTCAAACGAGCCACCGCGGCCAGAACCAGCACCAGGGCGAGCATTACCCCGATGGCCTTGAGCGCGGCGGGGGGCAGGATATTCGGCGGGGTATCGTCGTCGATATGGATATAGCTCATGATACGGCCTCCTGAACCCGGGAGCCAGAGCTCCGAGACGGCGGGCTCTCGCGCCGCGCCGCGCTTTCGACCTGTCCGGTCCGCTCACGGACCACCGAGGCCACGAGATCCCCCACCTCCTGGACATCGGAGAGCGCTCGTAGCGCCGGGATCGGATCCTTCCAGTGCCAGGGGCGGACATGCGGCCACAGGAAGAGCCAGCCGATGCGTTCATCCCCCACCGGGGTGAGGACCAGGTCGCCGCTCCCGTCGCGGTTCCGGCGCAGGTCCACGGATCCGATCTGCTCATGCGGAAGGTTCAGGACGCCGGGCAGCGCGATTCCGACCCGCATGACCACGCGCTTTTCGGTCACGACGTAGAGCGAGGTGACCCGGATCAGCCATGCGAGGATCAGGATCACCCCGGTGCCGAGGAGAGCGACGACGATCAGCCAGGTCAGGTCGGCTGCCAGCGATCCCACGGTCGGGCCGCCGGTGGAGCCCCACGCGAGGAATCCGATCGCGACCAGGGCCCAGTAGAAGAGGAGGGCCCGGAGGTGCAGGACACGAAACGCCGTCGGCCAGAGGCCAGGACGGCCGCTCCATACCACGGTCTCCCCCGGTGGAAGGGGCTCCTCGACTCCCGGGAGTCGGAGACCTCGGAGGGCATCGGGCGCTTCGCTGTCTGGGTTCTGGGGGTGGTGCCCCGGTGCGGACGGGGTAGTCATCTCAGAACAGGGGTTCGTTCCGGGAGGGTTCGGCGTACCGATACCCCCCGGCGTAGTATGCCACCACCCGATCCTCCTCGAGCAGGGTGATCTGCCCGGCCGTCTTCGGACGAGGCACATCGACAAAGTGCTTCCCATGGATCGACTGCACTCGGACCTCTCCCCGGCCTCGGTGGATCTTGGCGTACCCGATCGGGAGCAGGACCGTCCCCTCCCCTTCGGAGAGTTCCACCTCGAGGTAGCGGATCTGCGGCTCGGCCAGATCGACCCACAGGTCGGTGACCACGCCGGCGGCGACCCCGTCGTCGCCGACCACCTTCATGCCTCGAGGATCCGGGCTCTTCCCTTCGATCGACCAACCGGTCAGCGCGGACATCGGCTGGAACCGCGGACGACCGTCGTGCGTGAGGTCCGGTCGGTCGGCACGATCGGTGGTCCACGAAGCGGCGCCGACCCCGTCCTTCATGGGATCGCCCGTCGGCTCCATGGGGGCACCGGGGTGAGGGCTGCTGGGACGAATGGCGTCGCTCATCGGGCCTCCTCGGGGTGGTTGCGGCCGGGGACACCCTCGGCCTCGGGCATGTAGTTCGCGGGATCCGAGGGATCCAGCGCCGGGTGCTTCAGGCGACTCGAGCGGGTCGTGCCAGAGGTCGGCACGCCCGGCCAGCCCTCCACGACCACGCCCTTCCGGTCGGAATCCAGTGGATATCCCTCGCGCTTGTCCTCACGCCTCAGATAGATGATGAGGCCCGCGAAGAAGAACCAGAAGAGATAGACTGTGATCTGCGCAAAATCGATGTACTCCACCATGCACCTCCGTGCGAAGGGTCAGCCGGGAAGTTCGGCCAGCCCGAAGCGTGAACGTTTCGAGCCGGCCGGGATCCGTCCCCTCGATACCACGAGGGGGCCCAGCACCACCATGGCCGAGAAAAGGGCCACGATCTCGATCTGAAAGACGATCATGTATCCGACCCCGGGTCCGGAAAGGCCCGCCCCCAGGGTTCCTGAAGCCGCCATCGAGGCGGCACCGTCACGAATCACTCCACCCACCACCACCGCCAGACCCATCGCGGTCGCCTGCACCGCCCCCCACGCCCCCATGGCCAGTCCATTGCGCTCGGAGTCGTGCAGATCCATCGCCGCGGTCAGGGTACCGACCAGGAAGAAGCCACCGCCGCCTCCGATCAACACCGCACCCAGCTGCAGCGCCAGGGGGGAGCCGATCACCGCGGACAGGAGGATGGCCACGAAGGCCCCGACCCCGATCAGCGTGCCCATCGCCGCCAGGCGACAGGCGTCGAACCCCCGCTCCAGCCATCGGGCGCTGAGCCCGAAGGCGACCACGGCGCCGCCGGCCGTGAGCGCCGTCAGAAACGACGTGCCCGCCACCCCCATCCCCAGCACCTCTCCCCCGAAGGGCTCGAGGAGCACCTCCTGCATCGAGAATCCCGCGGCTCCCAGTCCGACGGCCAGGAGCAGCCGGGCCGACCGGCCACCGGACATGAAGTCGGACCAGGCTTCGCCGAACCGCACCGCAGGGGCCGGGGTCGCGGCCCGGGCGCGGTCGCGCGGCTCCTGCTTCCAGAGCGCGATCACGTTGAGTAGCACGGTGATCACCGCCGCCCCCTGCACCACCTGGATCAGGCGGAGGGGGTTGAAGTCCCGCAGGACGAGGGCGTAGAAGGTGCCGCCCAGGATCATCCCCACGAGCAGGAAGAGGTAGAGGAGCGCGACCACCCGCGGCCGCTGCTCCGGCTTGCACAGGTCGGTCGCCAGGGCGAGCCCCGCCGTCTGCACCGTGTGTGCGCCGGCCCCGATCATCAGAAAGCCGAGTCCGGCCCCCGCGGTCCCGATCCACGCCGGGGACGAATGGTCCCCACCCAGGAGCAGGAGGGCGAAGGGAAGGATCGCGAAGCCCCCGAACTGCAGGAGGGTCCCGAACCACAGGTAGGGCACCCGTCGCCACCCGAAGGCCGAACGATGCACATCGGACTTGAAGCCGATCAGCGCCCGGAACGGCCCGAAGAGGAGGGGGAGCGCGATCATCAGCGACACCACCACCGCCGCGACCCCGAGTTCCACGATCATCACCCGGTTCAGCGTGCCGACCAGGAGGGTCAGCGCCATTCCCACCGACACCTGGAAGAGCGCCAGCCGCAGGAGCCGACCGAGGGGAAGCTCCGCACTGGCGGCGTCCGCGAAGGGAAGCCAGCGGGTCCCCAGGCGGGAGAGGGTCTCGGCGGTCAGAGAGGCGAAGGAGCGCTTCATGTCCGCCCCCCGGTCGCATCCGCACGGCGAAGCTCCACCGCGTGCGAGAAATAGAAGCCGGTCGAGACCCGGTGCTGCCGCCCCACCGTCCACCCCGACATCCCGGGGTCGGCGAGCAGGCGCTCCAGGAACCGGCCGACCCGCACGGGGCGAATCGCGGGCGCGCGGTCCCGACGGGGAAAGAGCGATCCCACCCCACCCAGCACCGAAAGAAGCACCGTGCGGGGAGCCAGCGTGAAGAGCAGACTCTCCTCCGCCCGGTCCGCGAAGGCGGCCAGCATGCGGATCGCCTCGTGGGCCGGATAGTGGAAGAGCACATCCATGATGAGCACGTGCTGCCACGGCCCCCCGGGGGCGTCCGAGGCGTCCCCCTCGTGGATCGTCACCCGATCGGCGAGTCCGGCCTCGACGACCCGCTTCCGCGCGGCCGCTGCCAGCGTCGGAGCGATCTCGACCCCGGTCACGGTCAGCCCCCGCCTCGCCATCCGCAGCGACACCTCGCCGGGGCCACAGCCCGCGTCGAGCACGCTCCGATCCCCATCCTCGGGGATCCACGAAAGGAGCGTTCCGGCCATCGCGTCGCGCCCCTCGCGCACGATCCGGCGCACCCCGCTGACCGGCTCGTCCGAAGTGAGCCGGATCCAGTTGGGGGCCCGGCCCTCGAAGTAGTCCCGGATCCGACCCGGGCGCGCACCCCTCCCCGCACCCGCAGCCGAAGAGGCCGGGGTGACACCGGCGGAACCGTCCGCCGAAAGAGGAGAGGTGAGCGCCGGATCCATCAGTCGA